>JBAULH010000147.1:0-11024 GCA_049578085.1 Candidatus Deferrimicrobiaceae bacterium
TGTAGAGCTGGAAGTTCCCCTTCCGGATGTCCGAGAAGAAGGTTCCCCACTCGAACGACCGGATCTCCACGGCGATCCCCACCTGGCGCAGCTGTTCCTGGATGACAGTCGCGATCTGCCGCCGCAACTCGTTCTGCGATGTCTTGTAGGTCAGCCGGAAGCGAGGCCTTGGTCCGTCTCCATCGGGGTCGCGGTAGCCGGCGGAGTCAAGAAGGCGCCCTGCCTCGGAGGGGTCGTAGCGGACAGGAGAAATTCCGTCTGCATGGGCCCAGAAGCCGGGCGCAAGAATGGAATCGGCCGGGTCCGCGTGTCCTTCCCAAAGGGTTCTGACGATCGCCTCGCGGTCGATCGCGAAGGCGATGGCACGGCGCACGCGCACGTCGGACAGGACCGGGTCCCGGAGGTTGAATCCGAGGTAGGACGCATTGCTCCCCGGCGCTTCCTCCATCACCAGGTGTTCGTTTTCCAGGACGGCGGGAAGCAGGTGGGGGTCAACCCCGTTCAGGACAAAGTTGACGCTCCCCTTCGTAAGTTCCAGGAATCGCACGTTGCTGTCAGGGAGGAATTTGACGACCACTCGTTCGATCCCCGGGGCCCTGCCGTAGTATCCCGGGAACCGGGAAAGGTAGATCGCGCCATCCGGCTGGAAGTCCTCCACCCGGTAGGGCCCCGCCCCAATTGGGGGAGAGTACCCGGCGGCAGGGGATCCGGCAGGCACGATCCCCCGTACCATCCCGGCGAGAAACGGGGCGAACGGCTCGGCAAGGCGGAAGATCACCGTGCGAGGGTCGGGAGTGGCGATCGATTGAATCTTTTCGTACGTCGCTCTGTGGGGAGAGCGGTTCGCCGGGTCGAGGATCCACGCGAAGGTGTAGCGCACATCTGCGGACGAGAGCTCTCTTCCGTCGTGAAACCGGATCCTCTCGCGGAGCCGAAAGACGATCTCGGTGGGGGATCGTTCCTCCCAATGCTCCGCAAGATCCGGCACGGGATTCCCCGCCGCGTCCATCCGGATCAGGGAGGCGTGCGTCATCTGCAGGATCTGGGTCCCGTACGCGTCGGTCGCAAGCCGCGGATCGATGCTCGACGGGGCTCCCGGCAGAGCGATGACGAGTATTCCTTCGTCCACCGGCATCCGCGGGGTACAGCAGGACAGAAAAGCGGCGGCCAGGGCGAAAGGAAGACAGAGGAAAAGGGGGCGATGTCCCACGTCCGCCATCGTATCACGCGATCCCCGGTTCCGGTTTTCCCACGGGGGTCCCGTCGGAAACGGCCCCGTGTCCGCAGTTGTGCTTGTTCCCCTCTCTCCCGTGATTTACAATGAAAAAATGCACATATCCTTACTGAAGGTCACCACCTTCTTCTATTTTGCCGGCGCCCTGTCGTACCTATATTTCATCATCACGATGAAGGAGCGGGGGGCGAAGCTGGGGAGGATGTTTCTCCTGATCGGGGTGATCCTCCACACCGCCGGATTTGCCCTCCGATACGCGTCGGCGGGATACACCCCTGTGACGAACCTGTTCGAGTCGCTCTCGTTTTTCGCCCTTTCGATCGCGGGCATCTTCCTCGTCGTCGAGATCCGGTATAACCTGCGGACCCTGGGGTCGTTCGTCGCGCCGCTGGCCTTCGCCTTCAGTATCTTCGCCGCGTTCCTGCCTGGGGAGGTCGCCGGGCTGGCTCCGGCCCTCAACTCCTACTGGCTCCCGGTCCACGTCCTTCTCCTGTTTATCGGCGACGCGGTCTTTGCCGTCGCCTTCGGTGCGGGCATCATGTATCTGTTGCAGGAAAAACAGGTCAAGCGCAAGAAAATGGGAGCGATGTTCAAGCGTCTGCCCTCGCTTGACGTGCTCGACGAGGTCAATTACCGGTGCCTGACGATCGGCTTTCCCCTCCTCACCATGGGGATCATCACGGGCTCCATCTGGGCCGAATACGCCTGGGGGTCCTACTGGAGCTGGGACCCGAAAGAGACGTGGTCGCTCATCACGTGGCTCCTCTACGCCGCGCTTCTTCACGGGCGGCTGACGGTGGGGTGGCGGGGACGCAAGGCGGCGATCCTCGCGATCGTCGGGTTTGGCGCGATCCTCTTCACGTTCCTGGGCGTCAATCTCCTCCTGCCGGGCCTCCACTCCTACTCCAGCCTGTCGCGGTGAGGGGGGGGGCAGGGATTTCCCGATGGGCCACATCATCATCATAGGACTCAATCACCGGACCGCCCCCGTGGAAATCCGGGAGCGTCTCGCCTTCCCCACGGAGGCGATCGGACATGCGCTCCGGAGCCTCCTCGAGAGGGAGTCTCTCAAGGAGGGGGTGATCCTGTCCACGTGCAACCGTGTCGAGATCTGCGCGCTGTCCCGCCAGGGTTCCCAGGGCACATCCGATGCCAAGGAGTTCATGGCCTCCTACCACGGGATCCCGCTGGGGGAGCTGAACGGGTATCTCTACCACTACGAGAAGGACGAGGCGGTGAAGCACCTGTTCCGTGTGGCCAGCAGTCTGGACTCCATGGTGCTTGGCGAGCCGCAGATCCTCGGTCAGGTGAAAGACGCGTACGGCTACGCCGCGGAGTTCCGCACGATCGGGCCGGTTCTCGACAAGTTCTTCGCAAAAACGTTCTCGGTGGCAAAGAGAGTGCGCACGGAGACCAAGGTGGCAAGCAGCGCCGTATCGGTCTCTTACGCCGCGGTCGAGCTCGCGCGAAAGATCTTCGGGGATCTTTCGGACAAGACCGTGCTGCTTATCGGGGCGGGGGAGATGTGCGAGCTGGCAGCCCGGCACCTCATCTCCGCGGGCGTCAAGGGAATCCTGGTGACCAACCGGACCTTCGAGCGCGCGGGAAAGCTCGCCGAGGAGTTCGGGGGAATCCCGATCCGGTTCGACGAGATTTCGGTTCACCTGAAGCGGGCCGACATCGTTCTTTCCTCCACAGGCGCCCCGCATTTCATCCTCCGGAGACAGGATATCGAGGAGGTCATCCGCATCCGGAAGAACCGGCCGATGTTCTTCATCGACATGGCTGTTCCCCGGGACATTGACCCCGACGCAAACCAGGTCGACAACGTGTACGTATACGACATCGACGACCTGAACAACGTCATCGAGACGAACCTGGAGGAGCGCCAGCGGGAAGCGTTGAAGGCCGAGGAAATCGTGGCGGAGGAAGTCCGCGCGTTCCGCCGGTGGCTCGATGCCCAGCAGGCTACGCCCACGATCATCAACCTTCGCAGGAAGTACGAGGAAGTGAAGAACACCGAGGTGGCCAAGGCGATGTCGATGCTCGGGACGGAAGATCCGAAGATGAGGAAGGTGGTGGAGTCCCTCGCCTCCTCGCTTCTCAACAAGGTCCTTCACGCCCCGATCTCCTCGCTCAAGAGGGACGCCGACGGCGGAAACCAGATGGATCTCGTGTCGGTGGTCCGGGAGATCTTCGACCTGCCGGAAGCATCGGAACGGAGCGGGACCGGGGACGCGGACGAAACCGGGAAGCCGCCGCAGGAATAGGGTGCACAACATCGGGAGGAAGCTGGATTGGGCAAAACAAACCAGGTGATCCGTCTCGGCAGCCGAGGAAGCAAGCTCGCCCTGTGGCAGGCCGAGTTCATCCAGTTCGAGATCGAGAGGAAAACGGGCAGGAAGGTCGAGATCACGAAGATCAAGACAACGGGGGACATGATCCTCGATGTCCCGCTCGCCCGGGTCGGGGGAAAAGGACTCTTCGTCAAGGAGATCGAGGAGGCGCTGCTATCCGGGGGCATCGATCTTGCGGTCCACTCCATGAAGGACGTTCCCACCGATCTGCCCGACAGGCTTGCGATCGTTGCCATCACGCGGCGCGAGGATCCGCGGGACGCCTTCCTTTCCGTGAAGTACCGGAAGTTCGAGGAGCTGCCGCGAGGGGCGAAGTTGGGGACGAGCTCCCTGCGCAGGCAGACGCAGCTTCTCGGCCTTCGTCCCGATCTTTCGGTGGAGACTCTCCGCGGGAATCTCGACACCCGCATCCGGAAAATGGAAGAAGGCCGCTACGACGCCATTATCCTCGCAGCAGCAGGGCTTCGGCGCCTGGGATGGGAGGCGAAGATTACCGAGTATATCCCCGAGGAGATGTCGCTACCCGCCATCGGGCAGGGAGCCCTGGGGATCGAGGTCCGCGTCGATGACCCGGATACCCGGGAGGCGGTCTCGTTCCTGAACGACCGGGACACCGCGTTCGCGGTTCGTGCCGAGCGGGGGTTTCTGAAGCGGCTCGAGGGGGGGTGCCAGGTCCCGATCGCCTCATACGGACGTACGGAAGGGGACAGCATCTTCCTCAAGGGAATGGTGGGGCGCCCCGATGGGTCCGAGATCATCCGCGGCAGCGCCAGGGGGAGCACCGAAGACCCGGAGGCGCTGGGGGTAAGCCTTGCCGAGCAGCTGCTCGCACGCGGCGCGAAGGAGATCCTGGACGAAGTGTACCGGGCGGCGGGCAGATAGCTGCCATGTCTCTCCAGGGGAAAAGGATCCTGGTGACGCGGGGCGAAGGACAGGCGGAAGAGTTTTCCGCGTTCATCCGGAAGCGGGGGGGAGTACCGGTGATATTCCCCACGGTCCTGCTGGTCCTCCCCGACGACACCGTCCCCCTGGACGAGGCTATCGCCTGCCTGGGGGCGTTCGACTGGGTTCTTTTCACAAGTGCCAACGCCGCCCGGTTCTTTCTCGCACGTGTGGCGAAACGGGGGATCCGGCAGGTTCCCGAGGGAGTCCGGATCGCCTCCGTGGGGCCCGGCACGACCCGGGAGATCGCGCGGCACGGTTTCCCCGTTCATCTCTCGGCGGAAAGGCACACCGCGGAAGGGTTGGTGGAGGCGCTGGCCCGGGAGGGGGTTTCGGGGAAACGGTTTCTTCTCCCGCGGGCCGAGGAGGGACGGGAGGTAATTCCGGAGGAGATCGGCTCCCGGGGTGGTACGGTGGATGTCGTGACGGCGTACCGGAACGGCCTGCCTGCGGGGGACGAGAAGGCCGCCGCGGAGATCGGGGAGCTGCCTCCCGATGTGTGTACCTTCGCATCCCCTTCGGCGTTCCGGAACTTCTTTCTCCTGCTGGGCGAGGAACGCGCCGCGTCCGTCCTCTCCCGGAGCAGGATCGCCGTGATCGGGGAGGTTACCGCGAGGGCCGTCAAGGAAAGGAATTACCCCGTGGACATCATGCCCGAAACATTCACATTGGCCGGGATGCTGGAGGCGATCGAGGCGCATCTCGCCTCCCCTTCCCGCGGAGGTGAAACCCCATGACGTATCCCGAACACCGCCCCAGGCGGCTGCGAAGGAATGAGGGAATCCGTCGGATGGTCCGGGAAACGATCCTCACGGTGGACGACCTGATCTATCCCCTTTTTGTTGCCGCCGGGAAGAAGATCCGGAAGGAGATTTCCTCGATGCCGGGTGTTTTCCAGCTGAGCGTGGAAAACCTTGTGAAGGAGGTCAGGGAGGTCCGGGGCCTGGGGATTCCCGCCATTCTCCTCTTCGGCATCCCGGCGAAGAAGGACCCCGTGGGGTCGGACGCCTGTTCCGACGACGGGATCGTGCAGACGGCCGTCCGGGCCATCAAGGACGCCGTTCCCGATATCCAGGTGATCACCGACGTCTGCTTCTGCGAATACACCGATCACGGCCATTGCGGGATCCTAAACCCCGCGGGCGACGTGGACAACGACGCGACGCTCGACATCCTGGCCCGCAGCGCTGTGACGCACGCCCGGGCGGGGGCGGACATGGTGGCTCCCTCCGACATGATGGACGGGCGGGTGGCGGCCATCCGGAGGGCGCTGGACGAAGAGGGGTACGAAGGGATCCCCATCATGTCGTACGCGGCGAAGTACGCAAGCGGGTTCTACGGTCCCTTCCGGGATGCGGCGGAGAGTGCCCCCGGGTTCGGCGACCGCCGCTCGTACCAGATGGATCCCCCCAACGTGCGGGAGGCGCTCCGGGAGGTGGCGCTCGACATCCAGGAAGGTGCGGACATCGTCATGGTCAAGCCCGCGCTTCCCTATCTCGACATCATCTGCCGTGTCCGCGACGCTTTCGACCTGCCGGTGGCCGCCTACCAGGTCAGCGGAGAGTACTCGATCGTGAAGGCCGGGGAGAAGCTGGGGTGGGTCGACGGGCCCCGGTTGATGATGGAGATCCTGGTGTCGATCAAGCGGGCCGGGGCCGACCTGATTCTGACTTACGCCGCCAAGGAGGCGGCGAAGACTCTCGCGGAGTGACCGGGATGCCGGAACCGACGGACGCCTCCTACAAGGTCGTCGAGATAACGAAAGTCTTCGACGAGGAAATCGAAGCGGAGCTCAATCGCTGGACCGCGGAAGGGTTCCGGTTCGATTCGATCCACTTCGTGACCCAGCCCGGGAACCGGAGGCCCTCGATGGCCTTCCTTTTCTTCTCCCGGGTGACGGGGGAAGGAAAAGGGTGAGCGGTGGCGTTTCGCTGGGAGGAGCAGAGAGAGTACTTCCGGGAGGCGCGTCGCGCGCGCTACCTCGCCCGGATCTCCGGCAAGGCCGCCGACCTGATAATCGCCATGTCGCTGTGGCACATACCCGGCGCCGCCGGGGCGTTCGCCGCCCTGTTCTATCTCCTGATGTGCGACGGGTTCCCCGGGGGGCGAAGCGCCGGGAAGTGGCTGACGGGCTTCCGGGTCGTCCGCGTCGACCGGGAACCGATGGATTTTCCTTCCTCCCTTCTGAGAAACCTGACTGTCGCCTCTCCGTTCCTTTTCTACCTCGTTCCGTTCATCGGCCCTTTCCTTGCTTTCACCGTGGGGCTGGTGATCCTACTAATCGAGACGTATCTCGGGTTCTACGACGCCGACGGTCAGCGGGCGGGGGATACGTTCGCCGGGACGCTGGTGGTGGAATCCCGGCAGGCCACAGATGACCTCTCTCTATCTGATTGACGGGCACAATGTCCTCTACCGCACATTCTACGGACTGCCGCGGCTCACGGCGCCGGACGGGACGCCGACCAATGTCGTGCTGGGGACTTCGCGGATTCTCCTGAAGATCCTCCGGGAGGAGAATCCGTACGCCCTCGCCGCCGTCTTCGATTCCCCCGGCCCCACCCTGCGGCACAACCTTTTCCCCGAATACAAGGCAAACCGGCTCAAGGTTCCCGAGGATCTCCTTGCCCAGATCCCGCTGGTCAAGGAAGTCATCGATGCGCTGGGCGTTCCGAGGATCGAGGTGCCCGGGGCGGAGGCGGACGACATCATCGGCACCCTGTCCCGGCTCGCCGAGGAGAAGGGGATGGATGTCATCATCGTCTCCTCCGACAAGGACCTCTACCAGCTTGTCTCGAAGAGGGTCCGCATCCGGGACGGCCTGAAGGAAAAGACGGTGGGGGAGGAGGAGGTCCGCGACACCTTCGGGGTAGGACCCGGACAGGTTGCGGATCTGCTTGCCCTGGCGGGGGACCCTTCCGATAACGTCCCCGGCGTCCCGGGTATCGGCGAAAAGACCGCCTCCAGCCTGATCCGGGAGTTCGGAACGGTGGAAAATCTTCTCGCCCAAACCGACAGGCTGAAAGGAAAGCAGAGGGAGAAGATCGAACAGAACGCGGAGATGGCCAGGCTCTGCCGGCAGCTGACGGTGATCGACAGGAACGTTCCGCTCTCCCGGGACATCGGCCAGCTTACGCCCGGGAAGATGCGGCAGGACAGGGTCGCTGCGCTTTTCCGGAAGCTCGGGTTCCGCAAGCTCCTCGAGGAGCTCGATATACCGCCTGCGGCATTGCCGTTTTCCGATTCCGGGAAGACCCGCCCGCGGGAAGGGATCCCGACGAAGGGGACCGGGGATCTGTTCCGTGCAATCGGCCGCGATTCATCCGCCCGGGTGGCCGTCGCCGCTTCGGGAGAAAAGGGGGAGAAAATCGCCGCTGCGGTGGCTGGCCGCGGGATCTGGCTTCTCCCCGGCCAGTCCGTCACGGAGCTCATCCGTCGAATCGCCGAGGCGGGGGGTTCGGTCTATCTTTTCGACGGGAAGGCATTCCTGAGGGACCACGGAGACGTCTCCTCCTCCGGCTGGGAGCAATCGCTGTTCGACCTGCAGGTCGCCGCCTACCTCCTCGCACCGGAGGAGGGCACGCCGACCCTGACCAAACTGCGTGATCGGTTCCTTCCCGGGCGCGAGGGGGCGGGGAAGGGAGCGGGCGACGCTTCAGCCCTTGCGGAGGACATTGCTCTGCTCGGAGACGTCCTTGAGGAGAAACTTTCGGAGGCAGGACTCGCGGGCATCTTCCGCGAGGTCGACATGCCGCTGCTTCCAGTCCTTTTCCGGATGGAGACGAAGGGGATCCGTATCGATGTCGGGCTCTTCGGAAAATTGTCGGAAGAGCTGGCCGAAGGAACGCGGGAAATCGAAGAGAAGGTGGCCAAGATCGCAGGCCCGGAGTTCAACATCAATTCCCCCAAACAGCTCTCGTTTCTCCTTTTCGAGAAGCTCGGACTCCCGCCGGTCAAGAAGACGAAGACAGGCTACTCGACGGACGTGGATGTGCTGGAGCGGTTGAAGGGTGCGCACGAGATCCCCGGCCTCGTTCTCGAATACCGGACGCTTGCGAAAATACGGTCCACTTACGTCAACGTCCTTCCCGGGATGGTGGACGCGCGGGACGGGCGCATCCACACCACATTTCACCAGACGCAAACCGCCACGGGCCGCCTCTCCTCCTCCGATCCCAACCTGCAGAACATCCCGGTGCGCGCCGACCTGGGAAGGAGGATCCGGTCGGGGTTCGTGGCCGAAGCGGGGTGTCTTTTCGTCGGCGCCGACTACTCCCAGGTGGAGCTGCGCCTTCTCGCCCATCTTTCGGGGGACGCCGAGCTCACGCGAAGGTTCCGGGATGGGGAGGATATCCACGTCGCTACCGCCTGCGCCGTCTTCGGTGTGGCGCCCGCCGAAGTCACGCCCGAGCTTCGTCGCAGGGCCAAAGTGATCAACTTCGGAATCCTTTACGGGATGAGTCCCTTCGGGCTTTCCCGGGAGCTCGGGATCGGCGGCAGGGAGGCGAAGCAGTACATCGACCAGTACTTCCAGCGCTATCCGGGCGTATACCAGTACATCGAGGAACTCAAGGAACAGGCGCGAAAGGACGGATACGTTCACACCATCAAGGGCAGGAGGAGATTCCTCCGGGACATCAACTCCCAGAACAAGGTTCTTCGGGAGGGGGCGGAGAGGATGGCGATCAACACGCCGATCCAGGGAAGCGCTGCCGACATCATCAAGATGGCGATGATCCGGGTGGACCGCGAATTCCGGGAACGTCGCATGCACGCCGGGCTGGTCCTCCAGGTCCACGACGAACTGATTGCCGAGGCCCCCGAGGCCGAAATCCCCGAGGTCGAGCGGCTTCTGAAGGAGGCGATGGAAGGGGCGGCCCCCCTTTCCGTACCGCTCACGGTATTTGTAAGCAGGGGGAAACATTGGGGAGAAATCCACTGAGACCGGTGTATCGGGGATGAATAGATCGGGGGGATGCCACGTCCTATGACTGAGAAGGAAAAGGGCCACCCGCCGGACGAAGATCTCGTCCGGGGGGCGCTGGCCGGGGACGAAGGGGCGTTTCGCGATCTGATGGAGCGGTACAAGCGGCGGGCGTACGGGGTGGCCCGGGGGATCGTGGGAGATCCGGACGAGGCCCAGGATGTGGTGCAGGATGCATTCGTGAAGGCATACTACCGGCTGAAAGACTTCCGGTTCGGGTCGAATTTCTACACCTGGTTCTACCGCCTCCTGGTCAACCAGGCGATCGACCGGTGGCGGAAGACATCGAGGTCGCCGACCGTTCCTTTCGACGATGCGTGGGTTTCCGGGGAGACGTCCGATCCCGAAGCCATGGTATATCCGAAGACCCCCGAGGAACTGGCGCAGAACCGGCAACTCTCGGAGGGGCTCACCCGGGCCATCGCGGCCCTTCCGGAATACCACCGGACGGTCATCCTTCTGCGGGAAGTGGAGGGGCTTGCGTACGAGGAGATCGCAGGGATTCTTGATTGCTCGGTGGGCACCGTGATGTCGCGTCTTCATTACGCACGGGCGAAACTGAAAGAGGCGCTGAAAGGGTTCCGGGAAGGGTGAAGAGATGGATTGCACGAAAACAAGAGAGATGATCCAGGACCATATCGACGGGCGCCTTCCACCGGGTGCGGCGGGAGCGGTCCGCGGGCACCTCGGTGCCTGCCGGCCGTGCGCCGCCGAGGAGGAGGAACTCAGGCGGGTCGGCGACATGCTGCGCCTGTGGTCCGCCGTACGCGTCGAGGAGAGGGAGCCGCAGCTTTCCGTCCTGTGGACCCGGGTCAGGGCCGGCATCGAGGAGCGGAAGAAGCCGTGGCTTGTTTCTCTTCTCCGTCGGTGGTTCTGGGTCCCGGCGGCCGCCGCAGTTGCAGTTGTTGCCCTTCTGTTCTATCCTTCGGATGGGACGAGGGCCCCGTTTCACCCGAAAAGCTTCGACGTCACGGTGGAATCCCTCGAATCCGACACGGCGACCGTAGCCCTGGTGGACAAAGGGGAGGGACTTCCACGGGTGATCTGGATTATCGAAAATGGGAAGACCTGATCCGCATCCGGGGCGTTGCCTCCCGGCGATCGCTTTTATCGCCCTTCTCCTTTTTGCGCAAATTGCCGTAGCATCCCCCGACGCTCCTGTCGCGATCGACGTGGGGGTCGTCGTTGCCTCCAACGAGGGAACCACGATGGACCCCGCGCTCTCCTCGATCCGGGACAAACTGAAGTCCATGTTCAATTACTCCTCCTACCGAATGGTTGACCGCCTGAATCGCACCCTTTCCGTGGGAGAAACGGGTGATTTCGGACTCCCCGGGAATCGTTCCATGCGCGCAACTCCCGTCCCCGCCAAGGGAAACAAGGTGAGGCTTGCCGTCCAGATCATGGAAGGGGAACGGAATCTGCTGACCACGACGCTTGGTCTCAGCCGGGGGGGGATGGTGATCGTGGGCGGGCCCTCCTACCAGAAAGGTGTCCTGATTCTCAT
>JBAULH010000148.1:0-41495 GCA_049578085.1 Candidatus Deferrimicrobiaceae bacterium
TCCCAATTATGATGACGGTTTCTCCGTGGGGGTTCCGTTGCCGGGTGCCTGGGGAACTGAAAGTGGGAAAACATTTCCCAGAAAAGGGAAACGCCCGGGGAGGTGATTCCCCGGGCATTTCCACCAAAACCGATGCGCGTGCTTTACAGCAGCGGGTTCTTGTGCATCTCCTTCAGGCGCGCCCACCGCCGGTCCACCTCGGTCTGGATCGCCTCGAGATCCGGCTTGCACTCCGTCTTGAGCAGGTGCCTGGTCTTCCCCATCTGCTTCAGCCAATCGACGACCGGGATCTTCTTCTCCTTCTCCTCGGGGTCGTAGTTGATCGTCGTGATCCCCCGCTCGATCTCGTAGAGAGGAAAGAAGCAGCAGTCCACCGCGGCCTGGATAATGGGAACCGAGATCCGCTCCTCGGTGCGCCAGGCAAGGGGACACATGGAGATGAGCTTTCCGAACACCAGCCCCTCCTCCGCGTACTTCTGCGCCTTGGCCGCCTTCCGGATCATGTCACGGTGGTTGCTCTCCGCCGCCGTGAAGACGTACGGGATGTTGCACGCGGAAAAGATCTGCGCCGTATCCTTGTGGTGCGTGGATTTGCCGTGCTGGAACGGCCCGTAGTTCGACGTCGAGGTGGAATGTCCCATCGGAACCGTGAACGAGAGCTGGGAGCCCGTGTTCTGATACCCCTGGTTGTCGTACTCGAGGATGATCATCCGGTGCCCGCGCATCGCCGCCCCGATGGAGGGCCCCATCCCGATGTCGTGCCCGCCGTCGCCGGTCACCATGAGGAACGTGATCTTCTCTTCCATCGGTATCTCGCCGCGCTTCTTGCGCTCCTCGAACATCTCGACCACGCCCGATAGGGTTGCGGCCCCGTTCTGGAAAAGGTTGTGGATGTAGGTGACCTTGTGCGACGTGAAGGGGTACCCCGTCGTCACCACCATCCCGCAGCCGGTGTGGAACAGGACGGTCACGAATCCCTCGATCCCTTTGAGGAACTGATTGAGGTTGACGAAGATGCCACAGCCGGGGCAGGCGCCGTGGCCGGGAGAGAGACGCTTCGGACGTTCCGTGAGCGCCCGGACGTTAATCCCTCTCACTTCCACCTTCCCCTCCGGGGTGACCTCGACGCGGGTAATGCCCGAGGACTCCTGCTCCTTGATCGGCGCGTAGGCGACAGCAGGCGTGAACCCTTTTTCCCCGGGGTTGGCGCCGAAGTAGTCGTACGGGACCTTGACCTTTCCCGTTTTCGCAATCTCGACCGCCTCGCTCAGCATCGCCTCGGCATCCTCGACGAAGAACTCTTTCCCGCCGATGCCGTAGATCCGGCTCGCGATCATGGTCGTGTTGCCCTTCACACCCTGCAGCGCGGCCTTGATCTCCAGGGTCATCGCGCCGCCGTAGGCGCCGAAGTTGTCCTGCCGGTCGGCCACCACGAGGCCCTTGACCTTCTTCAGGGCCTGGCGAATCTCCTCCAGGGGAAAGGGACGGATGACGTTCGGCCGGATGAGGCCTACCTTCTTTCCCTTCTTCCGCAGTGCGTCCACCGCCTCTTTGGCGGTCTCCGCCGCGGAGTTGACAAGGAACAGCGCGGCATCGGCATCTTCCATCCGGTACAGGTCGAGGAAGTCGTACCTTCGGCCGGAGAGCGCCTCGAACTCGGCAAAGACCTTCCGGATGACCGCATGCGACCGGATGATCGCATCGGACTGCTGCTTCTTGTTGTTGATGAGATCGGGGTCGTTCATGTACGGACCGATCGTCACCGGCTTGCGCGGGTCGACGGACGTAACCGTCGGGACGAAGGGACCGAGGAAGTCCCGCACGACCTGCATGTCGGAGAAGATCTCCACGCGGCGCTTCTGGTGGGAGGTGAAGAAGCCGTCGAAGGCCACCATCACCGGGAGCCTGACGGACATCTCCTCGCCGATCCGGGGCGCCATGACGTTCATGTCGTAGACCGCCTGCACGTCGGAGGCCATCAGGACGATCCAGCCGGTGTTCATCGCCAGCATGATGTCGCTGTGGTCGCCGCGGATGTCGAGCGGGCCCGACACCGACCGGGTGACGATATTGAACACCATGGGGAACCGCGTCCCCGACTGGACCGGCAATTGCTCGAGAGCGAAGAGAAGACCGTTCGCCGAGGTGGCGTTGAAGACCCGTCCTCCCGCCGTGGCCGCGCCGAAACAGATCCCCGCCGCCCCGTGCTCGCCGTCGCCCGGGATCATCCGGATGGTGTGCTCCCCTTCCGCCTTCATCGCGTCGAGCGTCTCGGCGATCTCGGTGGAGGGGGTGATGGGATAGTACCCCATGATGTGGTAGTTGACATGCTTGGCCGCGGTCGCCGCGATCTCGTTGCCGCTCTGGACGACCACTTCCTGCGCCGGCCGCGCAGCCCTCTTTTTCGCCGTTTCGGCCATCTTTCGTCTCCTTCGATCCTTATTTCAGGGCTTTCTGTTTCACGGTGATCGCATCCATGTCCTGCTCCGCTTCCCTCGCCGGGACGAGGGCGCCGAACTTGCACATGTTCGTGCACCGCAGGCACCCCTTGCAGTACTGGTAATCGATCCCCAAGAGCACCATCCCGTCCTTGCCGGTCTTCGGGTCCTTGCCGCGCTCCCAGACGAAGCAGTAGTCCGGGCAGGTGATGTCGCACTCGCCGCACCGGGTACATTCTTCCAGAATGAAAAGCGGGATCATCCCCGTCCTGCTCGTGGACAGGTCCTTGAACCGCATGTTCCCCGTCTGGTAGATCGTTCCCCCTATCGGTGCATTCTCGTACCCGAGTTTGGGCTCTTCGCGCCGGAACGGTGTCGCGGGATACTTTCCGTCGGCCTTGATCTCCTCGATCTTCACCTCGTCATGCCCGCGTTTCAACGCCTCGAGATTTCCCTTCATGAGCGCCGCGTATTTCTTCCCGAACGCCTCCCGGACCGCGTCCTCGAGGGCCTTCCAGTCGAAAAAGCCGGCCGCTTTCGCGATCGCGCCCATCATGACCATGTTCACGCGGGAGCCGGTCGCCATCGCGATCTCCATCGCGTCCACGACGCCGACCTTTCCCCCCTCGAGCTTGAGGAAGTCCCTCGCCTCCTTCGGCGTCTTGCGGGTGTTCAGGAGGACGGTCGTCTTGCCGGGGACCGCCCCCGCCGTCACCGGCACCGACTTGGCCAGCGCCTCATGGAAAATCGCCAGCACGTGCGGTTCCTCGATCGGGCTGTTGATGCGAACCTTTTGGTCGGCTTCGCACAGCCGGATGAACGACTTGACAGGCGTTCCCTTCTTTTCCGATCCGTACGATGCGAACCCCGCACCGTTCAGGCCCATCCCGATGATGGCGGCCTCGGTCAGGATCTTGCCTGCCACGTTGGCACCGAGCCCACCGATGCTCTCCAAGCGGATCTCGAAAAATCCGAGGTCGTTCTTCACTGGCAGTTTCCCCGCCGTCCTGCTCTTGGCCATGATCTTTTTCGCCCCTCTTTCCTGGTTTATCCTTCCTCTCCCGGCCGGACTTCGGCTCCGGGAGAGCAACAGGTCGTACCATCACACCTGGGTGCCCGTCAAGTTCCCTGCAGGATATTCGTAGGACCTACACGTCCCTTCGCCCCTTGATCGCCCTGCCCACGGTGATTTCGTCGGTGTATTCGAGATCCGACCCCACGGGCATTCCGTAGGCAATCCGGGTAACGCGGAGATTCAGTGGCTTAATGGCGCCGGCAAGGTAGGCGGCGGTCGCTTCCCCCTCCGCCGTGAGGTTCGTTGCCAGGATCACTTCTCCAACCCCACCCGCCGAAAGCCTCCTTATCAACTCCCTTACCCGAAGGTTTTCCGGCATCACCCCATCGATCGGGGAAATCGCCCCCCCCAGAACGTGGTATCTCCCCCGATATTCGCCGCTTTTCTCGATCGGCACAAGATCCGTCGGGTTTTCCACGACGCACAAGAGATCGTCGCGGCGCGCAGGGTCTGCGCAGATCGCGCACGGATCCTGATCCGCGATATTGAAACAGCGCGAACAATGTATCATAGCGCTTGGGATCGCGGCAATAGATTCCCCCAGCTCCCGCACGGCCTCCGGCGTCATCTTGAGCATATGGAGGGCAAGGCGCGTCGCCGTCTTCTCGCCCACGCCCGGAAGCTTCGCCAGCAGGACGATGAGCCTCCGCAGAGGCTTCGGGTAAGACATCGTTCAGAACAGCCCCGGCAGGTTCATCCCGCCGGTGATCTTCGCCATCTCGTCCGCCATCATCTTGCGCGATCGGGACATCGCCTCGTTCACCGCGCCTGCGACGAGGTCCTGGAGCAGTTCCACGTCCTCCGGGGAAACGACCTCCTTCTCGATCCGTATGGACACGACCTCCTGCCGTCCGTTCACGATCGCAGTCACCATTCCTCCTCCCGATGACGCCTCGACGGTTTTCTCGGCAAGCTCCTCCTGGGCCCGGGCAAGGCGCTCCTGCATCCGCTGGGCCTGCCGGAGAATTTCCTGCATGTCCTTCATTCCGCTTCCTCCAACTCTTCTCCCCCCTCCCCGGGATCCTGATCCCCGGCGTCCGCCGCTTCGGGGATCTGCGTCCTCCCGGGTGCGGACCGGACCTCGAGAAGCGTCGCTCCCTCGAACTCCCGAAGGACCTCCGCGAGCAGCGGGTCGGCGAGCGCCTGTTTCTCCGGGTTGTTCTTCCCGCCCCCCGGTTCGTCAGTCGACGGGCTTGTTTTTCCCGGTTCGGCCAGAAGCCGTATCGGGATGCTGCTGCCAACGACCTCTTCCACAGCCTGCACCAGCACGGGCCACTTGTCGTCCTCCCGGAGCCGGTCCAGCTGCATCTGGTGCGGGCAGGCGATGATCATCTCGCCTCCCTCGACCCTCCCCCGCATCTGGTGGAGAAGCGCCACGAGGAGGGGCTTTTTCTTCTCCTCCAGGGTACGGCGGATCCCCTCCCAGACGTCCGTATCCCGCGGCGGGGACTCGGCCGCCAAGGGGCGCTTCGAAACGGTCGTCCGGGGTTTCTGCGTGGTGCCGGCCGCCGGGGTTTCCGCGACGATGACCTGCGTACGTCCGGGGCTGGAGGCAGGTTCCCCCGCCCCCAACCCGGCGACATCCAGCAGTCCGGGGGCGTTGACGAGGCGCAGGAGCAGAAGTTCGAACCCCAGTCGGGGGAACTCCGTGGCGAGCACATCCTTCTCCGACCGGAAGGCGACATCCAGGAGAAACATCCACTCCTCCCGGGAACGGACGGCGCAAAGTTCCTTCACCCTCGCAAGAGAGGACGGAGAGTGACGAAAGAGGAGGCTGTCCTGCTCCGTGAATTTCCATACAGCGGCGTCCCGCAGGATATCCACGAGCGACAGGAACAGGAACTTGAGGTCCGCCCCCCGGGACAGCAGCGAGGTGAATTTCCGGATCGCCTCCTCCGCCCCCTCCGCCACTACGGCCCGCACGAGATCGATCGCCGCTTCGGTCCCCACGAGCCCGAGCATCTCCTCGACGAGGGAGGCCGAAATCGCGCCGTCTCCCGAAACCGCCGCCTGCTCGAGGATCGACTGGCCGTCCCGCATCGACCCGAAGGCGAATTGCGCGACGAGGCGCAGCGCCCCCTCCTCGAACGCGATCTTTTCCGCCTCCGCCATTTCCCGGAGACGAGTGAAGATCTCCTCCTCCGTGAGCATGCGGAAATCGAACCGCTGCACACGGGAAAGGATCGTGTCCGGGATCCGGTTCGGCTCGGTGGTGGCGAAGACGAACACGACGTGGGGGGGCGGCTCCTCCAGGATCTTGAGCAACCCGTTGAAGGCGTTCTTCGACAGCATCTGCACTTCGTCGATGATATAGATCTTGTACCGGGAACGCGCCGGGGCATAGGCGGCGTTTTCCCGGAGCCGTCGGACGTCGTCGATCCCCGTGTACGTCGCCCCGTCGATCTCCTGTACATCCACGCCGGAGCCCGCAAGGATCTCGGCGCATGCGGGACAGGAGAGACAGGGGGAAGCCGTCGGCCCCTTCTCGCAGTTGAGGGCACGCGCGAGGATCCGGGCGAAGGTGGTCTTTCCCACTCCCCGCGTCCCTGCGAACAGGTAGGCGTGGTGAATCTTCCCCCGGGAGATGGCGTTGGCAAGCGCGCGCGTCACGTGCCCCTGCCCCACGATCTCGCCGAACGTTTTCGGGCGCCATTTCCTCGAAAGCGCCTCGTACGCCATGACTCCTCCCGCGGGCCGCAGACGCCCGCTCACACTTCGACGACCCGCATCGACCCGCGCGCCGCACGCGCCCCACAGATGGAAACGGAGACCGGCTTCCGCATCCTCGGAGGGGGCCCCTCGCTTCGTCGCTCGACTTGCTATACACCCGCAAGTCTGCGCTCGCCCTTCCTCCCCGAGAAGCTCCGCTCGGAACCCCTTCCTCGGCTGCTCCGCCGTAGTCGTCCGGCTGCCATACGGAGCGCCGGATTACAGAGCAGCTCACGCATCCGGGGGCCCGCCGACGGCCAGGGAAGCCGCCGGCACACGGAGTCGTGCGGCTACCGCTGCTTCCTTCCGGACCTCACGGGGTTTGCCGCCTTCCGTTGCGGCGGGCCTGGCCGCCGGCGCGCACCCGGAACCAGATGGCGGAGGGGGTGGGATTCGACCGCTGGGGCTCGGCGGTCCACGCCATCGCCCTTCCGGCCTCGTCGCCGCCTGACGCGCTCCTGAAGTCGCGCTATTCCTCCTGCCCGTCGGCGGCGGCTCCGGTTCGAATCCCCTAATTCTCCGCTGTCAAAAATCCTGGCGGAGGGGGTGGGATTCGAACCCACGTGGCGGCTCGCACCGCCAAGTCGATTTCGAGTCGACCCCGTTACGGCCACTTCGGTACCCCTCCGCGCGTAAGAGAAGTATTATAGGGTGTCGGGGGAGTCTCCTTCAACGAAAACATCGGCAATCCTGTCAGGAAAAGGATCGAAGAACCGGCATGAAGTTCCTAGGACCGTCCCTGTTGTAAGGAGGAACTTTTGTACGACGGATGGCGGATCGCCGCACTGGTTCTTTCCACGGCCGGGTACATCTTCGCCTTCATTCTCATCCCGCGCATCATTCTCGAGAGGCGACAGCCCGCGGCGACGGTCGCCTGGGTGCTCTCCATCGCCCTCCTGCCGGTGGTCGGGGTTCCCTTGTATTACCTCGTGGGAGAACGTCGGATCCGGCGCCATATCCGGGCGAAGATCGGTGCGGTCGGGTCGTTGGAAAGTTCCGTGGAGAAGCGGGTCAAGCCGAAGGACCTTCCCTCACCCGTTGCGGCGGACTGCGGGAGCGTCCTGGGCGCGGCGGGAGCCCCGCCGCCGGTGACCGGGAACCGGGTGTCGGTCATCCACCAGGGGGAAGAGGCGTATCGGTCGGTTCTCGGCCTGATCGAGGAGGCCCGGGACCACATCCACGCCCAGTTCTTCATCCTCGACGTCGACCCCATCGGCAAGCGGTTCATCCACGCCCTCGCCGCGCGGGCCAAGTCGGGCATCCGGGTGCGTCTGCTGCTGGACGCGGTAGGGTCGTGGCGCGCGCTGCGAAGGCTCGTCCGGCCGCTGAAAAAGGCGGGCGGGGAAGTGGCGGAGTTCCTTCCCGCGCTTCCTCTTCACCGCAAGTGGTCGGCCCATCTTCGAAATCACCGGAAACTGCTCCTCACCGACGGGACGTCCGCTTTCTGCGGGGGGATGAATATCGGGAAAAAGTACATGGGCCCGAAGCGGGAGAAGTACCAGTGGCGGGATATCGGCGTGGAGATCCACGGACCGGCAGTCCGCGATCTCCAGGTGATCTTCCTCGACGACTGGGCGTTCGCCACGGAAGAGGTTCGCCCGCGGGGACACCTGTTCCCTTCCTTCCCCCCCCCGCCGGAAAAATCCGCGCGGTCGGGGACGCTCCAGGTGGTGGCCTCCGGGCCGGACCGCGCCCTGCGCCCGATCTACCAGGGGGTGTTCACGGCCTTCACATCGGCACGCCGGAGGATCTGGATCGCCACCCCGTACTTCGTCCCCGATGACGCCATCGGGACCTCCCTCGAGAACGCCGCGCTGCGGGGGATCGACGTGCGTCTTATCGTGCCGGAGAAATCGGACCTGCGGATGGTGTGGCTGGCGGGAAAATCGTATTTCGACGAACTGATGGTGGCAGGGGTAAAGATCTACCTGTACCGGCCGACGAACATCCACAGCAAGGTGCTGATCATCGACGATGACGTAGGCGTGGTGGGGTCGTCGAACGTGGACATCCGGAGTTTCTTCCTGAACTTCGAGCTCGGCGTGTTTCTTTACGGGGAAAGGGAGATCGGACTTCTCGCGTCGGCGTTCGAGGAGGATCTTTCCCAATCCCTCCGGCTTGACCCGGCCACGTTCTCGCGACGCCCGAGGTCGGTCCGTTTCCTGGAGGACACCTGCCGGATTTTCTCCCCGTTGTTTTGACCGGAATTTCTTTATTTCTTCCTGCGGGGGCGGAAAAACGCGGTGAGAAGGGCCGCGCTCTCTTTCCCGAGGACCCCGGGGATCACCATCATCCGGTGGTTGAGTCGCTCGTCGGAGGCGATCCGGTACAGGCTGTGGACCGCACCCGCCTTGGGGTCGACCGCCCCGAAGATGATTTCGGATACCCGGGCGGCCACGGCGGCCCCCGCGCACATCACGCATGGCTCGAGCGTAACCACGAGTCGGCACCCCGTGAGCCGGTAGTTGGAAAGTTTCTTCGCCGCCTTCCGCAGGGCGAGGATTTCGGCGTGCGCGGTGGGGTCGTTCCCCAGGACCGGCCGGTTGTGCGCGCGGGACAGGATCTTGCCGGACGGCCCCACCACGACCGCCCCGACCGGGACCTCTCCCTCCTTCGCCCCCTTCTCCGCCTCGAGGAGCGCGGCCCGCATCCACCGTTCCCGGTCAGTCACGGGGAGAACCGCGGGGACCGCCCAACGGTCCCGATGAGGGTTCCGAGAAGAAGAACCGGTTTACCGCCTTCCGCTCGTCGGGGGTAAGCCGGCGGTAGAACGGCCAGTTCATCAGCCGTTCGTTCCGCTTCCCGGCGGGAAGGTCCCGCATTTCGGCCAGGTTCCGCCGCATCGCCTGGCGCCGTTCGGGAGGAAGCTGCCGCCAGCGCCGGAAGAACTTTTCGATCGCCCGCTTCTCTTCCGGCCACGCGTTCCGGTAGATCTCGCGACGCTGCATCAGGAAGTGCCGTTGTTCCTCCGGAAGATTGCTCCACCTCTGCCTGCGCTCGAGAATTCTCTTCCTGCGCTCGGGGGGAAGTTTTTCCCATCGGCGGTACCGTTCCCGGAATCTCTCCCGTTCCTCCGGCGTCATGGAGCGCCATCGGTCAAGCTTCTCCGGCGTTACTTCGCCCGCCTGCGCCACCCGCACTCCCTTCTTCCGCCCGGAATCTCCATCCCTTTCCCCGGATGCGGTACCTCCCCGGTCGACCCCGCCGCTTCGGAGGGAGAGGATCACCTTCCCGCGGGATGTCGCCGGGATTTTGCCGCCTCCCGCCGCTGCCTGTCGCAGGAATACGGGCGTCAGGGCCAGACAGGCCCCCAATGCTCCCGCCAGGAACCACCGCGTCCGGAAACGTACCGACATCAGTCTACCCCTGCTGCTGCGAGGATGGGATAAAAATCTCCATCTCTTCGATTTCCGGCTCGTCGAACAGGTCGGGGTCCTCCAGGATCTCCAGATTGGCCACGATCTCCCGGTCCTCCGGGGGAAGCTGCTCCCCCGTACCCGAGACCTGGGGCGGTCGCAATGCCGTGGGGGAGAGGTTGCGGACCGGCTCCCGGGAAGAGAGAAGAAAGAGCGCAAGCGCTGCCGCGGCTGCCAGGGGAACAGCCGCCCACCGAAGCGAGTAGACGAATATGCTGCGACGCTTCGGTAACAGGTCCTCCTTTTCCAACCGGGCGAACAGATTCTCCCGGAAATCGGGGGGGACCGCCCCTTCCGTCCTGGTCACGGCCACCCCCAGGGCCCGCATCCGCTTCTCTGCCGTCCGGCACTCCGCGCACCCCCCGAGATGCTCCTCGACCCGCCGGGCCTCCTCCGGCAGGGTCTCCCCGTCGACGTACGCGCTGATGATTTCCCTGATCTCCCTGCATTCCATCTTAGGTCACCCCGTCCTCCCGGTTAAACCCTTCACCACGGGAATGGTTTCATTCCAGAAGCCCGGAGAGCTCCGCAAGGAGCATCTCCCGCGCCCGGAAAATCCTGCTTTTCACGGCTTGTACCGTAACCCCAAGAACGGTAGCTACTTCTTCGTAAGACAAGCCCTCCCCCCTGTTCAGGACAAAGGCTGTCCGGTTCCCCTCCGGAAGTTTCTGAAGCGCCGCGGTAAACCTTTCCTGGAGCTGCGCCCCCCAGGCGATCCGTTCGGGTCCCCAATCCCCGGGGCCCGGGAGCGAAATGCCGTCCGTCCCTTCCCGTCCTTCCCCCGTAACGTCGATCGGAACTTTATCCCCCGGTTCCTTTTCGTCGCGCAGGTAATTGAGCGTCGTGCGCCGGGCGATGGTGTATAACCAGGTGGTAAATCTCGCCGTCGGCTGGTAGGTGGAGGCCGCCCGGGCGATGCGGAGGAAGACCTCCTGTGCCGCTTCCTCCGCCCGTGCCTGATCCCCGGTCATCCGGTAGCAGAAGTGGATCACTCTCCGGTGGTGCCGGGCGAACAGCTCCTCGAAGGCATCCCGGCTTCCCTTGCGGTAGAACTCCATCAGTTCGGCATCGGTCCTCATTCCATCCCCGGTTCTCCCACCACATTGAATGCCGGAATCCTCTCCTCCCCCCCGCCGACTCGCCCGACGAGGCCGTCTCCGCCGGGGTTTCTCCTCAGAACGGCCAGAACCGGGCCTCCTCCCAGTACATCTCCCGGAACTGCTCGTACTGCCGCGTGAGAATCTTCAGGTGGTCCCGCTCCCACGCGATCAGGTCGTCCACGACCTTCGCCGCGGCCGCGTCCCCCTTCACCTTCCTCCGGAGGGCGGCGAACTGCTCGATGGCCCGTTTTTCAAGCGTCATCCCGATCGAGAGCGCGGCAGCCTCCCCCTCCACCTTCTTCCCCCGCGCCACGAAGTCGGGAGAAAACAGGGGGCTCTGGAATTTCCGGATCGCCCGCTTCTCCGCCGCTTTCCGGACAAGCCGGGGGGGCTTCCCCTCCGTCATCCTGGCGATCTGCTCGAGGATGGCTTCGTGGTGGCGCTCCTCCTCCTCCATCAGGAAGGTGAACATCTGGCGGACACCGTCTAGGCGGGCGTTCGCAGCCGCCATCCGGTAAAACTCGCGTCCCTCCACCTCGTTCAGCAGCGCCTTCTTCCACGCTTTCGCGATTGCGCCGGTCAAGGGCTTGCCCGTTCCCTTTTTCATTTTCGGACTCCCCTCCTCATGCTCATGCTATATGATGTCTCCATTATGCAGGAACTCACCCGCGACTTGCTCGCCAAGATCGGGGAGGACCCCGACCGCGAAGGGCTCAAGAAGACCCCGGAGCGATTCGACAAGGCGATCCGCTTCCTCACTTCCGGATATCGCCAGGATCCGCGGGAAGTCCTCCAGCGCGCCATCTTCCATGAATCCTACGATGAGATGGTGATCGTCAAGGACCTCGACGTCTTCTCCCTCTGCGAGCACCACATCCTTCCCTTCTTCGGGAAGTGCCACGTGGCGTACATCCCGAAGAAAGACATCGTCGGGCTGTCGAAGATCGCCCGGGTGGTCGAGCTGTACTCGCACCGCCTGCAGGTGCAGGAGCGCCTGACGCAGGAAATCGCCACGGCCATCATGGACACGCTTTCGCCCCGAGGGGTGGCGGTCGTCATCGAGGCGTTCCACCTCTGCATGATGATGCGGGGGATCGAGAAGCAGAACGCCAAGGCGGTCACCTCCGCCATGCTCGGCGTCTTCCGGTCGCGGCAGTCCACCCGGATGGAGTTCATGGAGCTCATCAAGCCCAGCCTGAACATCCTGCGGTAAAGCGACGGCCCTCCGTTCATGTGCCCCGTTGCGGGCACGCCCGGGATCGGCTCCTGCGGCTGCTGCGCCGACAACCGGGGACCCTTAGGCGATGCGGGGGTGGCCGGCACCCAAGGGTCCGTTCCGGAATAGACCGAGCGCCGAGAGGGTCGATGCGCCGATCCGGCAAGGCGCCCGACCGAGGCGTACCCCGAGCGGTACGGTGAGGGAGGGCAACGACGCCGGGGCGGATGCAGCGGCCCTCGAATGCCGGGATCTTCCGGGAATGGCCCCTTGGATGCCGGTGGCCTGTGGAGCGAGGAAGAACCTGCGTCGAGCGGAACCGGCAGCGAGCGGGCGAGAGGTCGCAAGCGTAGCTTTGGGGAATCCCCCCGCGAGCCGGGGTCCACGGGAGCGTAGCCGGCCACCCGACCGGGGGGCCCGCCATCGTTGCCCTCCCCGGGATTTCTCCCGGGGGCGCCTCGTCCAGCCGATGGTAAGGAGGGGGAAATCGGCCACAGAAGATTCGGAAACAGGTCACCTTCCCGGACTTGCCATGACAAGCGGTCAAACAGCAGGTAGTGCTATCCGGCCGCCTCCTTCATGATCTCCGCAATCGCCGTCTCCACCTCTTGTGCGACTCCCGAAATCGACGGCTCGTTGAACATCGGCAGCAACACCGTCGGCTTGAGCGTTTCGAGCACGACGTCCTTGCCGTCCGTATAGATGGAAACCCGGCAGGGAAGCGCCGTGGAGATCCTGATGTTGGTGTCGAGCACCTTCTTGGCGTTGCCCGGGTTGCATATTTCGTAGATGTAGAGCTTGCGGTCAAAGACGAGACCCTTGGACTGGAGCGTCGCCGTGACGTTGTGGATTGCCTGGACGCCGAACTTCCTACCGGCCGAGGCATCCTCGAACTTCTGCCTCACCTCGCCGATCGACTTCGTGCTTCGTAGCGTGATGAACATCGTTGAAACCTCCTCCTCAAGCGCCCTCCCGGGGCGCTGCGCTCAGCAGGAGCCTCAGCCTCCGCCGCGCGCGAACAGAACGAGAAACACGACCACGACCGCGACCAGAATCACCGTCCCCCATTCACCCGCCATCGTGGCATTCTCCTCTTCCGGTTCGATTCCGTCCCCCGACCTTGCCCGGCGACCGCCGGACCGTATTCCTTACGTTCAACGGAACGGCGAACGGGACGAACCGCCTCCGCAGGAAGTCCCTCCGAAGGAGGAACCGGTCCCCCGCGCCCGGAACAAAGAGATGCCCACCCGGGAGGACTTGCCGCCGCAGGCGGGGCACGCCTCCTCCGCGCCGTCCGAGAGACGCTTGTACGCCTCGAAAACCTTATGACACGATTTGCACCGGTATTCGTACAGCGGCATCGATGAAAACCCTCCTTTACCTTTCCGGAACGCCGAACTTTTTCAGGATATTCTCCATCAGGCACCATTTCGTGAGCCCTGACTGGAACAGGTTGAGCCCGACGAAAGCCGTGAAAAGAAACCAGTATCTGCTGACGTACAGTCCGAGGAAAAGGCTTGTCAGCACGAAAGTTCCCGCGATCACCCGGATCCATCGTTCCACGTTCATCGAGTTCTCCCTTAGTGTTTCGTTACGCTCGACGCAATTCCCCGGGGACACTCCCAAGGGGGACATTCCTATGTCAAGTTGTACATTGAGGAATGTCCCCGCCCAGCCTGAGGATAGTGCATATAGGATGCCGGATTCGCCTGGTCGGCAGGTTCGCCGGAACTATCTGTTTCTAAATGAATTCCTTTTCAGTCCCGTGTAAGCTGCCGCTGCTACGGTCCGAAGAGAGGGACTCAGCGCAACAAATAGTGCAACAACATGTTTCATGCGTTGCGTTTCCGGTCGATTCCCAGCCGTTTCATCTTCCGCCAGAGGGTCGACCGATCGATTCCGAGAGCGGCGGCGGCATTCCCCCGGCTCCAACGATGGGCTACCAGCGTCCGGAGAATCCAATCTCTTTCTTCCCCCCCCGTCCCGGGCAGGTCGCTCTCCGCCGCGGCGGCGGCTCCGGCGGGTATGTCCACCGGGGGAGGGGCGGCGGAACCCGCTTTGTGCGGACGGGAATGCTCCCGCACCTCCTCGGAGAGGTCCCCCGCGGAGAGGACCGCCCCGCGCGCGCAGACCGCACCCCGCTCGAGAACGTTCTCTAGCTCACGGACGTTGCCCGGCCACGGGTAGTCGATCAGGCACCGCATCGCTTCCGGGGAAACCGCCCGCACCCGGTCGAATCCGCGTCTCCTGAGGCGCCTGAGGACGTGATCCACCAGCAGGGGGATGTCCTCCCTCCTCTCGCGAAGGGGGGGAACGACGAGGGGGATGACGTGAAGCCGGTAGAAGAGGTCCTCGCGGAACTGTCCCGCCTTCATTGCGGCCTTCAAATCCCGGTTGGTCGCGGCGATCACCCGGGCGTCGACCATCTGGGTCCGGCTGCTTCCCACTCGCTCGAACTCGCGCTCCTGGATCATGCGGAGTAGCTTCACCTGCAGGGCAAGGGAGATATCCCCGACCTCGTCCAGAAAGATCGTCCCCCCCTCGGCGGCCTCGAACCTCCCTACCTTGTCGGCGATCGCCCCGGTAAATGCCCCCTTCACGTGCCCGAACAGCTCGGACTCTAGAAGCGTCTCCGACAGCGCCGCGCAGATGACCTTGACGAAGGGCCTGTCTCTCCTCGGGGAGAGGTCGTGGATCGCTCTTGCGAAGAGTCCTTTGCCCGTGCCGCTCTCCCCCGTGATGAGGACGGTGGAGTCGGTGTCCTTGATCGTGTCGATCAGCTCGAAGATTTGCCGGATCCGGGGAGTCTTCCCGACGATGTCGCCGAAAGGAAATTTCGCTTTCCTCTCCTCGGCGATCCGTTCGATCTCCAAAAAACTCCGGAAGGAAAGGACGAAACCGATCCGTTCCCCGGGCGGATCTTCCAGAAAGGCCCAGCTTGCGCTGATCGGAACGATCCTCCCGTCCACGCGCACCAGGGTGCCCTCCACGTCGGTGCGGGGCTTGCCCCCTTCGGTCAGGTCCCCCATCGGGCAGTCGTGCTGCGCCGGTCCGAAGCTGGCCTTGAGAATCTCTCGGCAGTCCTTCCCCGTCGCCTTGGAGGCGGGGATTCCCACCAGCTGCTCGGCGGCGCGGTTGAACGAAGAGATGCGGTGGTCGCGCTCCACCGTGATCACCGCTTCCCAGACGCTGTTCAGGATGGCGGTGAGCTTCCGTTCGCCGGTCAATAGGCCGGGGGAATCGCCCTCTTGCAACACATTGTCGCGGGTCATGCTCTAAAGTATATCAGATACGGTAACCGTTCCCGGGTCAGTTCCCCGGCGGTTCCCCGCCGTCGGATCCGGAGCAGATGATTCGAAGCCGGACCGGGAATCCTCGGGAACCCGCACGGTTCCGCGTCTTCCGGCAATCCCGACAGTTGCCATGAGATTCCGGATCACGTCTGCGGGGAATCTCGGATTTGGACCTTGCCCGTTTCGTTCGTTTTCTGCTTTCATCATATTTAGACACAAAATCCCGGATTTCGAAACGGGGGATGGCTGTGAAAGCGCGAATCGCTCTCCTTGCGGTCCTTGCGACCTGGCTGCCGATCGCATCCTTCGGAGGCGTGCGGGCGGAGGGGAAGACGATCACATTCGCCGTCGGAGGAGCTTCGGTCGAATTCGATTTCTGGGAGCGGCTCGTGCGTGATTTTACGGCCGAGACGGGGATCGGCGTCGAACTCCTGCGCCAGCCCACCGATACGGGACTGCGCCGGCAGAGCCTGGTCGTCGCGCTCAAATCCCGAAAGAGTGACCCCGACGTCTTCCTCATGGACGTGGCATGGCTCGCACAGTTCGCCGCCTCCCGGTGGCTCGCTCCCCTCGATTCCCACTTTGCGACGGGCGGGTGCGGGGACCGAAAGGCCTTCTTCCCCCGGATCATGGAACTTGCCGACACCTACGAGGGGAGCCTTGTCGCACTGCCCGTGTATGTCGACGGGGGGGTTCTCTACTACCGGAGCGACCTGCTGAAAAAATACGGCGTCGGCGGCCCACCGCGCACCCTGGATGAGCTGCTGCGGTACGCGAAGAGGGTGCAGCAGGAGGAACGGCGGGAGAACCCCGGGTTTTTCGCCTTCGTCTGGCAGGGGGCCCAGTACGAGGGGCTTATCTGCGACTTCCTCGAATTCGCCGGCAGAGACGGCGGCTTCACGGTGAGGGAAGGATCCGTGTCCGTCGACACGCCGGCCAACCGGAAGGCGCTCGGGTTCATGCGCGATCTCATCCACCGGCACGGCGTATCGCCGCCCAGCACCTACACCGGGATGAAGGAGGAGGAGGTGCGGCTCTTCTTCCAGAGCGGGAACGCCCTGTTCGAGCGGAACTGGCCGTACGCGTGGCCGCTTCACGAGGCGCGGGGATCCCCGGTCAGGGGCGTCACCGCCATCGCGCCCGTCCCCTCCTTCGCCCCGGGACGCAGCGCCTCCACCCTCGGGGGCTGGCACGCGGGGATCTCCCGGTACAGCGACGCGACGCCCGAGAGCGTCCGTTTCCTTTGCTTCCTCGGCTCGTACGCGGTGCAGAAGCGTCTGGCTCTCGGCCTGGGCTGGAGCCCCGGGCGCATGGACGTCTACGGCGATCCCGAGGTTCTCGCCCGACTCCCGCATTTCCGCAAGCTTAAGCCGGTCTTCGTGAACGCGCGCCCGCGCCCGATCCTGCCCTACTACACGCAGCTTTCCGAGATCCTCCAGAAGCACCTGAACGCCGCGCTGTCGGGAAACATCCCCCCCGGGAAGGCGCTGGCCGCCGCCCAGAAGGAGATGCAGGCGGTCGTCTCCCGGTACCACGGGAAATGACCGCGATGGGGAATCGTCCGGAGGATCCCCTGTCCCGCCAGCCTGCCATCCCGGGCGATTCCACCCCGGGAGAACTCGCCCGCGGATACGCCTTCCTTGTTCCGCTTTCGGCCTTCGTGGCGGTCTTCGTGATCGTGCCGGTACTCGGGACATTCGCGGGCAGCCTGATGCAGGACGTGACCTTCCTTCCGAAACGGTTCCTCGGACTGGGAAACTACCGGGCGCTGCTGTCGGACCCGGGGTTCTGGCAGGCAATGCGCTTCACCTGCCTCTTCACGCTGGTTTCTGTTCCCCTGGAGCTGTTTCTGGGCCTTGTCTTCGCGCTCCTGCTCGCACGCCCGTCTCCCGCGCGGGGGATGCTCCGGGCGTGCGTGCTGATCCCGTGGGCCATCCCCGCCGCGGTGTCCGGAAGGGTGTTCCAGTTGATCTACAACTACCATTACGGGCTGGCGAACTATCTGATGGAAACGTTCGGGCTCTCCGACCATCCGGTGAACTGGCTCGGAACACCGATCGGGGCGTTCGCGTCCCTGGTCACGGCGGACGCATGGAAAACCACGCCGTTCGTGGCGATCATCCTTCTCGCCGGGCTTTCGGGGATCCCGGAGGACCTGTACCTCCAGGCGGAGATCGACCGGGCCGGGTTCGCCCGTCGCTTCACCCGGGTCACGCTGCCGCTACTGTCCCCCATTATCGTGGTCGCTCTCCTGTTTCGGACGATCGACGCCCTCCGTGTCTTCGACCTGGTGTTCGTTCTCACCGGCGGTGGCCCCGGGGGAAGCACCACGTCCCTTTCCCTGTACGGCTACCAATATTTCCTGGGCGGCGACTTCGGGTACGGTTCGGCGGTGTCCGTCGCCCTGTTCCTGGTCGCCTTCGGCCTCTCCGTCCTGTATGTGCGTGTCGGGCGGTTCGCGAGGGAACTGGCATGAGCGAACAGACACAGGTCCGTCTTCTGTACCGGACCGGCGCTCTGGGGATAGCGATCTTCTCCCTCGGCCCCATCCTGTACATGGCCCTGACGGCGGTAAGCGTTCGGCCCGATTTTCTTTCGTCTGACGCAGGGGTTACCGTCACGGCCGCTCATTTCGTCTCCGTGCTCCGGACGACCTCGCTGCACTTCCCCGACTACCTGCGGAACAGCCTCGTCGTCTCGGGGCTTTCCGCCGTCTTCTGTGTCGGCATCGCCTCGCCGGCAGCCTACGCCATCACCCGTCTCCCTCTCCCCGGCAGAATCCTCTTTCTTCTTTGCCTTCTCGCAGTGTCGATGTTTCCGCCGGTCAGCATGGTGAGCTACCTGTTCCAGGTCATGGGGAACCTGGGGTGGATCAACACCTACCCGGCGCTTGTCTTTCCCTACATCGCCTGGATCCTTCCCCTCTCCCTGTGGATCCTGACAAGCTACTTCGCCCAGGTGCCGGCGGACCTCGACCGGGCCGCGCTCATCGACGGGTGCTCCCGTCTCGCGATACTCCGGAAGGTGGTCTTCCCCGTGGCGGCTCCGGGCATCTTTTCCACGGCGCTGCTCGCCTTCATCTTCGCCTTCAACGAATTCCTGTTCGCCCTGATGCTGACGACGGACCACGCGGCCCGTACGGTGCCGGTAGGAATCGCTCTGTTCGAGGGATTGCACGGGGAGATCCCGTGGGGCGTCGTCATGGCCGCCTCGGTTCTGACGACCGTCCCGGTAGTCCTGCTCACGCTCGTCTTCCAGCGCCGGATCATCCAGGGACTGACACGGGGAGCGGTGAAGGGATGAGGCTCACCTTCTCCGCGGTAAGCAAGACATTCCTCTCCCTCCGGGGGCCGGTCCGCGCCGTGCGCGGCGTGGACCTAGCGGTCGGCGAAGGGGAGTTCTTCGTCCTGCTCGGGCCCAGCGGATGCGGGAAATCGACCTTCCTCAACCTGGCGGCGGGCCTCGTGAAACCAACCTCCGGCGAGATCCGTCTCGGCGGGAGGGTGGTCGCCTCGCGCGACAGAAAGGTGTTCGTCCCCCCGAAGGAACGAAACGTGGCCATGGTCTTCCAGAGCTACGCTCTCTATCCGCACCTGACTGTTTTCGAGAACATCGCCTTCCCTTTGCGCGTCGCGGGAGAGAAGAAGGGCGACGTCTTGCAGGCGGTGGCCCAGGCGGGAAAAACGCTCGGGATCTCGGACATTCTGCAGGCCAGACCCGCGGAGCTTTCCGGAGGACAGCGGCAGCGCGTGGCCATCGCTCGCGCCATCGTCCGCAAACCCGCGCTCTTCCTCCTCGACGAACCCCTGTCCAACCTCGACGCCGGGCTTCGGGCGTCGACGAGAAGCGAGCTGAAACGGCTCCAGCGGGAACTCGGCGTCACCACCGTGTACGTCACCCACGACCAGACCGAGGCGATGACCCTGGGGGACCGGATCGCGCTGCTTCGGGACGGCCGGATCGTCCAGACGGGGACGCCGGAGGACCTCTACGAACGCCCGGAAACGCCCTTCGCCGCCTCCTTCATCGGCCAGGTCCCGATGAATCTGGTGGACGCCTCCGTCCTGGGGGAGGGGGGGGACCTGTACCTGCGCCTCGGCGAAACAAGGCTTTTGCTCCCGTCCGGTCCGGCCGCGCGGGTCCAAAAGCTGGGCTCCGCCGAAATCCATTTCGGTATCCGCCCGGAGCATATCGGGGTCGCCCGGGGGATAGCCGGATCCCCGGTCGCGGGCACGGTGACGGCGTTGGAGAACCTCGGGCGCGAGGTACTGCTTCAGGTCCGCGTGGACGGCCTCCTCTTGTCCGTTCTCACCAACGACAAATCGATCCGGGAAGGGGAGGCCGTGGCGCTCGACATCCCCCTCGAGGGGGCGCATTTTTACCGGAAAGAAAGCGAACCGTAACGGGCGGATGGGATAACCCCCCGACACCGGAATATCCCCTCCCGGAACAGCTTGCCGAGCTGGTCCCTATGCGCTCTCCCGTTGCCGCGCGAATCCTGTCGCGTCCTTCCGTCTCTTGGAACAGGGGAGAAAAAACCGCCGGGGGGGCTTGTCTTCCGCAGGCAGGCGTAGAATGAACCTATTGGGGACAAGGCGTATGCCAACACAAACCAAACGTGTCCATGTCCATGGGGGGGAAAGCAATGAAACGCGAAGAGGTGTACAAGGAGATCATGGGGATGTTCGGACTGGTCCCCGGCTTTTTCAAGCTCGTACCGGATTCGTCGCTCAAGCTCGAGTGGGACCTGTTCAAGCGGGTGCAGATGGAAGAGGGGCCGATCCCGAACAAGTATCGGGAACTGATCGGTGTGGCCATCGCGGCGACCACCAGGTGCCGGTACTGCGCCGTCTACCACACGGAGTTGGCGAAGCTGAACGGGGCGACGGACGCCGAGATCGAGGACGCCGTCCACTGGGCCAAGTCCCAGGCCGGCTGGAGCACCTACATCAACGGGATGCAGGTCGATTTCGACCAGTTCAAGAGCGAGGTGCTGCGGGCCTGCGAGCACGTCCGGAAGAACACGAAGGCGGCATAGGCGCACGCGGGGAAGGAAAGTCGATACCCGGAGCCCGGAGGGGAACAGGAATTCCCCCTCCGGGTGTTTTTTCCCCCCGCCGTTTACGTTTTCCGGAGCGCCTGGTCGAGGTCCTCGACGATATCGTCGATATGCTCCAGCCCGACCGACAGACGGACGTAATCGTCGGTCACTCCCGTCGCGAGCCGCTCCTCGCCGGTGAGTTGCTGGTGCGTCGTCGACGCCGGGTGGATCACGAGGCTTTTGGCGTCCCCAATGTTGGCCAGGTGGGAGTGGAGCTTCACGTTGTCGATGAACTTCTTTCCCGCCTCCATCCCTCCCTTGATCCCGAACCCCAGGATCGCGCCGTACAGTCCGCGATAGTGATACTTCTTCGCCAGAGCATGCTGCGGATGGTCGGGGAGCCCCGGGTAGTTGACCCACGTCACGTTGGGGTGCGTCGACAGGAACTTCGCCACCGCCAACGCGTTCGTGCTGTGCCGCTCCATCCGCAGGGGAAGGGTCTCCACCCCCTGGAGGAAGAGGAAGGCGTTGAAGGGGGACATCGCCGGACCCAGATCCCGCAATAGCTGCACGCGCGCCTTGAGGATGAACGCGACGTTTCCCAGGCCGGGGAAGTTCCCGAAGACCTCCCAGAACTTGAGGCCGTGGTAGGAGGGGTCCGGTTCGGTGAACTGCGGGAAGGTGCCGTTCCCCCAGTCGAACTTTCCGGAGTCGACGATGATCCCCCCGATCGAGGTGCCGTGCCCTCCGATGAACTTCGTCGTGGAGTGGATGACGACGTCGGCACCGTGATCGAACGGCCGCAGCAGGAAGGGGGACGGCATCGTGTTGTCGATCACGAGGGGGATCCCCGCCCCGTGGGCGATGTCGGCCACCGCGCGGTTGTCCAGCGTGTCGAGCTTCGGGTTTCCGATCGATTCGGCGAAGATCGCCTTCGTCTTCTTCGTGATCGCCTTGCGGAAATTTTGCGGGTCGGAGGGGTCGACGAACTTCACCCCGATCCCCATCTTGGGGAAGGTGTAGTGGAACAGGTTGTACGTCCCCCCGTACAGGGACGCCGACGAGAGAATTTCATCCCCCGCATGGGCGATGTTCAGGAGCGCGAGCGTTTCCGCCGCCTGGCCGGATGACACCGCCAGGGCCCCGGTCCCCCCCTCCAGCTGCGCAATCCGTTGTTCGAGGACGTCGGTGGTCGGGTTCATGATCCGGGTGTAGATGTTGCCGAACTCCTGGAGCCCGAACAGGCGCGCGGCGTGCGCCGTGTCGTGAAACACATACGACGTCGTCTGGTAAATCGGCACCGCTCTCGCGTTGGTCGACGGGTCCGGTTTCTGCCCGCCGTGCAGGGCGATCGTTTCCGGCCGGTACGAATCCGCCATCGAAATGCTCCTTTCCCCGATATACCCCATCGAGATTATAGCCTATCTATCCCCCTGTCAATGCATTCCTTCCGGAACACCCTGCATAAGGAAATCCCCCCGGGCAGCGAAGCCTTTTCCCGCACACCCGGGACCGGCTCCGCATCCTCCCCCATCCGCAGCGGCATACCGCTGCTCCGGGGGACTTCGTCGGAGGGGGTTCGCTCGCTTCGTCGCTCGACTTGCGATGCACCCGCAAGTCTGTGCTTGCCCTTCCTCCCGGAAAAGCTCCGCTCGGAACCCCCTTCCTCGGCTGCTCCGCCGGCATCCGCCGGACGGCCCGTTCCCGCACTCGTGCCGCAGGTTCCGCCCTACGGTCTTTCGAACAGCCCCGCGGCCCCCATTCCGCCACCGATACACATCGTGACCAGTCCCAACTTCGCCTCCCGGCGCTTCATCTCGTGAAGCAGCGTTGCGGCAAGCTTCGCGCCTGTACACCCCAGGGGATGGCCCAGTGCGATCGCCCCCCCGTTCACGTTCACCCTGTCGGGGTCCAGCCCCAGTTCTCGGATGACGGGGAGGGACTGGGCGGCGAACGCCTCGTTCAATTCGATCAGGTCGACGCGTGTCAGCTTGATCCGGAGCCGCTTCAAGAGCTTCGGCACGGCCGCCACCGGCCCTATTCCCATGATCTCGGGCGGAACCCCCGCGACGGCGAAACCGAGGAACCGCGCCAAGGGCTCGGCGCGCAATGCCTTCATCGCCTTCTCCGAGACGACCACGGCCGCGGCGGCACCGTCGCTCATCTGCGAGGCGTTTCCCGCGGTAACGGTCCCTTTCGGATCAAAAGCCGGTTTGAGATTCGCCAGCGCCTCGATCGTGGTGTCGGCACGCGGACCTTCGTCGACCTCGAAGACGATCTCCCGGCGAACCGGCCTTCCCCCGTCCTTCGCGTCGTAGACGGTCGTGGCAACGGGCACGATCTCTTCCCGGAACTTCCCTTCCTTGATCGCCGCCAGCGCCTTCCGGTGGCTGTGAAAGGCGAACACGTCCTGATCCTCCCGGGTCACCTTGTACATGCGGACGACCTGCTCGGCGGTGAGACCCATCGGCATGAATACCTCGGGGCGCTCCTCGACGATCTCGGGGTTGAAGGAAGGCTTATTCCCTCCCATCGGGACCATCGTCATCGATTCGGTGCCCCCGGCCACGATGATGTCGCCGAAGCCGGCCAGGATCTTCTCCGCCGCCAGGGCGATCGCCTGCAGGCCCGAGGAGCAGAACCGGTTGATCGTCATTCCGGGAACCGAATCGGGCAATCCCGCCTTCAGAGCGCATATCCTCGCCACGTTCATCCCCTGCTCGCCCTCCGGCATGGCACAGCCGAGGATGACGTCGTCCACCTGTCCCGGCTCCAGGTTCCCCACCCGCTCGATCGCCCCGCGGATCGCAACGGCCCCCAGGTCGTCCGGCCGGGTGTCCTTCAGACTCCCCCGGTAGGCCCTGCCGACCGCCGTCCGCACCGCGGAGATGATGTATGCCTTCGCCATCGGAATCCTCCTTCAAGGAGTCGCCTGCCGGTCTTCCCTAATTGCGCAGCGGCTTCCCTTTCATCAACATATATTGGATGCGGGCCTGGGTCTTTTCCTCTCCGCACAGCGACAGGAACGCCTCCCGCTCGAGGTCCAGGAGATCCTGCTCGGAGAGCCTCGTGCCCCGCGGGACTTCCCCGCCGGTCATCACGAAGGCGATTTTCCGCCCGATCCGTTCGTCGAACTCGCTGATGTGCCCGGCCACTCTCATCGCGTAGAGCGCGTACGCGAAGGTGGAAAACTCCGACCTGCCGGGCAGGGCGATGTCCGTCCGCGGGCGGGGCATCTCGTACCCCTCCCGGTTCATGGCGAGAACCGTATTCTTCGCTTCCTGGATGAGGAAGTCGCGCTGGATCGTGATCCTGTCCCACGGGCGCAGGAACCCCAGTTCCCTCGCCTCCTTCGCGGATGTGGCCACCTTCGCCATTCCGATCGTCTCGAACGCCTTCCGGAGGAAGGGAAGCGGATCCGCCGTCACCCCGTCCGGGATCCCCTCGAGGTGCCGGATCACCATCTCTTTCGTCCCGCCTCCCGCCGGGAGGAGCCCGACGCCCATTTCCACGAGCCCCATGTACGTCTCGGCGGCGGCCCGGATCCGGTCCGCCCCCAGGCAGATCTCGGCCCCCCCCCCGAGAGCCATCCCCGCCGGGGCGGCCACAACCGGCTTTCCCGAGTAGCGGAGCCGCATACAGGCGTTCTGGAACTCCTGTACCATCGTCTCGATGTTCCCGAACTTCTTGTTCTGCGCCTCCAGGAAAACGAGCATCAGGTTCGCGCCGACGCAGAAGTCCTCCGCGTGATTGGCGATCACCATCCCCGCGAACTCCTTCTCGGCGATCGCAACGCCCTCGTTCATCATCGAGACGATGTCGCCGTCCACCGCGTTCATCTTGGTATGGAACTCGAGGCACAGGACCCCGTCGCCGACGTCGTACAAAGTGGCCCCCTGGTTTTCCTTCACCACCTTGTTCCGCTCCTTGAGGGACGGGAGGAAGATGACGTCGGGGGAAACCGGGACAGGAACGTACGCCCCGCTGGCGAAGTCATAGCACTCGAGGGCCCCGCCCGGCCTGCGGTAGAACGACGTGTTCCCGGAGGCGAGCATCTTCTCCACGTTCTCCGGGATCTCTTTTCCCTCCTTGCGCATCCGGGCGACCGAATCCGCCAACCCGATGGCATCCCACGTCTCGAAGGGGCCGAGCGTCCAGTTGAACCCCCACCGGATCGCATTGTCGATATTTACGACGTCGTCGGCAATCTCGGGGATCCGCCGGGCCGAGTAGAGGAGGGACTCGGAGAGGACCTTCCAGGCGTACGCGGAGGCCTTGTCGTCGCCCCCGATCACCTTCCGGATCCTTCCCCCCGCGTCCTCTTCCCCCTTCGCGGCGTCGAGCGAAGGGAAACTCACCTTCGTGGTCGGCCGGTAGTCGAGCGGCCGGTAGTCGAGGACGAGCTTTTTCTTCGCATCGCCCTTCCCCTCCATTTTGAAGAAGCCCCCCCCGGCTTTCCGGCCGAGCCATCCGCGATTGACCATCTCGCTCACGAACGGCGGCGGGAGAAACGTTTCCCGCTGCGGGTCGGCGGGGAGGTTTCGATACACGTTGTCGGATACGTGGAGGAGCGTGTCGATTCCGACCAGGTCGGCCGTGCCGAACGCCGCGGACTTCGGACGCCCCATCGCCGGCCCCAGAATCCTGTCCACCTCCTCGATCGACAGGCCATCCTCCATCATCGCGTGCATCGCGTACATCATCGCGAAAACGCCGATGCGGTTGCCGATGAAGTTGGGGGTGTCCTTTCCGTAGACGATTCCCTTTCCCAGCCGGCGCTCGCCGAATTCGGCGATGCCCCGCAGGATCTCCGGATCGGTGTCCTTGCCCGGAACAAGCTCGAGAAGCTTCATGTATCGGACGGGGTTGAAAAAATGGGTCACGAGAAAATGCCGGCGAAATTTCTTTGAGCGTCCCTCCATCATCTGGGAGATGGCGATTCCGGAGGTGTTGGAAGTGACAATCGTACCGGGCGTCCAGACCGCCTCGATCCGGTCATAGAGCGTTTTCTTGATGTCGAGATTTTCCGTTACCACCTCGACGATCCAGTCGCAATCCGCTGCCTTGGCGATATCGTCGTCGAAGTTGCCGATCGAGATAAGGCCGAGGTCCTTCTGCGAGTAGAGGAGCGCGGGGCGGCTTTTCCGGATCCCCTCGAGCCCCTTGGCGGCGAACCGGTTGCGCAAAACGGGGTCTTTCTCCGAAATCTTTTTCTTCCTGTCCTCGTCGGTCAGGCTCGGGGGCACGATATCCAGCATCAGGCTGGGGATGCCGGCGTTGGCCAGATGGGCCGCGATCCCCGATCCCATGACACCTGCCCCCAGTACGGCAACGCGGCGAATTTTCGGAAACATGGGTCCCACCTCCCGGAAGGAAATGCGGTTCGGGACGAAGAGAAAATGAATGGCTATTCAGTAGCAGAATAGAAATATCCCAAAGCCGTATCCCCTGTCAAGGGGCATGGGCGGAAGGCAAACCGCAGCAGGGCGGAAAATCCTAGCCGTGCCAGCGGTTTCGAGTACTATTGCCCGAGGCGTTTCAGGGGAAGACCAGGGGATACACCAATTTCTCCCTGACTTTCTTCGGTAAAGGCTTCACGAAAAACCATTTCCAACTGAGCCCGAGGATGCCCGCCACGGACAGGAATCCCAGGAAGGAAAACAGCGAATCGGACTGGGCCCGCCGTTCCAGACGGACGACCATCGCCGGATTGGGAGTCGGCATGGCGAGCGTACCCATGACCAGCGGCCCCTGCCACGCCAACCGTTCCGGTGAAACCGAAAAGACCACTGTCCCGAATATGACAAGAAGCGACGCCGCGAAAACCGCCTTTTCCCAGAATCTCCGCTTCCTTGATCGGTTTCTCATGTAGCTCTCCTTCAAGTAGGCCAGATCACGATCTCCTTTGGCCTGGTTATTGGATGGTCGAAACCGGAAATATATTCATGGAGGGCAAAGATTTTTAGTCGAACGCTTCCTCCTGGGGGAAAATGGACCCGTGCGAGGAATCTACATCCACGTTCCGTTCTGCGTGCGGAAATGCTCCTACTGCGACTTCTATTCGCTTACGACCTCATCCCGCGCCACCGGCGAGTTCCTCGATCTGCTTGTGAGGGAGATGGATCTGTTCCGGGAACGGTTTTCGGAAGACGCCGCGGCGGCTACCGACACCGTCTACTTCGGGGGCGGCACGCCCACCGTGATCGCCCCGGGGAACCTGTGCGGGCTCCTCGCCGCGATCCGGAAACGCTTTCCGGTCATGCCCGGCGCCGAAGTCACAATCGAGGCGAATCCGGGAACCGTCCGCGCGCATGGGCTGCGGACACTGCGGACCGGGGGATTCAACCGCCTGAGCGTCGGGGTGCAGTCCTTTTCCTCCGCCACCCTCCTTACCCTGGGCCGGATCCATGACGTGGAAGACATTCGCAGGACATACCGGGACGCCAGGGCGGCAGGGTTCGACTCCCTCGGGATCGACCTCATATTCGGAATTCCGGGGCAATCCGGGGCCGACTGGGAGGAGGACCTCGAACAAACGGTCACCTTTCTTCCGGACCACGTCTCGGCGTACGCCCTCGCCCCGGAGTCCGGCACTCCCCTACAGGCGGCGCTTGCGCGAGGGGAGCTCCGGATGCCCACCGACGAGGAAGTGGCGGAGAGTTACGGGACGGCGCGCAGGGTACTGGTGAGCGCCGGTTACCGTCAATACGAGATCTCCAACTTCGCCCGCCCCGGGTTCGAGTCCCGGCACAACAGAAAATACTGGCAACGGGAGGGGTACGCGGGGCTCGGCCCCTCGGCTCACGGCCTTCTCTTCCCGCGGGAGTGTCCCCGTTTCGGGATGCGGACGGCCAACCCGTCCTCTTTTTCGGAGTACGGCCGCCGGATCCGGAAGGGCCGCCTCCCCTGGGGGGACGGGAAAAATTGCGGGCCGGAGGATGCCTGGAAGGAAGCGCTCATCTTCGGATTGCGCATGACCGACGGGGTGGACCCGGCGGAAATCGAAACGAGAATCGGCGCCCCTCCGGACGCGATTCGGGATGCCGTGGAGTCACTTGTGAAGGACGGGAAACTTCTCCGGGAGGGGGACCGGCTTCTGCTGCCGGACAACTTTTTCTTCGTGTCGAACGAGATCCTGGCCGTCCTTGCATGATCGGTCCCGGCAGTCCCCCCGGCGACGCCCTTGCCCCGGACGACCCCGGCAGGGGATAATGTTCCTTCTTTAGCGACCGGATCGTGAGGAAAACCTCAGGGGAGACATCGGCCGGGGAAGATGGCTTGAGGGAATGATTTATGGCCAGGGCGACATTCTTATATAATGGGAAGTTATGAAAAACACGGACCCTTTCCATCGCCCCGGCGGGAAAGAGCGGCGTTTCTCCCTGGGAATCCGCCTGAAGCTGATCGCGTTTCTGCTGCCGCTGGTGTTTCTGCTGGTCATTCTGATCGCGGCGGCGGTAACGAAAATCGCGGACGACGCCATCCAGAGCGATCTCCTGCAGCGAGGGGTGGCGATCTCCCGCGTTGTCGCACTTTCTTCGGGATATTCGATCCCCCTCGGCGACCGGCTGGCCATGGACAGCCTCACGGCGGAAACGAAGAAAAGCTCCGACGACATCGAGTACGTCTTCATCCGGGATACCGAGGACATCATCCTGGCCCACAACCTGATCGAAGAGCGGGGGAAGGCATATTCCGCCCCGACCCAGGAAAAGGCACTGGGGACGTTCCTGGAAACCCAGGCCCACGAGATTATGCGGGAGGGCCGGGAGCTGATCGAATTCTCCACACCGATCTTCTTCGCGGGAAAGCGCGTCGGAACCGTATCGCTCGCCGTCTCCCGGGACAGCATCCTGGCCGCGCAGAAAAACATCCGGAAATCGATCGCCATCGCGGCAGCGGTGTTCCTGGTGGTCGCCCTTTTAGGCACCCTCGCCATCGCCTCCCTCATCACCACCCCCGTGAAGAAGCTCTCCTCGGGAGTCAATGAACTTGCCAGCGGAGCGGAATTCCACCCGATTCCCTATCGCTCCAGGGACGAACTGGGAGTGCTGACCCGGAATTTCAACCGGATGGCGGAGACCATCCTCTCCCAGAAGAATCGGCTGAGCCGGTACGCGAGGGACCTCGAGGAATCGTACATCGCAACGGTTCGGGTTCTCGCCGCCTCGATTGATGCGCGCGACCCGTACACGCTGGGACACTCCACCCGGGTGGCGTTTCTTTCGTGTGAACTCGGCAGGAAACTCGGGTATTCCACGGAGGAGACCGAACATCTGGAGAAGGCGTGCCTCTTCCACGATGTCGGGAAGATCCGGACACCGGACGACATCCTCCTCAAGGAACAGAAGCTCTCCCCCCGGGAGATCGGGCTGATGCGGAGGCACCCGGACAACGGGGCGGACATCCTCCGTATGGCGCCTTCCCTCCACCGGTATATCCCCGTGGTGCGATATCATCACGAGTGGTATAACGGCAAAGGATACCCGGAGGGGAGAATGAACTCGGAGATACCGATCCACGCGCAGATCATTTCGCTCGCCGACGCATTCGACGCCATGACGTCATCCCGCCCATACCGGAAGGCGTTGACGACCAAGGAAGCCCTCGAGGAGATTCGCCGGTACCGAGGCACCCAGTTCTCTCCGGAACTGACCGATGTTTTCATCCGGATGGTGAACGAGATGCCCCCGATGGAAGCGGTAAGCACCGACACCGCAGGCTGGAGGGGAATGGCCCTTTGAAGGTCCACCTCCGTTCCACGAGCGTCCTCCTGGCCGCTCTGCTGGTCGGCGGATGCGCCGCGTGGAGGATCCCGCCGGTCCGCGAGAAGCCTCCTGCGGTCGTCACCCCTCCCCCGGCAACCTCGGTTCCCCAGGTCGTCACGCCTCCCCGGGTCGGCGCCCAGCCGCCGGCCGCCGCCTCTCGCCCGGCAGTGCCCTGGTCCGCCGACAATACCTACCTCGAAGGCGTTGCCATGATGAAGGAGGGGAAATTCGAGCGGGCCCTGGAGCTTTTCACCGACGTCTGGAAGGAGATTCCTGGCTATCGCGGGGTGGAGGAGAACTTTCCCGCCGCCCTGGAAGGGCTCAAGAAAAGCGGAGACGAGTCGCAGCGGCAGGGGCGGGCCGGGGAGGCCGGGAAGCGGTGGATGGCCGCCCTTAAATTCCTCCCCCATCCCGCGATGAAGGGAAAGAAGCTCCCTTTCTCGAAGGAAGATCTCAAAGAAAGCGTCGACCAGCTGACCGGCAATCTCATGGAGAAAGGGCTTGCGAACTACCGGGAGGGGCGGCTCGAGGAAGCCATCGCCACCTGGCGGAATATCCTTGCCTACGATCCCGCACACGAAGAGGCGAACAAGTCCGTCAAGACCGCCACCACGCAACTCGAAAATCTGAAGAAGCTGACCCCGCCGGCCCCCAGCAAGTAGACCCGGGGGGCGGAATATCGCCCTTCTAAGTCGACGGCCGGTGCTTCCGGCTCTCGCTAAGGAAGAACAGGACAGGCACGGTCATTCGGGAGAGCAGGAGCGAGGCCACCTCCCCCGCCATGAGCGAGATCGCCAGCCCCTGGAAGATCGGGTCGAACAGGATCACCGATGCGCCGACGATCACCGCTGCCGCAGTGAGCATCATCGGCCGGAACCGGACCGCCCCCGCGTCGATGACCGCCTGGTCCAGCGGCATCCCCTGCGCAAGGCGCAACTCCACGAAGTCGACGAGGATGATCGAGTTGCGCACCACGATCCCCGCCCCCGCGATGAAGCCGATCATGGAGGTCGCCGTGAAAAACGCCCCCATCAGGGCGTGGGCGGGAATGATCCCCACCAGGGAAAAGGGGATGGCCGCCATGATCGTGATCGGCGTCCGGAACGACTGGAACCACCCCACCACGAGGATGTAGATCAGCACGAGCACCACGGCGAAAGCAAGCCCCAGGTCCCGGAACACCTCGTAGGTGATGTACCACTCGCCGTCCCATTGCATCGAATATTTCTGGTCCGTGAAGGGCTGGCTCGCCACGTAGCGTTCCATCCGGTATCCCCCGGGCATCGTGAGCCTGTCCAGGGCCTTGTTGATATTGAGGATCGCGTAGACGGGGCTTTCCACCTTTCCCGCCACGTCTGCGGTCACGTACACGACGGGCATGAGGTTCTTGTGATAGATGCTCTTTTCGGCCGTCTCCTCCTCGACCCGGACGACCTCGCCCAGGGGAACCAGGTTCCCCTGGCGGCCCGTCACCTTGATCTGCCGCAGGGATTCCACGCGCGATCGCTCCGCGCGGGGGAGACGCAGGATGATCGGCACGTCCTCCTGCTCCCGGGGCTGGTGGAGAAGTCCCACCTCCTGTCCCCGCACGGCCAGGCCAAGCGTCGCAGCGACCTGCTCCACAGACACGCCATTCAGGGCCGCCTTCTCCTGATCCACGGCGAAGCGGTACCTGGTCTGGTCATCCTCCACGTACCAGTCGACGTCCACAACGCCTTCGGTTTTCTGAAAAATCTCCCGGATCTGCCGGGCCACCTCGATCTGCCCCCGGTAATCGGGCCCGTAGACTTCCGCCACCAGCGTTTGCAGAACCGGTGGCCCGGGAGGAACCTCGACCACCTTGATCCGGGCGCCATGTTTCGCCGCGACGGCGTCGATCACCGGCCGGACCCGTTTCGCGATGTCGTGGCTTTGCGTCTTCCGATCCCCTTTCGGAACCAGATTCACCTGGATGTCCGCCTCGTTGGCCCCCCGGCGCAGGAAATAGTGTCGCACCAGGCCGTTGAAGTTGTAGGGGGCGGAAGTACCCACGTACATCTGGTAATTCACCACTTCCGGGACCGCGGCGACGGTGTTGCCGATCTCCCGGGTGACCGCGGCGGTTTCCTCCAGGGTCGTGCCTTCGGGCATGTCGATCACCACCTGGAACTCGCTCTTGTTGTCGAAGGGGAGCATCTTCACCTTCACGACCTTGAAGGCGAACAGCGACAACGCCCCCAGGAGGAGAAAGACAACCGTGAGCAGGAAGCCGTAGCGCCACGCGCGGACGTGGAGGAGCCGGTCCATGGCGCGCCGATAATAGCGCGTCGTCCACCCCTCCTCGCCATGTTGCGCCTCGCCCTCCTGGGAAAGGAGCCGGACGCTCGCCCAGGGGGTGACGATGAAGGCCACGAGGAGCGAGAAGAGCATAGCCGCCGTCGCGCCCACGGGGATGGGGCGCATGTAGGGTCCCATGAGGCCGCGGACGAACGCCATGGGGAGAATGGCGGCGATCACAGCGAAGGTGGCGAGGATCGTGGGATTACCCACCTCGTCCACCGCCTCCACGGCGATCTCGGCGACGGGCCGGCCGCGATTCTCCGGAAGACGGTAGTGACGGACGATGTTCTCCACGACGACGATTGCGTCGTCGACCAGGATGCCGATGGAGAAGATGAGGGCGAACAGGGTCACGCGGTTGAGCGTGTAGCCGGTGAGGTAGAAAACCGCAAGGGTGAACGCCAGCGTGACGGGGATGGCGGTGGCAACGATCCCCGACTCCCGCAGACCCAGCGTGAACCAGATAAGGACCGACACCGAGACGATGGCGATCAGCATGTGAAGGAGCAGCTCGTTGGACTTCTCCGCCGCCGTCTCGCCGTAGTTCCGGGTGACGGTCAGCTTCACGCCGTCGGGAATCGTCCTTCCCTTGATCTCCTCCACTTTCCCGATCACCTTCTCGGCGATCGCGACCGCGTTGGTGCCCTTTCGCTTGGCGATCGACAGGGTCACGGCCAGTGCGGGGGCAAGAGCCTTCTCCTGCGCAGCGGGTCCCAGGCCGAAGAAAACGTAGTCCGCGGCTTCCTCCGGCCCGTCCACGATATGCGCCACGTCCCGCAGGTATACGGGCCGTCCTTCCGATACCCCCACCACGACGCGCCCCACGTCCTCGGCGGTGTGCAGGAACGCCCCTGTCTCCACCAGGAACTCCCGGTTCCCGGAGGAGAAACTTCCCGACTGGAGCTGCCGGTTTGCGGACGCAAGCATCGGCACCAGGGTCTCGGGGGCGACACCGCGGGCCGCCATCCGCGCCGGGTCCAGCATCACCCGGACCTGGCGGAGTCTCCCCCCGATGATTTTGATCTCCGAGACATCGGGAATCGTCTTGATCTGGTCGTTTACCTCCGCCGCCATCCGGCGCAGGGCATAGTGGTCGTACCGGTCGCTGGAAAGCGTGAGGGCCAGGATGGGGACGTCGTCGATGGATCGGGGCTTGACCAGGGGCGTGCTCGCCCCGGGAGGGATGAGGTCGAAATTGGCGTACATCTTCTGGTTCAGGCGGACGATGCTTTTTTCCTCGTCCTCTCCCACCTTGAACCGGACAATCGCCATGGACTGGCCCGGAGCCGAGGTGGAGTAGATGTACTCGACCCCGGGGATCTCCCAGAGAAGTTTCTCCATGGGCTTGGTGACCCGCTCCTCCACCTCCCGGGCCGACGCCCCGGGCATCTGCACGAACACATCGATCATGGGCACGATGATCTGCGGCTCTTCCTCCCGGGGGAGGAGAACCACGGCGCCGACGCCGAGGAATATCGCGGCGATGACGATGAGGAACGTCAGGCGGGAGTCGATGAAGGCGGAGGCGATCCGGCCCGCGATCCCTCTTCTTTTTCCGTTCACTTCCGGACCTCCACCCGGACGCCGTCCACGAGCTTTTCCAGGGGGGAGATCGCAACGTGCGTCCCCGGCTCGATCCCCGCAAGGATCTCCACGTCTTCGCCGGACTCCTTCCCGGTTTTCACCACCACAAGACGCACCACGTTGTCCGACGTGACGATGTACAGCCCGTCATATCCCCCTATGCGTAAAATCGCTCTCCGGGGAACACGCATCACGGTCTCCTCCCCCGACGGAAACAGGACCCTGCCGAACATCCCGGTGCGCAACGCACCCCCCGCGGGGAGGTCCACCTTTGCGGTGAACGTCCGGCTCTCCGGGTCCACCTGCGGGACCACTTCGGAGATCGTCCCGGGGATTTCCGTTCCCGGAGGCGCGTCCAGCACGATCCGAACCCGGGAACCGACCTTCAGGAGGCCGAGGTAGGACTCCGGCACCGGTGCCTCGATGCGGTACTGCCCGGCATCCTCCAGGACCAGGATGGGCACACCGGGCACGACCGTGGAACCGGCGTCGATCTTCTTTTCGATGACGATCCCCGCGAAGGGCGCCGTCACCCGGGTATAGGAGAGCATCGCCCGCGCCCCATCCTTCTGCGCCTTCGCCTGCGTGATCTTCGCGGTCACTTGTGCCCGTTTATCCAGCGCCCGCTCGTAGTCCTTTCCCGCAACCGTGCGTTTAACCTCCATCTCGTCGAACTCCTGCGGGGTGATGACCTTCTCCTCGCTGAGCTTCCGGTACCTCTCGTACGTTTTCTCCGCGAGGTCCCTGGAGGCATCCGCCTGCGCGACGGAGCGCTCGGCCTCATCGAGACCGGCCTCCGCTTCGACGACCATCGCCTCCGCGGCCGCAAGCTGGGCCCGGATCTGCGTGTCGTCGATCGTGGCCAGGAGCGCTCCTTTCTTCACCCGGTCCCCCTCCGCGACGGGAAGGGAGGTGACCCTCCCCATCACCTGGGGGGCCACGGCGGCGATCGTTTTCGCCCGGACGGTCCCGACCACCTCGGCGAAGCTCTCTCGGGAAACGGCTCCGGCCGTGATGACCTCCACGCCCGTCACCGGCGCCCTCTCCGCGGATGCCGGGCCGTGTTTCCCCTTTTCGCCGCACCCGGCCATCATCGCGGCGATTCCCGCGAGCAGGAAGATCCATCCGGTGCGCGCCGGGAATTTTCCGGCCAGCCTGCAAGTCCCTCCCGAACGCCGTCGGGTGTCCCTCATTGACCTCCCCCCTTTCCCGGTATCCCCTCCGTTTCGGGCAGCGCCCAGGACAGCAGCCCTCCGGAGGCGTACTCAAGTTGCGCCCGGGAATGCTGCAGGTCGTTCTGCGCCCTGACCAGGTCGGCCCGGACACCGTTGAGCGCCGTCTGCGCGTCCAGCAGGTCGATCATACGCGCGAGCTGGTTCTCGTACCTCGACTTGACCAGCCGCGTTCCCTCCTCTGCGGCGGCAACCGCTGCCCGGGCGATCTCCACGCGACGGGTCGCCTCCTCGACGGAGAGGTGCGCCTGGATCACCTGGAACGCAGCGAAATCTTCCGCCCCCCGGTAATGCTCCCGCGCTTTCGCTTTTTCCGCGGCAGCCCTGCCCACCTCCGCCTCCCGACGCAGCCCGTCGAACAGGTTCCACGTAAGACCCACCCCGACCTTCCAGGTGTGATTGTCGGGGGAGAAGATCCCGTCCTGCCCGTCGATCTGGTAGGCGCCCATCACGCCCACCGTGGGAAGATATTCCGATTTCCGGAGGGTCACGTTGGTGTTCGCGTTGGCAAGCCTCAGGGAGAACGCACGGAGGTCGGAACGATTGGCACGGACCGCGGCGATCCTTTCCTCGATCGTTCCGGCCTCCGGCAAAGGCGGGATCGGACCGGACGCATCCACCCGTCCTCCCCCCGGTTCGCCCATCGCAAGCCCCAATCCCGACTGCGCCAGAAGGAAACGGCTCTCTGCCGTCACCGTGGCGCTCTCCGCGGAGGCGAGAAACACCCGGGCCCGCAGCACGTCGGAGACAAGCCCCGTGCCGGTCTTTTCCATCACTTCCGCGATACGGTGGTGTTCCCGGGCATCGGACAGTCCCTGCCGGGCAACCCGCACGTATTCCTTCGCCGTCAGGACGTCAAGATAGGCGGTGAGGACCCGGAAGACCGCTTCCTCTTTCGTGCGCGAAACGTCGAGACCGGTCGCTTTCGCTTCGCGGCGCGCCATCTTGTACCCGAGATAGGCCCGGGGAGCGAAGATCGGCTGCTCGAGCGTAAACGAGGTGATGTAGTCGTTGATCGGCGGCGCCTCGTTGAAGTTGTCCACGTTCGCGAAGTCGGAGGCGAGGAGCCGCTCCTGGTTCAGCTTGATTGCGAAGGCCTCCGCCGGCACGTTCGTGCGCACGAACCGTTCTTCGAGGGAAAGCTTCGGCAGGTAGTTCCCCCGCGCGGCCTCCGCCCCCTTGCGCGCGGAGGTCCACTCGTACCCGGCCGCCGAAACGCCCGCGTTGTTTTTCAGGGCCCGCGCCACCGCCAAGGGGAAATCAACCGTGTCGGGCCCGGATGCGACGGCAGGACCTGCGGCAACCCAGGCGAGGAAGATAACGAAAGTACCTAGGAAGAACGTCGGAACCGGAAAGCGTTCATGTCTGGCCATCTTCTTCTTCCCTTCCCCGCCGGTTCCGTAAACTCCCGTCGCAAAGCCGGCGGAAGATTCTTTGTTACCGAGGCAAAGAGGATACCACATACCGAACAAATACCAGGAAACGATAAATATCTATATATTTTAGTAGGTTAGCAAAAGATATCGGATGTTCTGGAATGAGGGAGAAAATCGCGCAACATAAAATGCAACATAATGCGCACCGATATGCAACTATAAGGCAACGCGACTAATTGTTGCGTGATGGCTGGCGTCCATTGCCTGCCCCGGGGAAAGTCCTATTGATCCGCTACCTGCCTCCGAGGATGGCGATGGTGTAGCGATCGGTATGCAAAACCTTCGTGGCCACCCGGTTCACCTCTTCGAGGGTCACCGCTTCGATCTTCTTCGGCTCCCGGAACGTCTCCTCGTACCCGATTCCGTAGAGCTCATTGTACATCATCTTGTCGGCATAGGCGGAATTGCTCTGCAGACCGATCTCGTACGTGCCGATCATCCACTTTTTCGCCCTGTCGAACTCCTCCGCCGTGACCCCATGCGCCCGTACTTCTTTGATTTCCTTCAGGGTATCCGTAATCGCCCCGTCCCGTTTTTCGGCACTGGTGCCCATGTAGATCGCAAAGAACCCCGGGTCGACCTGCTCCGAGGAGAACGAAGTCACCGCGTATGCCAGCGACTTCTTGTCCCGGAGGTTGGTGAAGAGCCTGCCCCCCTGTCCGGCGAGGGCCGACCCGAGTACGTCGAGGGCATACCGGTCGGAATCGGTGACCCGTGCACCGGTATACCCGATGATGAAGTGCGCCTGCTCCTTCTCCCCCGGCTCTTCCCCCCGGCGTATTCCTTTTTCCTCCGGCACCGGCATCGGCCCGATCGGGACGAACTCCTCCCTGCGGGGAAAATCCTCGAAGGCCTCCCGAACGGCAGAGAGCGCTTGCTCGGCGCCGATGTCCCCGGAAACCACGATCACCATGTTTCTCGGATCCGCCCATCTCCGGTAGTAGCGTTCCAGGTCCTCCCGGGTGATCCTGCCGATCGACTCCTCCGTCCCCAAGGGATTGCGGGCGTACGGGTGTTCCCCGTAATGGGTCGCGAGGAAGAGAAGGATGACCGACCGAACCATGTCGTCCTTCTGGAGCTTGAGCCGCCCCAGGACCTCCCGGCGCTTCTTTTCGAGTTCTTCTGCCGGAAACGTGGGCCCCCGGAGCGACTCGACGAACAGACGGAATCCGGCAGTAAAATCCTTGCTCATCAGGCGGGCCCGCAGGCCGAAGGAGTTTCTGCCCGAAAAACCGGAAAGATCGGCCGCCATGTTTTCCACCGCCTCCGAGATCTCGATCGCCGTCCTGTCCTTCGTACCCTTGGTAAGCATCTCGGCGGTTACCATGGAGATCCCCGAAAAACTCTTCTCCTCACCGCGAAGACCGCCCTGGAAGCCGGCCTCCACGGCAACCACCGGGACCGCCCGGTCCTCCCGGATGACCACGCGGATGCCGTTTTCCAGGACCTCCTTCACGACGGCCCCCCGCTGTCCTGCCTCTTTCGCGGGCTCCATCGCCTCCCGGTACGCCTCCCACGCCACCTTGCGGACCTCCTCCGGGGATATCAGGCCGGCCTCGCCCTGCGGAACCACGACCGCGACGGTGAGGTTTTCCGGCCTCAGGTGTTTGCGGGCCGCCGCGACGATATCGTCGGCCGAGGCCCCGCGGATCTTCTGCAAGTATTTCCGTTCGAAGCCGCCGTCGCCGAGCGTAGTCTCGAAGAACCCGACGTGCCGGGCAAGAGATCCCACCGATTCGAGGGAATAGACGAAATCGCTCTCGATGGAGGTCTTGGCACGAGAAAGCTCCTGTCCCTCGGGAGGAGCAGCCGCCAGGAGGAACGTCTGCCGCAGGATTTCCCGCAACGCCTCCTTCGCCTTGTCCGCCGCGCCGGTTGCCGACACGATCAGGACTCCCTCGTCCTTCGGCGTGAAGGCATAGCTGCTCACCGAATCGACCAGTCCCCGGGCGTCCTTCACCTCCCGGTACAGCCGGGAGGTCTGCCCGCTTCCCAGGATCACGGAGAGAAGATCCCAGGAAAAGACGTCTTCGTCCCGCATCGAGGGGCCGTGAAACCCGATGTCGAGATAGGCGCGCTTCGCTTCGCGTTCCTGGATCTTGACCCGGATCTCCTTCTGCGGCGGTTCGGCCGGCGCCCCGTCCGACGGGGGCTGGTGGGTCTTTAGCGGGAGGAAGGCCTTCTCGATCAGGGGTCGCGCCGTTTCCTGGTCCACGTCTCCCGCGATCACGAGCACCATGTTCCCCGGGTAATAATACCGGGAGAAGTACGCGACGAGATCGTCCCGGGTCGTCTTCCGGATGGTGTTATCGTACCCGATCACGGGGCGGCCGTAGGGGTGAACGCGGTACGCCTCCCGGAACATCGCCTTCCCGTTCACCCTCCCCGGGTTGTCCTCGTTCATCCGGAGCTCCTCGAGGACCACCTCTTTCTCCCGGGCCAGTTCCTCCGCGTCGAACACCGAATTCCCGAGGGTATCGGCCAGGATGTCCAGGGCGTTCTCCAGATACCTCCGCGAGATCGTGATGTGGTAGACCGTCTGATCGAAACTGGTATATGCGTTGATCTCTCCCCCGAGAGCCTCGACTTCCCGCGCGATCTGGCCGGGGCCCCGCCTCTTCGTCCCCTTGAAGGCCATGTGCTCCAGAATATGGGACATCCCGGCAGACCCTTCGGGCTCTGTCGCGCTTCCCGCCTTGACCCACACCTGCACGGCGACCACCGGGGAGGAGTGGTTCTCCCGGAACACTACGGTCAGCCCGTTCCCCAGCGTGAATTTCCCGATCAATGATTCTCCCCCCCCCGACGTTTTTCCTTCCGCCGTCTCCGCGGCAGGCAGACCGGCTCCCGGGGCGACGCATGCCGCCCACAGGAGCAGAATCGCGAGGACTTTCCTGCGCCCCATACCTGTCACCGGCCATCCCTTCCCTGGCGTTTTTCTCTCGATGCTTCCCCTACACAGATGACCGTTGCCCGAAGTTGGTTCCCGTCGGGGCAGAAGCGGTTATTATATCCCAGGTCGCCGGTCGCCTTCCGGTTGTCCGGCGGACGGTTTCCGACTATCCTATCCAGAACGAGCCGAAGGCGGTAAAAAAGGAGGCCCTCGATGGAACGGAAACGGACGACGCGCGGGGGGCGGACCCGTCCCGCCGGGGCAAAGCGGAAAAACATCGCAGGGAGAAAAAAGCAGAAGGACCCCGGGCCGACCCCGGACCATCTCAGCACCCAGGCGATGGAAGGGAACGAATCGGCGTTCCTCGCCCTCGTCCGGTTCCACTCCACCTTCAACCCCATTCCCCTCACCCCCGAAATACTCCTCGTCTCCGGGCTCGACATCGTCACGAGAGAACGGCTCGTGGGCCGGCTCAAGCGGAAAGAAGACAGACTCCTGCGTCCCTTCCCGGGCATCGACATGGTGTTCTGGGGAGAGGAGTGGGTCCAGAAGACCCTCAACTCGTTCATGTGGAGAAAGCGCGTCGGGAAGAAGGTCTTGAACGAGGCCTTTCTGAAGAGGCTGTGGGAGGCGTCCAACGAGGGAGCGATGCTGCAGCTCCGCATCTATCGGAAGGCGACCGTAACCCCGTCCGCCTGGATCCGGGTGAAGTATCCCCACTTCTCAAATCTCGGCCTCTCGGAGGCCCAGATGCTCAAGATCGCACGGGCCGAGGGGTGCCGGTTCGAGGAGCCGGAATTCCTTGCTGCCGTCCGCCGGTTCAGCCCGCGAAACCCTCTTTCCGGGAGCCGCCGAACAGCTCTTCCACGCTGATCATGAACGGGCGAAGCGCCTTCGGCTTTTGCGGCTCCAGGTTTGTGGGAGGAGCGGGGCGAAGGCCCGAGCGGTACGGGTGGTCTTCCACGACCTTGAGGTGCCGGCGAATCAGCTGTTCGATCGCCGCGATAAACGGACGCTCCCCGATATCGCAGAATGACAAGGCGATCCCCGATGCGCCCGCGCGCCCCGTCCGGCCGGTACGGTGGATGTACGATTCGGGCTCGTTTGGCAGATCGTAATTCAGCACGTGGGACAGCCCCACGATGTCCAGACCCCGGGCGGCGATGTCGGTCGCTACCAGGACCCGACACTTCCCGCAGCGGAAATTCTCCAACGCGAGTTCCCTCGCCTTCTGCGTCTTGTCTCCGTGGATCGCCTCCGTGGGGATACGGACCCGGGCGAGATGCCTCGCGACCCGATCGGCACCGTGCCTCGTCCTTGTGAACACCAGGACGTTCCGAAGCGTCGGGTCGGCCAGAAGGTGCTGGAGCAGCGCCGCCTTGTCGTGTTTCTCCACCAAGTACAGGAAGTGCTCCACGGCCTCCGGGGCGGGCTCCTGCGGCGTAACCGCCACCTGAACGGGGTCGCGCAGGATCGTGTCCGCCAGCCTCCGGATGTCCCCGGGGATCGTGGCGGAGAAAAAGAGGGACTGGCGGCGCCGGGGCAGCTTGTCGACCAGTCGACGTATATCGCGAATGAAACCCATGTCGAGCATCCGGTCGGCCTCGTCCAGGACGAAGATCTCGATCGACCCCAGCGTTACCAGGCCCTGTGACATCAGGTCGAGGAGCCGGCCGGGGGTGGCCACGAGAATATCCACGCCCTCCCGAAGCGCCCGCTCCTGGGGAACCTGGCTGACCCCCCCGTAGACGACGGCTTGCGTAAGTTCGGTGTGCTTCCCGTATTCGCGGAAACTCTCACTGATTTGCATGGCCAGCTCCCGCGTGGGGGTGAGTATCAGCGCGCGCACCGGGCGGGTGCTTCGCCTCTTCCCTCTTCTGCGGGAAGGTCGCCCTTCCTCTGCGGATCCCCCCTGGCCAAGCTTCTCCAGGATGGGAAGCGCGAAGGCCGCGGTCTTCCCCGTCCCGGTCTGGGCGCACCCCAGCAGGTCTCTCCCCGCCATCACGTGGGGGATCGCCTTCTCCTGAATCGGCGTGGGCACCGTGTATTTCCTCGCCGTAACCGCGCGCAGCAGATCGGGCGATAATCCAAAATCCGAAAACGTCATTCCTGTTCCTCCAGTGGTAATCCTCTTCCCGGGCGAACCCTATGCTGGCGCCGGCCGGTTTGTTGTGATGCCAAACCTTACGGGAAATGTGTTGTCCGACCGTGGGGGGAGGGAGAACCGATCCTGCGGTGAAACCGCTCCCGGATCATTTCCGACGTGTGGTTTACCAAAACTTTCTTATGTTGGCACGTAATACTCCAAATAGCAAGGAAATCATTTTCTCCTTCCCAGGGACATCCACCCGCGCCCCCTTACTCGCGCTGGGAGAAGTCCCGCCGCACGCGGGCCGGTCAGGGCTTCTCCGCGGGCTTTTCTTTCCCGGAGGCATCCCCCTCCGCATCCGACTTGATCGACACCAGCTCGACGTCGAAGAGGAGAGTCGCATTCGGCCCGATCGGCCCGGCGCCCCGCTCCCCGTAGGCAAGCTCGGGCGGAAGGAAGATCTGCCACTTGTCCCCGACCTTCATGAGCTGGAGCACCTCGGTCCATCCGGCGATCACGCCGTTGACCGGGAACACCGCCGTCTGCCCCCGCTTGTACGAACTGTCGAACTCCATCCCGTTGACGAGGGTGCCACGGTAGTTGGTCTCCACCGTGTCGGTTATTTTCGGGGAGGCGCCGTCGCCCGACCGGATGACCTTGTACTGCAGACCGCTCGGCAGGGAGACCACGCCTTCCTTCTTCTTGTTCTCGGCCAGGAACGCCTCCCCTTCCTTCTTGTTCTTTTCCGCATCCTGCTTCCTGCGCTCGAGGGCCTTTTCCTGCAGCTCCTTCTGGAGGGCCACCAGCGTCTCGCGCGCCTCCTCGCCGGAGAGAAGGGTTTCCCCGCCGGACATCGCGTCTTTCACGCCACGCGAGAGCATGTCGG
>JBAULH010000149.1:0-16536 GCA_049578085.1 Candidatus Deferrimicrobiaceae bacterium
GTAAGAGTCCCGCCAAGATCACTGTTTGATTCGATCGTCCGGCCGTGTGCCGGCGGGCTCGGAGGTCCCCCGTTGTTCACGCTCACCGAAAGCAAAGAGATTGCCCAGAAAGTCTTCTTCCAGAAGATCGAGGCGCCCCGGATCGCACGCAAGAGAAAGGCGGGGCAGTTCCTCGTGATCCGCAAAGGGGAGATGAGCGAACGGATCCCCCTGACCATCGTGAATTCCGACCCTGCGGACGGGACGGTGACCATCATCTACCAGGTGGTTGGCAAGTCGACCGCGGAGCTCTCCGAGATGAAGCCGGGGGAAACCATAAAGGACGTCGTCGGCCCCCTCGGGCTGCCGACGCACGTCGAGAACTTCGGCACCGTCGTCGGAATCGGCGGCGGGATCGGCACGGCCCCCCTCCTTCCCATCGCTACCGCCATGAAAAACGCCGGGAACCGGCTGATCTCGATCGTCGGCGCGAGGACGAAAGACCTCCTCATCCTCGAGGAGGAGATGAAGGCGATCAGCGACACCCTGATCGTCACCACCGACGACGGCTCGTACGCCAAGAAGGGCTTCGTCACTGCGGCCCTTCAGGAACGGATCGACGCCGGGGAGAAGATCGACCTGTGCATCGCCATCGGCCCGGTCCCGATGATGCGGGCGGTGGCCGATGTGACTCGGCGGCCCGAGATCAAGACGGTGGTGAGCTTGAACCCCATCATGGTGGACGCCACGGGGATGTGCGGGGCGTGCCGGGTGACCGTGGGCGGGGTGACCCGGTTCGTCTGCGTGGACGGACCGGAGTTCGACGGGCACGAGGTCGATTTCAAGGAACTGGTGATGCGCAACCGCGCCTACCTGAAGGAGGAGAAGGTGGCGATGGAACGGTATGAACACAGGGACGGCAAGTGCGTGGGGGGAAAGCCACCGGCAGCCAAAGCCCCGGTCGCCGCTCCCGTAACGAAGGGGAGGAGACAGTAATGGCCGACGCGAAACCGACCCGCCGTCCCAAGCCGTCCCGCATCCCCAGGCAGCCGATGCCGGAGCAGCCCCCGGAGGTCAGAAGAAAAAACTTCCGGGAGGTTCCTTTTGGTCTCACTCCCGACCTGGCGATCTTGGAGGCCTCCCGCTGCATCCAGTGCAAGAACCCGGCGTGCATCAAAGGGTGCCCGGTCAACATCAAGATCCCCGAGTTCATCGATCTCGTCCGAAAGGGAAAATTCGTCGAAGCCGCCCGGAAGATCAAGGAGGACAACACGCTCCCCGCGGTGTGCGGCCGTGTCTGCCCCCAGGAGGAGCAGTGCGAGATGCCGTGCGTCCTGAGCAAGAAAGGCGAGCCGGTCGCCATCGGCCGTCTGGAGCGGTTCGTCGCGGACTTCGAGCGGGTCACCGGCAACGTGGTGGTCCCCGAGGTCGCCCATCCCACGGGGAAGCGCGTTGCGGTCGTCGGGGCCGGCCCGGCGGGCCTGACGGTTGCGGGAGACCTCGTCCAGAAGGGGCATGACGTCACCATCTTCGAGGCCCTGCACAAGCCGGGCGGTGTGCTCATGTACGGGATCCCGGAATTCCGCCTCCCGAAGGACATCGTGCAGGCGGAAGTGGATTACATATGCAGCCTCGGCGCCAAGCTCGAGTGCGACGTCGTCATCGGCAAGACGATCACGATCGATGAACTCTTCGAGGAGGAGGGGTTCGACGCCTGCTTCATCGGGACGGGCGCGGGGCTTCCGTACTTTATGAACATCCCGGGGGAGAACCTGAACGGGATCTATTCGGCCAACGAGTACCTCACCCGCTCCAACCTGATGAAGGCCTACCTGTTCCCCGAAGCCGACACGCCGGTGATAAAGGGAAAGCATGTGGCAGTGGTCGGCGGCGGAAACGTGGCGATGGACGCCGCCCGTACGGCCCTGCGGATAGGCGCGGAAAAGGTCTACGTCGTCTACCGGCGATCGAAGAAGGAGATGCCCGCCCGCATCGAGGAGATCCACCACGCCGAGGAGGAGGGGATCGAGTTTCACCTCCTCACCAACCCCCTCCGGTTCCTGGGGAACGAGGAGGCGTGGGTCACCGAGGCCGAGTGCCAGAGGATGGAGCTTGGCGAGCCGGACGCGTCGGGCCGCCGCCGCCCCGTGCCCATCAAGGGATCGGAGTTCCGCCTCGCGGTGGACACGGTCGTCATGTCGATCGGCAACGGGGCCAACCCCCTGGTCCCCGCCACCACTCCGGGCCTCGATACGAATAAATGGGGGAACATCCTGGCCGACCAGGAGACCGGCAAGACGAGCAAGAAGGGGGTGTTCGCCGGCGGCGACATCGTGATCGGAGCGGCCACCGTCATCCTCGCAATGGGCGCGGGGCGAAAAGCCGCGGACGCGATCCACGAGTATGTGAAAACCGGCATTTGGTAACCGGCCTCCAGGGGGCCATTCCCTCAGATACCGGCATTCGAGGGCCGCTGCAGGGGCCGGTCCCCGGAAGGGTTTCGTCGCGAGACAAGGGAGACCCGAGGCGAGGCGGGCAAGCGAGCGACGAGCACGCCCGACGCAGCCCGGGGATCGCTTGTCGCAGCAGAAAAGGCAGCTTTTTTGGCGACCGGCGCCTGCGGCTCGGTCTGCACCGCCAGCCCTTTGTCGGACACCCTGCGCCCGGCTCGGCGTACCGCAAGTACGCCTGCGCCGTGCTCGGTCGCCCTTCGCGGTCTGACGGCGCATCCGCTTCGCCTCGGCTGCCGCCCCTTCCGGGGACAGGCCCCTCCCGCCGGCGAAGTACGCCCTCCCTCACCGTACCGCAGCGGGTACGCCTCGGTCGGGCGCCTCGCCGGACGGAGCGCATCGGCACTCTCGGTGCACGGTCTCTTCGGGAACGACCCCCTGGAGACCGGGGCCTCTGCATAGTGGAAGGGCACGGGAGACCGGAGCACAGCCGTGCGGATTCATCGCATGGCGAGCCACGAACGGAGTCCCCCTCCGAGGCTGTGGAGCCGATCCCGGACGACCTGCGACGTGCCCTAGCGCAGCATCTCGAGGAACGCCTGGATCCGGATCTTCGTCCGACCGTCCAGGGGGCCCGGCTCGTCTCCTTCCAGCGTAAGGACCGGGAGGCCAATCTCCTCCCGGAGCAGGATGTCCTCGATCTGGCGGAAGCAGAACGACTGGACGTAATGGACGACCCCGCGCACGCCCCGCCGCGCCGTTTCCTGGCGGATGTCGGCCAGACGTTCGAAGAAGGAGTAGGGGTACGTGTATTCCCGGTACTGCTCGGTGAGCGTCCGCGTGGCATTGGGCATCGCGAACTGCCGCTGCACCTCGTTCAGCACCGCACGCCCCCCCGCCTCCTCGAAGAAGGCGTGCAGGCCGGAGGTGATGGGAGGGACGCCGACGAAGGCGATCGGGATCAGGTCGCGACGGGGCGCCCGCTGCCGCGCACCGGCAAGGAACGCGAGGGCCTTCCGCTCGTACTCCTCCGGATCCCCCTCGAAATCCGAGCAGCTGACCAGCCAGAAGTGGTTCTCCTCTCCGGTGACCTTTCCCTCCTCCCAGGTCAGGCGATCGATCTCGTGGGCCGCCCGGCGGACGGCGTCCAGTTTTCGTTTCCACCCTCCGGCCCGTGCGACCGTCGTTCCGAACCGACGGGCCAGTTTACGGATCTCGAGGGAGACCGTCTTATGGTCCCGGTCGTACGGGAAGGAGAAAGGGGTGATCGTAACCCCCCGGTACTGGAGGACCTCCATGAGCGCCTGGGTGAAGCTGCAATCGCCCTGGGCCACGCCGATTACGTCCGTCACGCCGTGCCGGCGCACCACGCCGTAGATTCCCTTGACCCATCCGCAGCTGTTACGGGGGAAGCCGTCGGATTCGGCGAGTCGCACATACTCGGCAGGCCTCGGGGAGGCGATAAAGAGGTTGTTGAGGTCTACGGGAGTATGCCCACCGGCAAACAGGACCTCGACCGGGATCGTCGTGGTGAAGCCGACGCGCGCGATGTCAGTCCCCTCGGATGAAGAGGAAATAGATGACGACGACGATGACCAGGAAGGAGCCGATGGCGAACACCAGCATGTTCGTGTCCATCGCCGCTTTTCCCTCGGCGAGTTTCGAATAGCGCGCGACGGCCACCAGGGCCGCCACTGCGTAGAGGGTGAGCGCCACGACTCTCCACTTCTGAGCAATGGAGGGGAGAATGAGCGCCCCCGCGGCGATCATGACTCGGGGATCGGTTAAAAATTCAACGACTTGCGCGTGGATCAAAAAATCGATGATTTCCCGCACTGCGCACCCCCTTACCCGGGCGTTCGGTTGACAAGGATACGATAGCGTCTTAAGGTAGGAAAATCAAAGGATTAGGAGAGGGCGTGGATCGGCCCGTCGGGGTGTTCGATTCGGGGGTGGGCGGACTGACCGTGCTTCGGGAGCTGTCGCGCTCGCTTCCCGGGGAGCGTTTCCTGTACGTCGGCGACACGGCCCGGGTTCCCTACGGGACGAAGTCCCGGGAGACTGTCACGCGGTATTCCATCGAGATCGCCAACTACCTCATCACGCAGCACGACATCAAGATGCTCGTGGCGGCGTGCAACACCGCCTCGTCGCTGGCCCTTCCCGTGCTGCGGAAGATCTACAAGATCCCCGTTGTGGGGATGGTGGCCCCGTGCGTGCGCCGCGTCGCCTCCCTTCCGAAACGGGACAGTGTCGGGGTGATCGGAACCGCCGGCACGATCCGGTCGGGGGCATACGAAAAGGCGCTGCGCTCCGCGGTCCCTGCGGCCCGTGTCGTGAGCAGGGCGTGCCCCCTCCTCGTCGCTCTTACCGAGGAAGGGTGGGTCGATACGCCCGTGACGCGCGCCGTGATCGCCGAATACCTCGCGCCGTTCCGGTCGGAACCGCCGGACGCCCTGATCCTCGGGTGCACGCACTACCCGGTGCTCAAGACCCTGATCCGGGAATTCCTGGGGGAGCCTACGGTGCTGATCGACTCCGGGGAGGAAGCGGCGCGTGTCGTGGACCTCCTCCTTTCGGACGCGGGGTGGAAGCGGGAAGGCGGCAGTCCCGGTGTGTCCTTCCTGGTCACCGACGATCCGGAGCACTTCCGGAGCGTAGGCGAATCGTTCTACGGGGCGGGGATGGACGCCGTGGAAAAGGTGGTGCTCTGACCGGCCGCAACTTCCCCCTTGCATCCGGCGATACGCCCGGGGAGGATGAAGGGAACGGCCTGCTCGGTACAGGAACCAATCGAGAAATCCAGGAGAATGAAACGGGATGAGCTCATCGCAGTTCCGGATGCTTTCGGGGTTCAACCATAACATCAAGTTCAAGGGGAGGACCTACCATATCCAGACGGAGGACGGCGGGCGGGAAAACCCGACGATCATCACCCACATCTTCCTCGGCGGAGTGATCCTGTCCACTGTCCGCACGCCATACGACGACCTGCTCTCCCAGCCGGGCTGGGAAGATTCCCTGCGCGAGCGGATGAAGGTGCAACACCTCGACGAGATCCGCAACCTGTTCTCCGGAGCCTTCGAATTGCGGGTGCAGGACGCGACGAAAGATGATTGAGGCGTTCCACGTCGGCGCCGTCTCGCGGGGGCGGACCCTCTGGGAGGGGCTAACTCTTGCCGTGGGGAAAAGCGAGATGTGGATCGTGACCGGTCCCCCTTCCTGCGGGAAAACCCTCCTCATGCGGATTCTCCGGGGGGAAAGGCATCCCGATTCCGGGGATGTCGTCGTCGAGGGGGAGTCGCTGTACCGGGACAGCCCGGAACACAACCGCCGGTTCCGCGCAGACTCCGGCGTTGTCCCGGAATCGTTTCCCCGGGAGGCGGGCAAGACGGTGGTTGACCTTTTCCGCCGGTCGGCTCTTGTCGTGGAGGGGGTGCCGGCCGTGGAACGGGAGGGACGGATAGCGGAACTGCTCCCGCTGGTAGGGCTTTCCGGGGCGGAAGGAGAGGAGGTGTCCTCCCTGTCGGCATCGGAGCGGACCCGGGTCGCGCTCGCCGTGGAACTTTTCCGCAACCCCCGGTATCTGTTCCTCGACATGGTCCTCGCGAACGTGGGAAGCGAGTGGGCGGACAGGCTGGGGGGGCTGTTGCGCGCACTGGCCCGGGAAGAAAGGACGATCCTCATGATGGAGCGGCAGTTGCCCGAAACATGGCAAGCGGCAAGAGTGCCTTCCCCCCGTCCCGCGGGGCCGTTCCTCCTTTATCGTCTGGGAAGTCCGCGCTCGGTTCACATGGCTGCGGCGGAACCGCCGCCGGTCGAGACCCTTCCGAAGAAGACGGGAGGGTGGAAGTGAGCGGCCCCTCCCTTTGGTGGATCGACTGGAGCCTCCACGGCGGATCGATGCGGAAAGAGGCTGCCGGACGGTTCCTGCTCTGTTTTCTCGCCGCCCTGTATTTCCTGACAATGCTTCTGTCCGGGGGCGTCAACCGGTTCCTCTCCGGCCAGTACACGATCACAGCAATTCTGCGCATCGGCGTCCCCGACGAGGAGGGGGCGGGCATTGCGGCGAAAGTCGCGGTGATGGCGCCGGTCCGGGAGGCGCACTACCGGACCCCGGACGAGGCGTGGGAGGAGTTCCTGATGGCCTACCCAGGGCTCGAGACGCTCCGCAGCGAAGGAAAGAACCCCCTTCCCGGGTACGTGGAGGTAAGGCTTCGGCCCGAGCGGATGTCCGAAGAGGGGATCACGGAGATTCGATCGGCGCTTACGCCTTTGTCCCAGGTGGAGAAGATCCTCTCGGGCGGAGATGTCATGCCGGGGCTTTTGAGGATGAAGCTATGGGCCAATGCCCTGCTCTGGTCCGGTTTCGCCCTGGTATGCGTCGTCTGCCTGGCGATCCTGGCGATGCAGGAGAGGACCCGCGCGGCAAGGCTTTTTCCCGACGTTTCCTTCCTCGCCGAAAGGGGGATTCCGGGCAACCGGATCGCCGTGAGGCGCGCCGCCGGTGCCTTCCTTGCCGGCGGGGTCGTCGCGGTCCTCGCTATCGGCGCCTCCTTCTTCGCCCTTCTTCTTGCATCCGGCCGGTTCTCCCCCCTCCGCACCGTGGTGGGGTCCGCGGAAGAATTGCTCGCCGCGAGGTTTCTTCCCGCCGTGTGCGTCTTCTTTCTGGCCGCATCGATCTTCCCCGGGCTGGCCTCCCTGGCCGGGTGGCGCGCGGCCTATCCGAAGGGGAGATGACGGTTTTCCCGCCGCTGGCCAGATTCGCGCTCTGTGTGGTGATGATCGTCGCCTTTCTGCTGCCGCCGGGGGTTTCCCTTGCGGGCAGCACACAGGACAGGCTGCGCCGGGAGAAGGCGCGCCTTACCGAGATGCGCAAGAAGGCGGAGGAGGCGGCGGCTGAACTTGATGAGGCCCTTCGCCGGGAACGGACGGTGCGCAACAAGGTGGACGACATCCGGAAACAGCTCGCCGTCCAGCGGAGCCGCATCGCGCGGATCGACAAGAGACTTTCCGCGCTTGCCCGGGATATGGACAAGGCGGAGTCCGAGGTGCGCGCCCTCGAGCATGCGCGGGCGGGCACGCAGCGCGAGCTGGAGCAGGCGGCTGTCCAGGCGTTCCGGAAGGAAAGGGGGGCAGCGAGGTTCCCCCTCGTGGAGGTGCGTGGAGAACGACTGCGCTACTTCATGACGCGGGTGTTTGCTTTGGAAGCGCAGAAGATGGGCCGCCTTTCGGTCGAAAAGGAGAAGAAGGAGAACGCGCTGTCCGGGATCGAGCGCCAGGTTCACCTGTCGGAAAAGAAGATCTCCCGGGAAAAGAAGGTGGGAAATTTGCTCCTGACCCAGCGGGAGAAGGAGGCGAAGCGGCTCGAGGGGATCGAGAGCCAGAAGAAACAGAAGGAGAAAGAGCTCAAGGCCCTCCGTGCGCGCGTGGGCAGGATGGAGGCGCTTGTCTCCCGGATCGAGCGCGAGGTGCGGGAAGCGGAGCGGCGGCGTCCACGGAAGGGAAGAGAGGCGGGCCCCTCGAAGTTTTCGTCCATTCCGGGAGGGCTGGTCGCACCCGTGCGGGGCAGGGTCGTGGGGCCGTTCGGAAAGTACCGGGACCCCGTGTTCGACGTCGAGGTCGAGAACCACGGGGTGGAGATCGAGGCCACCTCGAGATCCCCGATCCGGTCGATCGGGAAAGGGAACGTCGTGTTTTCGGGCACGGTATCCGGGTTCGGCAACGTGCTCATCATCCAGCACGGAACCGGTCTCTTTTCCGTGTACGGTAAGGCGGAATCGTTCAGCGTCGCCCAGGGGCAGGTCGTCGCGCCGGGGCAGAACATCGGCCGTCTTCCCGCAAGCCCCGACGGGAAATCGGTGCTATACTTGGAACTTCGGGCCGCGGGAACCGCCATCGACCCCATGGTGGTGATCCCCCTTGCCCGCTGAGGAGCGCAGCCGCCGGCATGTCGCGATATCCGGATCGAAGGAGGAGTTGGATGAAGGGAAAGAAGTGGTGGGGGCCTGCGGTCGTCCTCTTCGTGTTTCTCGTGGGGTTCCTCTCGGGGGATCTCCTGTCGGACCGCCCTACGGCCCAGGCCAACGTCGTATATGAAAAACTCAAGATATTCGGAGATGTTCTCTCCGCCGTCCAGACCAGCTATGTGGAAGAGCCCGACATGGACCAGCTCGTGGAGGGGGCCATCAAGGGGATGCTCCAGAACCTGGACCCGCACAGTTCCTATCTGACCCCGGACATGCTGAAGCAGGTGGAGGTCGAGACGAAAGGAGTGTTCGGGGGCCTGGGAATCGAGATCGGCATCAAGGACGGCATCCTTACCATCATCGCTCCCATCGAGGACACGCCGGCGTACCGCGTGGGTTTGCTGGCGGGAGACAAGATCGTGAAAATCGAGGACGACCACACCAAGGACATGACCGTGATGGACGCCGTCAAGCGTCTGCGGGGCGAGCCGGGGACGAAAGTGAAGATCTGGGTGGCGCGGGAAGGGGTAGCGGAGCTGTTGCCGTACACCATCACGCGCGACATCATCAAGATCAGGAGCGTCAAGACGAAAGACTTGGGCGATGGAATCGGCTACATCAAGCTCCTCCAGTTCCAGCAGGATTCGAGCGCGGAGCTGGAAAACGCGATCCAGGCGCGGATGAAGGAGAAGGAGGGATTGCGCGGCCTCGTGCTCGACCTGCGAAACAACCCGGGGGGGTTGCTGGACCAGGCGGTGAAGGTGGCGGACGAGTTCATCGATTCGGGGCTCATCGTCTATACCGACGGGCGCCTCGAGGCGCAGAAATACAAGTATTCCGCCCACAAGGAGGGGACGCACGGCGAATTCCCGATGGTCGTCCTGGTGAACGCCGGATCCGCCTCCGCGTCGGAGATCGTCGCGGGCGCTCTCCAGGATCACGGCCGCGCGATCCTTTTGGGGACGCAGACGTTCGGCAAGGGGTCGGTCCAGACGATTCTCCCATTGGAGGACGGCTCTGCGCTCCGCCTTACCACGGCGAGATACTACACGCCCAACGGACGGTCCATTCAGGCAAAGGGGATCGAGCCGGACATCATCGTGCAAAACGCCCGGGATGCCCGGATCGGACACCTGAAGGCAATCCGCGAAAAGGATATCCAGCGACACCTCAAGGGGGAAGAAGAGGAAGAGGCGGAGAAGGTCCCGGGGCCGGGAGCCCCCCCTCCCGCGGAAGAGAGAAAGAAGAAAAAGGAGGAACAGGGGGAAGAGAGAGGCGGGAAGGAATCCGCCCCCCCGGTTTTGGAGGGGAAGCCGGGCGAGGACAAGGATATCCAGCTTGAGCGGGCCGTGGACCTGTTGAAGGGGTGGGAGATCTTCAAGTCCCGCTATCTGGACAAGGCGAAAGCGTCCTGATGTGGCTCACTCCTAGTAAGAAAGGATGATGCGTCGGAAAAAGGGAAGGGGCGGCAGAAGGGACCCCGGTAGGAAGTGGCGGTGGGGACCGCTGATGCTCTGCGCATTTCTCGCGGGCCTTGTCACCATCGGCGTCGCGGTCCTCATGCCCGGAGGGGAAAGCAGGGACCGGGAGGAAACCCCCTCACAGGGTGGGCCCGAGGCGCCTCCCCCGGTTTTACCGGGGACAACGCAGCCTTCCGCGAAAGCCGTGTCGGCGGAGGTTCCTACTCCCCGCCTCGCCATCGTCGTGGACGACGACGGATACGACACCACGCGGGACGCCGAGTGGCTCAAATTCCCCGAAAAGATCACACTTGCGGTCATCCCCTTCGGGCCCTCCTCCCGCCGGCTCGCCAAGGCGGCTCATGAGCGGGGCTTCGGTGTCCTGATCCACATCCCGATGGAGCCGGTAAGCCCCGTCTCCGACCGGACCGACGGTTTTCGCCTCCTCAGAGGGATGGACCGGGAGGAGATGGAATCCCTGCTCGACCGGATGGTCGAGGAGAACTCCTGGGCATCCGGCGTAAGCAACCACATGGGGTCCGCGTTTACCGCCGACCCGGAATCGATGGCGACCTTTGCCGCTCTTCTCAAGTCCCGGGGACTGTTTTTCCTCGACAGCATGACCACCTCCCGTTCGGTCGCCGTCCAGGCCGCGCTGCAGGCGGGGATCCCGGTGGCCCGGCGCGACGTCTATTTCGATACCGACAACCAGCCGGAGGAGATGCGCCTTCAGTGGAAGCGGGCGTTGTCGATCGCGAAAAAGAAGGGGAAGGCGATCCTCGTCTGCCACGGGAGGAAGGAGTCCCTCCGGGCGATCCTCGACCTCGTTGCGGACCTCGAGGCCGAAGGAGTCCGGGCCGTGACGCTGGACGAGCTGTTCGCGAGGGAGCAATCGGGGTGAGCAGGGATTCGCACGGCCCCCTCTTTCCGCCTATCGCACCCCCCGGAGGGGAGGAGTCGTCGCGGGGGGTGCTGAGCGTTTCCGAGCTGACAGCGCGCATCAAGGGTTGCCTCGAGGGGTCCTTCCGGTTTGTCCGCGTGGAAGGGGAAGTGTCGAATTACCGGTTGTACCCTTCCGGCCACCGGTACTTCTCCCTGAAGGACGAGGGTGCCCAGATCCGCGTCGTCTGCTTCCGTGGCCGGGAACGGTTCGTGTTCGGAGAGATCGCGGACGGCCAGTTCGTGGTCGTAACGGGGTCCGTAGGCGTTTACGAGAGGAAGGGGGAGTATCAGCTGTATGCTCAGTCCGTCGAGGTGCGCGGACTCGGTTCCCTTCTGCTCGAGCTGGAGAATAGGAAGGAGCGACTCGCCGCCGAGGGGCTGTTCGATCCTGCGAGGAAGAGACCCCTTCCCCGGTACCCGTCGCGCATCGGAATCGTTACCTCGAGACAGGGCGCCGTGCTGCGGGACATGATCCGCGTTGCCCGACGAAGGTGGCCCCCGATCGGGATTACGCTCGTCCCGGCGCTGGTGCAGGGGGAGGGTGCTGCCGTGGACATCGCGCAGGCGATGGACGCACTTGCCTCGCGCGGCGGGGTCGACCTTGTCATCGTGGGAAGAGGGGGCGGATCGGTGGAGGACCTCTGGGCGTTCAACGAGGAGGCGGTCGTGAGGGCGATCGCGGCCTCGCCGGTTCCGACGATCAGCGCCGTCGGACACGAAACCGACTTTACGCTCGCGGATCTGGCGGCGGACCACCGGGCGTCGACGCCAACGGCCGCCGCGCAGATGGCGATCCCCGACAGGGACGAGGTCTGGGAGCGCGTGGCGGCGATGATTCTCCGCGGACGGAAGGCGGAGCAGTACGGGCGGGAGACCCTTCGCCGCGAGTGGCGTATCGCTTTGGGAGCCCTGTCCGATCCGCGTCCCGTCCTCCAGGCGAGACGGTTTACGGTCGTGGAACGGACCGAGGCGCTATCCGAGGCGATGCGGGGCCGGACGAGGCAAGGGAGAGAGAGGGTGGCGGCCCTGTCCGAATCCGTTCGTGCCCATTCCCCCGCCGCGTGGGTTTCCCGGAAGCGGGGGGATCTCGCGGTCCTTTCGGAGCGGGCGGCACGGCAGGCGGACGCGAGGCGGGCGGGATTCCGGCGGGCGCTGGAGGTTCTTCAGGGCAAGCTTGTCGCCCTTGACCCGGTCTCAGTCCTTACCAGGGGATACGCCATCGCGACGCACCGGGGAACGGGGCGCGCGGTGCGGTCCGCCTCCGAAGTCGCCGCGGGAGACGCGCTGGATGTCCGGGTGGCCGACGGGGCGTTCGGCGCGGTGGTGGAAGGCCGGAAGAAATGAGACCGGCGATATTCCTTCTTCCTCTTTTTCTCCTGTTCTCTCTTCCCGCCTCGGGAAGCGAGAATCCGCCAGATGCCGCATTGGGAAGATCCTTCCCGGTCTGGCTCTCCAGCTGGCGGCCCGCCCAGGGGGAACCCTTGTTTGTGGAGGTGTCCCCCCTGCCCCGGGCAGACAACGTCGTCATGATCTGGAAGGGGCGGAAGATTCCGATGAAGGAGGACGGGCCGGGGCGTTTCCTGGGACTGATCGGGGTCGATCTCCTCGAGCCGCCCGGGAAAGCCGTCCTTTCGTTCCGGGCGATGGAGGCTGGCAAGCCCTTGCGGTTCGACACGCAGGTCGGAATCCGCAAGAAAGTTTTTCCCGTCCAGGAGCTCACCTTGCCGAAGGAGATGACCCGGTTCGACGCCGCGACCCTGAAGCGGATCAACCGGGAGGCGCAGCATCTGACGGAGAGGTTCTCCCGGGTCTCCACGCCCCCGGCCTGGAGTTTCCCGTTTCTTCCGCCGGTGGCGGAGTTTCGCGCGAAGGGATTTGGCACGCGCCGGATCATCAACGGCGAGCCCCGCAGTCCGCACGCCGGAGTGGATGTGGACCTCCCGGCGGGGACGCCCGTTGTGGCGATCGCGGATGGGACCGTGGCATTCGCGGGGGAGCAGTTCTTCGGCGGGAACTCGGTGGTGCTGGACCACGGAGGAGATGTGTACAGCGTCTATTACCATTTGCAGGAATACGTCGTGTCCGAAGGGCAGAAGGTCGCCCGCGGGGAACGGATCGGGGCGGTGGGCTCGAGCGGCCGGGCGACGGGACCCCACCTCCACTTCAGCGTCCGTGCCGCGGGAGGACGGATCGACCCCACGCTATTGATGGCGCTTCCTTCGCGTTGACCGCTTCCCGGAGCAGGAAATATAATGAAACATTGTCTTGGAGGGGGCCATGACGGCGAAGGGGAAGGAACCTACATTCGAGGAAGCTCTGAAGAGCCTGGAAAGCGTCGTAGCGAAGCTCGAGTCGGGGGAAACAAAGCTCGAGGAATCGATCCGTCTCTTCGAGGAGGGGATGCGGCTGTCCGCCCTCTGCCAGAAGCGGCTGGACGACGCCGACAGGAAGATCGAGGTTCTCCTGCGGAAACCGGGCGGTATCGTTGCCGCGACGGAAGACGAGTCCGACGTTCTCCGGGATGAGGAGTGACGTGTCGGCGGTCGGGGGCACTTTGGGCACGGCCGAGTTCGCCCGGTTTCGGGCCCTCGTCGAGGAGAGCCTGCTCCGGTTCCTCTCGGAGGATGTGTGCTCCATTCCGCCCCCCCTGCGGGACGCCATGGAATACGCGCTGACCTCGAAGGGGAAGAGGATCCGGCCGGTGATGCTCCTTTCGGCGGGGGCTGCCGTGGGCGGAAAGGAGATCGATCTGCTCCCGTTTGCGTGCGCTGTGGAGTACGTCCACACCTACTCGCTGATCCACGACGACCTGCCGGCAATGGACGACGACGATTTCCGCCGGGGCCGTCCGACCTGCCACAAGGCTTTCGGCGAAGCGGCGGCCATTCTGGCGGGGGACGCCCTCCTTACCGAGGCGTTCCGGGTCATGGGGGAATCCCCGCTGGCCATGAAAGACCCGGCGAGGGCGATCCGGGCATCGACACTCCTGGCCCGCGCCGCGGGCGCTTCGGGAATGGCAGGGGGACAGATGTTGGACCTTTCCCCCACGGCGGGGAAGGGACCCGAAACGACCAGGGCGTCCGAAATCGAGGAGATCGAACTGAAAAAGACGGCGGCCCTTCTTTCCGCCTCGGCAGCGATGGGAGGCATCCTGGGCGGGGGTAGCGGGAAGCAGGTGGATAGTCTGTCCCGCTACGGGAGGGCGCTGGGTCTTCTGTTCCAGATCACGGACGACATCCTGGACGAGACGGGAAGCTTCGAGGAGATGGGGAAGGCGGTGGCCAAGGACAGGGCGCAGGGGAAGCGGACCTACCCGGCTGTCAGGGGATTGGCGGCGGCAACCGAACGGGCGGAATCCCTCCGCCGGGAAGCGCTCCATGCTCTTTCGCCGTTTGGCAGCGAGGCGGAAACCCTTCGGGATATCGTCCGGATCGTGGCCACGAGGAGATCGTGAGGTGACGATGCAAGGACTTCTTTCGGCAATCCAGTCCCCGCAGGACCTGAAGAAGGTCCCGAAGGACAGACTGCCCGAGGTCGCCAGGGAGATTCGCGAAACGATCGTCAACAGCGTCGCCCGGACCGGAGGGCATCTCGCATCGAGCCTGGGCGTCGTCGAGCTGACGATCGCACTCCATTTTGTCTTCTCATGCCCCGACGACCGGGTGGTCTGGGACGTCGGCCATCAGGCGTACGCCCACAAAATCCTCACGGGGAGGAGGGATCTCTTTCCCACGCTGCGTACCTACGGTGGCCTGTCCGGATTCCCGCGCATCGTGGAGAGTCCGTGCGACGTGTTCGGGACGGGGCACTCCGGCACCTCCATCTCCGCCGCGCTCGGCCTGGCGGTGGCGAGGGACCTGAAGAAGGAGGACCACAAGGTCATCGCGGTGATCGGGGACGGGTCGCTCTCTTCCGGCCTCTCGTTCGAGGGGTTGAACCAGGCGGGGCACCAGAAGCGGAACCTCATCGTGATCCTGAACGACAACGAGTGGTCCATCTCCCAGAACGTCGGGGCGCTTTCGGGCTACCTCAACCGGATGATGACGGGGAGGTTCTACACCTATTTCCGAAGACGCGTCGAGGCCCTGCTCAAATCGATGCCCCACGGGAAGCTGCTCGCGAGGATAGGGAAGCGGGCCGAGGAGCTCACGAAGGGGTTCATCGTTCCGGGTCTGCTTTTCGAGGAGCTGGGATTCACCTACGTCGGGCCCATCTCCGGCCACAACATCGACGATCTCGTGGGGACCTTCCAGAACCTGGAGAACCTCGAGGGACCGGTCCTCGTCCACGTGGTGACCTCGAAGGGGAAAGGGTACCGGCCGGCCGAGGAGAACCCCGAACGGTTTCACGGCGTGGGGAGGTTCGATCCTGTGACGGGGAACGGCGCGGACAGGGAATCTCTTCCCTCGTACACGGATGTCTTCGCATCCGCGATCCTGGGAATCGGCAGGGAGAATCCCGACGTGGTGGCGATCACCGCGGCCATGTGCGGCGGTACGGGCCTGGTCAAGTTCCGCGAGGCCTTCCCGGACAGGTTTTTCGACGTCGGCATCGCCGAGTCGCACGCGGTCACCTTCGCCGCGGGTCTTGCCCGGGAGGGGAAGATCCCCGTGGTGGCGGTCTACTCCACGTTCCTCCAGCGTGCGTATGACCAGATCGTCCACGACGTCTGCCTGCAGAACCTTCCCGTCGTATTCTCCATCGACCGGAGCGGGATCGTCGGTGCGGACGGGGCGACGCACCAGGGCCTGTTCGACCTTGCGTACCTGCGCCACATCCCGAACATGTCGCTGATGGCGCCGAGGGACGAGGCGGAACTGGTCCGGATGCTTAGGACCGCCGTCCATGCCGGAAGACCGGCCGCCATCCGCTACCCGCGGGGAACCGCCATGGGGGTCGCCATTCCCGCGGACCCGGAACCCGTTCCCTGGGGCAAGGGGGAACTGCTCGCCGTCGGAAAGGATATTCTCATCGTCGCCATCGGGGCTACGGTGGCGACATCGCTCTACGCCGCCGAGGAACTCCTGAAGCGGGGGATCTCGGCCGCCGTGGTGGACGCCCGTTTTGTCAAGCCGATGGACGCCGGGCTCATCGTCCCTCTCGTCCAGCGCATCGGCCGGGTGCTGACGGTCGAGGAAAATGTGCTCGCTGGGGGATTCGGGAGCGCCGTCCTCGAAATGCTCGAGGAGCACGATGTGCACCCCCAGGCGTTCCGACGGATCGGGGTGCGGGACGGCTTCGTGGAGCACGGGTCGCAAGCTGAGTTGCGCGAGGCGTACGGCCTGACCGGCGACGCGGTGATCGCGGAGGCGGCCCGTCTCTGTTCCCAGGGCCGACACCTCTTCCCCATGCTGTTCAACGGCATCCGGTCCCGGCTCGAAAAGATTGTCTGATCCCGCGTCCCGGAGTAGCCGCCCCCCCCCCGGCGGAAAAAGGGGGCGGAGCCGTCTGGACGCGGAGCTGGTGGCCAGAGGTCTTGCGAAGACCCGGGCGAAAGCGCAGGGCCTAATCCTTGCCGGCCGCGTTCTCCTCGCGGGCAAGGTCGTCACGAAACGCGGAAGACTGGCGGGATTCGACCAGGAGATTTCGGTCTCCCCGTCGCCTCGCCCGTTCGTCTCGCGGGGAGGGGAGAAGCTCGCCGGGGCGCTTTCGGATCTGGGAGTGTCCGTCTCGGGAGCCGTGGCGATCGACGTGGGGGCTTCCACCGGGGGCTTCACGGACTGTCTTCTGCAACGG
>JBAULH010000150.1:0-28656 GCA_049578085.1 Candidatus Deferrimicrobiaceae bacterium
GGAAATATCTCTCCTGCGCCCCCTATCCCCCCCAGTCCAAACCTCACATAGTTGGATATCGGAGATTCTGTGTTCGCGACCCGTAATGTTGTTTCATGATATCCCTGAGGAATGGAGCCAGGCGGAACGATCGGTTCTCCCGGGTCCCAATCCCCATCTCCATTTGTATCCGTATACGGATAAGGAAACGCAAGCGGCGTCAGGCACTCGACATTTTGATCCACCGGTATCGCCTCCGCGATTGCGGTGGCGGAGAGCATCACCGTCGAACTCCCGATGACGCCCGCGAAAAAGAGGTTCACGTTATTCTGGGCGGTGACCTGTATCCGGTTCACCGCTGGGAAGCCGACCGTGATTGCCCCATTGGGCAGCGGCGCCGCACCCACGGGGTCCCGGGTGGCAAAATACGTCGCACGAAGCCTGGCCTTACTCTCGACCAAAGGCGGGGGGAGGGGACCTGACACCCAGCCGCCATCGTGTAAAGCGAACGCTCCCGCGAGCGCGCCGGAATCGGCGCTCCGCTGGAGGTCGTTGCGAACGCTGTACATATACCCCACGTCGATCCCGAGGGCGGCAAACCCGAGCAGGACGAGGAGGACGATCACGAAGATTATGATCATCTGTCCCCTCTCCCCTCCTCCTACAGAGGTTCTCCTTCCCGCATTCATGGGTCCCGCCTACGGCACCAGGTTCGGGCTGGTTTCTTTGGGCATCATGATCTCCGTGGGGAGCGCCGGGATCTCCTCCTTGTTGAGGGGCCGCACGATCTTGGGGGTGACCATCACCATCAGTTCGGTCTCCTGGTTGTTGTATCGCGCATTGCGGAAGAGCGCTCCGATGAACGGGAGGTCCCCGAGAACCGGGATCTTGGTGACCTTTCGGGTAATCTTGGTTTCGAGGAGGCCGGCCAGGACGAACGTTTGCCCGTCGGCCAGCTGCAGGCCCGATTCGGCCTTCCTGGTTTTCAGGCCCGGGAGCTGGAATCCCGAAATGGCGACACCGTTGGCGAAGTCCAGCTCGCTCACCTCCTGAGAGATCTTTATGTAGATATCGCCGTTGGGAACGATTACGGGCTTGAAATTCAGGCTGATGCCGAACTCCTTGTACTCCACGGAAGCGGCCGCCCCCGAGCCGGCCGCGCTGGCGATGACGACCGGAAATTCCCCGCCCACGAGGAATTTTCCTTCGTCCCCGGTGGCCACAACGAGATTCGGCTCGGAAAGCGTCTTGAGCGCCCCTTTGTCCTCAAGGGCATGAAGCAATACCGCAAACTGTGTGGAACCGGTCGATTTTGCAATGAAGATGTTCGACAAATCGGAGAAGGAGGCGTCCACGCCACCCTGGACGGAGCCGGAAAAGGAGTTGAAAGAACCCGGCGGGTTCAGGAATCCCTGGAACTGATCGCCATTGATCAACCCCTGCAACTGCAGGGTTAGGCCCAACTCCTTCGCCAGGGTCCTGTTGATCTCCGCGACGCGGATCTGCAGAAGCACCTGCTCCAGTTTCACCACCTTGAGCAGGTCGACGATGTTCTTGGAATACACCTTGGCGGCCGCCACCAGGCGGTCCTTCACCCTCGCGGTGCTTACCGTTCCCGATAGAATCATGGAATCTCCGGATGCCGTGACCTCGAAGGTTTCCTCGGGGGCGATGTTTTGCAGGTCGGCTCGAACCTTAGCCAGGTTCGCTTCGACGATGACGTCGATGATCGTGGGAGCCTCTTCCCCGCTCCAGTAGACCAGTGTCGTCGTGCCGGCGCTCTTTCCGACGATGAGCAGCTGCACCGGGGAGATGACGATCACATCGGCGGTCTCGGGCCTTGCGACGGAAACCCGCCTGATGGGGGCAGGGCTGTCGAGGAGGACCGACTGGTTGGCGTATACGTGTATCGAGCGTTCCGGGGAGGGCGGCGTCTCCCTCCCTTGCAGCTCACCCCCCGCGCGCGCGGCGACAAGGATCCCGAGACAAACAACGGAAAGGATGAATGCCTTCCTCGATCTTCCGACCACTGCCCACCCCCATATAGTGAATTCGGTCCGCAGCGCCTACTGGAACGTTTCTTCCGACCTGCTGTTTCCCTTGATCACTTCCACGGTGTATTTTCTCGCCGGGACGGGAGGGACAGCCGGAGCGGGACGTTTTACGACGCTCCTCTTCGTCACAACCCCGCTCCCCGCCAGGGAAGGCGGGGCGCCTCGTTCCAACGAAAGGAGCTGATCCTTGCGGATTCCGACAGTTTTCACCTTGTCGGAATCCGCGAAATTCCGCAGGACAAGGTGGATACTTCCGTCGTTGCTCGCCAGTGCGAGTTTTTCGGCCTCCTCCGGGGTGACGGCGAGCGTGACCGTGCCGACCGCGACCGGCTCGCTGTTTTTCTGATCGGTCTTCTGGCCGACCGCGAGGACGCGAATGTCTTCGAGAATGATCTTGGAGATCCTCCCTCCCTGACCGCCCGGGGACTCGGTCGTCAACACGACATCCACACGGGCGTCGGGCAGAAGGAACCCCCCGACCCCGACGACTTCGTTCACCCGGACCGTGAAGGCCCGCATTCCCTGCGGGATCCTTAGCGAAAGCATTCCTGCGTTCGCGGCGGTGGTGAGCAGCTTCGATTCGACGATGGGCTCGCCGCGCATGAACTCGCGCCGGGCGACCCTGCCGGAAGCGGCCTTCACGTCGATCAGGACGTCACGCGGGTACCGATCCTTCGGCCACGCGGAGAGAGCCACCTGATCCGGCCGGATCGTCGAGCCGAAGGGGATATCCTCCGCGGCGACAACGACGCCCACGGTCTGAAGCCTGGCTTCCTCGGCCATGCGGCCTCTTTCCGAGAGAAACCGGTACGTCCCGATACTGGCGAGCAAGGCCAGGAAAGCGGCCATCACCACGACTATGACGATTCGCGTCCGGTTCATTCGATCGGGTCTCCTGTCAAGTGAATCTTCCTTCCGGTGCTAGTACCTTTCCCGGCGCATCGTAGCCGTCCCCGTGAGCGGGAAGGAGGCGGGCAAGCCGGGGATGAACCCTGTTATGACAACAGAATACGTGTAGGTAACGTCTACTTGTACAGCGTTAAAGGGGGTCGGAGGACTGGGGTCTACAATTACGGTTGCCGGCGGTACGCTGATTCCCGCCGAACTAAGGACTGCGATGGCCGCTGCTCGCCCCTGGTTTATCGAGGAAGCCGAATCCGGCTCGACAGCTGCTACCCGTGCTCCCTCCCGCGCCGCGCCCGTCAGGATATTTCTCATCATCCACGCCCTTCCGAACTCCGCGATCCCGATCACCAGGAGGAGCATGATCGGGACCAGGAGCGCAAATTCGACGAGGCCTTGCCCCCGTTCCGTCTTTCCGGTCGGTTTCACCTTCGCCCCCACGCCCTCCTGTCCGAAATAAACGTTGCCCGATAAAAAAAACGGGCCCTCCGGGGTGCTTGATTCTACCACGTCTTTCCCCGGAAGGCCCAACTTGGGAATCGGGATCGGAAAGGGATCCCCCGCCGTCCCTAACTGCCGGATGAGAGGGATGAGCTGATCTGGTTGCTGGCGTAACCGAAGCTTTGCGTCAAGCCGTTTTGGAAAACCGTGACTGCACCAATGACAGCCATCGCAATGAGAACGATGATCATTGCGTATTCGACCAACCCCTGACCCTTGCGGTTTCTTCTCATACTGCGGTTTCTTCTCATACTCCGGATGCCGAACCGGCGGCCACGGGACCGGCTGGCTAACCTCCTTTGTTGTTTACCGCCTACGATCCTGCCCCGCTGCTCAAAGTGGACCCGATACTGCTGAACACGTTGACAATGCTCCCTTTGAGCAAGGTAAGCCCGGCGATCAAGGCTATGGAAACCAGCACGATGATCAGCGCGTATTCGACCAGACCCTGCCCCTCCTCATCCCGAAACATCATGATCAGACTGTGAAGCATTATCCTACCTCCTCTGTGTCTGGCGAACATCCTTCTTTCGTTACCCCCCGCCTACAAAACTACTAAGGAAAACAAACAAATATCGTGCCACCTCTGCCAAACAGGAACGATAAGGCCAAGGAGGCTTATCCTATTGTTTCAATTACAATAAAGAATTCACCTGGAGAAAAAAGTGTCATATCTGCACCTCTAGTGGGAAAAACATTTCCCTTTATCGCCGGCGGGACCCACCAGCTGGGAAAATGTTTTCCCTCCCGATATTCGATATAAATCCCCGTAAAGAGCGGTTTTCCCCGAACAAAACCCGCTTCCTCAACATTCGATAAACTTCTCCATATTTTTCCGGCTCTATTTATTGCCGGGAACATCTTCTTCGTGAATTTATCACATTAGAATTCGAGATGTAAACGGTTTTTTTCATCCTTTACGAATTTCTCCCCAATCGGGAACAGGGAGAGAGTGCCCCCGGGTTACCGGATGCGCAATATTTGGCAGCCCGGGAAACGCACGTGACGATTGAGGGCATGTCCCGTGACTTTCAGAATCCAGGTCGAAGCTGGAACGGCCAATGCCGGTTCGAGTGGGACATCCGGTTCTACAGAGGGATCGCGGAATACGGCTGTGCCCTTCTGGCCCACTCGGACTGCGGATAGCCAGCCGATAGGGTGTCGTACACCCGGCGAAGGGCCTTCGCGTCCTGAGTGTGCTTGTATTCGGCGACACCTTTTAAAAAGATCGCTTCGGGCGTCGCTCCCGCACCGGGGTGGCGCTCGATCACCGTCTGGAACTGGCGGATCGCGTCGCCCATTTTGTCCGAGTCGTAGAAGATCTTGCCGATCCCCAGACCGAGCTGGGCGAAGAGATCATCCGTGGGGACGTAGCCTACGAACCGGTGATGCTCCTTCCCCCCGGAATCGTGGACGAGAAAGGTCGGAGTCCACTTGATCCCGTACTTCTCCATCAGCGGGGTGGGTTTGTCCCAGGAGCATTCGCTCCTTACGGGGAGGAAACGCTCCTCGATGAACCGTTGCACCTTCTCGTCGGAATACGGACCCGTATTCATCTGGGCGCAGCCGATTCAACCGTCGTACCAGAAGTCCTGGAATACCGGTTTGCCGGTCTGTTTCGCCTTTTCCAGCGCCGCGCCGATTTCCCTCTCCCACCGAATCCCGGCCATCTTACCCTCCTCCCAACGGATGTTGACTTCGGGTATCAACCGGAGGGTCAGACCGTAATTTTCCCCCGGTACGTGCCGAAGACCCCCCGCAGCACGTCCGAGATCTCCCCGAGCGTGGCGCAGGCCTTCACGGCCTCCAGAATGAACGGCATGATGTTTTCCTTCCCGCGGCAGGCCCTCTCCAGGCCGGAGAGCCTTTCCCGGACGATGCGGCCATCCCGCTTTTTGTGAAGGGCCGCGAGACGCTTCCGCTGGCCCTTTTCAATCTTCGGGTCGACCGTGAGAAGATTTTCCGGCTTCGGTTCCCGGATCGTGAACTCGTTCATCCCGACGATGATCCGGTCCTTCCGCTCGATCTCCTGCTGGTACCGGAAAGCGGCATCCTGGATCTCCTTCTGGACGTACCCGCGGTCGATCGCGTTGACCATTCCGCCCATGCGGTCGATCTTCCTTATGTACTCCTCCGCCTGCCGCTCGAGACTCGAGGTCATCGCCTCCATGCAGTAGGAGCCGCCGAGCGGGTCCACCGTGTCCCCGACACCGCTTTCGTGGGCCAGGATCTGCTGCGTGCGGAGGGCGATGCGCACGGAATCCTCGGTGGGAAGCGAGAGCGCCTCGTCCCGGGAGTTGGTGTGCAGGGACTGCGTCCCTCCGAGGACGGCCGCGAGCGCCTGGACCGTCACACGGACCACGTTGTTGTCCGGCTGCTGGGCCGTGAGCGACGACCCGGCGGTCTGCGTGTGGAACCGGAGCATCCACGACCTGGGGTCCTTCGCCCGGAACCGGTGCCGCATGATCTTCGCCCAGAGGCGACGGGCCGCCCGGAACTTGGCCACCTCCTCGAGGAAGTTGTTGTGCGCGTTGAAGAAGAAGGCCAGGCGCGAGGCGAACGAGTCCACCGACATACCGGCATCGATCGCAGCCTGCACGTAGGCGATCCCGTTGGCCAGCGTGAATGCGATCTCCTGCGCCGCCGTGGAACCCGCCTCCCGGATGTGGTACCCCGAAATGCTGATCGTGTTCCACTTCGGCACGTACTCCTTGCAGAAGGCGAATATGTCCGTGATGATCCGCATGGACGGCGCCGGCGGGTAGATGTAGGTCCCCCTCGCGATGTATTCCTTGAGGATGTCGTTCTGGATGGTGCCGTTGAGCGCTTCCGGGGAAACCCCCTGCTTCTGCCCCACCGCGATGTACATGGCGAGCAGGATCGCCGCCGTGGAGTTGATCGTCATCGAGGTCGACACCTTCCCGAGAGGGATCTTGTCGAAGAGGACCTCCATGTCCTCGATCGAGTCGATCGCCACGCCTACTTTCCCCACCTCGCCCGCCGCGACCGGATTGTCCGAGTCGTACCCCATCTGGGTGGGGAGATCGAACGCCACCGAGAGCCCTGTCTGCCCCTGGTCGAGCAGGTAGCGGTAACGCCGGTTCGACTCCCGGGCGTCGCCGAAGCCCGCGTATTGCCGCATCGTCCAGAGACGCCCCCGGTACATCGTCGGCTGCACGCCCCGGGTAAAGGGGTACTCCCCCGGGAACCCCGCATCCCGCAGGTAGTCGACCCCCTCGAGGTCCTGCGGCGTGTAGAGGAGCTCGACCGGCTCCCCGGAGGTGGTTTCGAACCGCTTCCGCCGCTCGGGCGCTTTCGCCGTCACCGGAGTAAGGACGTGCCTCTCCCATCGCTCCCTGGCTGTCTTGACTCGGGACTTGCCCGCTGCCTTTCCCTTCCGTGCCGGCATCCCGTCCCCCTATTCCACCAGGAGAAGCTTCGCCCCCGACTCGACGACCTCCCCTTCCTTCACGAAGATCTCCTTGACCTTTCCCGCGACCGCGGACTTGAGCTCGTTCTCCATCTTCATCGCCTCGACGACGATCACGCCCTGGTCGGCCTGCACCTCTTCCCCCTCGGACACCAGAAGTTTCACCACCTTGCCAGGCATCGGCGAGGTGACCAGCGCCTTCCCCGCCGCTCCTTTTCCCCCCACGTGGATGAGCACTTTCCGCTGCTCGTTCATCAGGGAGAACTTGTAACAGTCCCCTTCGATCAACACCTCATAATCGTCGTTTCCTCCCTGAACGTCCACCTCGAAGGAGTCCGTGCCGTACAGGATGGACCAGACGCTGTCCTGGACCTGGTGGGCGTCGACCAGATACTCCTTCTCGTCGCCCTTCACCAGGTACCGGGCGACCCCGACCTCCTTCACCGTGACCTTGACTTCCGTTTCCCCGATCGTGGCGATGTAGTTCATGGGCCGCTCCTACGGATTTTTCGGTGTTCCGGGGCGGGTCGAATATTTCCACATCGACACCGGTTCCCCCGTCCCAACGGGCCGCTGCGCGATCGCCTGCTTCCTCTCGTCGAGGTAAAGCTGGATCGCGGCGGCGATCACGGCGACTTCGTAGTGAGGAAGCTCACGCTGCTTCTCCTCCTGGAAAAACACCTTTTCGATGAAGTTCGTGTCGAAATTCCCCTCGAGGAAGTGCCGATTGTTCATCACCCGGATGTGGAACGGAATCGTCGTCTTGACTCCCGTTACGACGTATTCGTTGAGCGCGCGCCTCATCCGGGCGACGGCTTCCTCCCGGTCCTTCCCCCAGGTGACCAGCTTCGAGATGATCGGGTCGTAATAGATGGGGATCTCGAACCCCTTGAAGACCCCCGAGTCGTCCCGCACGCCGGGGCCGCCCGGCGTCCGAAGGGAAGTGATGACGCCGGGGTACGGCATGAAGTTTTTGTCGGGATCCTCCGCATAGACGCGACACTCGATCGCGTGGCCGGTCTGCTTGACCTCCTCCTGCCGGATGGAGAGTGGATGACCGGCAGCGATCCGGATCTGCTCCTTGACGATGTCGACGCCGGTCACCATCTCGGTGATCGGGTGCTCCACCTGAAGCCGCGTGTTCATCTCGAGGAAGTAGAAGTTGATGTCCTTGTCCACCAGGAACTCGACCGTTCCGGCCCCTTCGTACTGTGCCGCCCTTGCGGCGTCGATCGCCACCTTCCCCATCGCCGCCCGGATCTCGGGGGTGATGATCACCGAAGGGGACTCCTCGATCACCTTCTGGTGCCGTCGCTGGATGGAACACTCCCGCTCGCACAGATGCACGTAGTTCCCGTGCTGGTCGCCGAGGAACTGGATTTCCACGTGGCGCGGCTGCTCGATGTATTTCTCGATGTAGACAGAATCGTCGCTGAAGGCGGACTTCGCCTCGGATTTCGCCATCCGCAGCGCGGACCGCAGGTCCCCCTCCTCCCTCACGAGGCGCATCCCCTTGCCGCCTCCGCCCGCCGTGGCCTTCAGCATCACCGGGAAACCGATCGTTCTCGAGACCCGAAGGACCTCTTCCTCGGTCGCTATCTGCTCCACCGTCCCGGGCACCACCGGGACTCCCGCTGCCTGCACCGTCTTCCGGGCGAGCGTCTTGGACCCCATCGTCCGCATCGAATGGGCGGACGGGCCGATCAGCTTGATCTTCTCCTTTTCGCACCGCTGGGCGAAGACCGGGTTTTCCGCAAGGAAACCGTACCCGGGGTGAATCGCTTCCGTGCCGCTTTTTTTCGCAACGTCGATGATCTTGTCGATCACGAGGTACGATTCCGATGCGGGGGGCGGCCCGATAAGGTACGCCTCGTCGGCATACCGGACGTGGAGCGCGTGCCGGTCCGCCTCGGAGTAGACCGCCACGGTGCGTATCCCCATCTCCTGGCAGGCCCGTTCCACCCGAACGGCAATCTCTCCCCGGTTGGCGATCAGGATTTTCTCGAACAAGGTCGGCCTCCTACAGGGGAATGTTGCCGTGCTTGCGCGGTGGATTGGATTCCCTCTTGTTTTTGAGCATCTCGAAGGCCTTGATGACCTTGGGGCGCGTCTCTTCTGGCAAAATGACCTCATCGATGAACCCGAGTTCGGCCGCCTTGTAGGGCGATGCGAATCGCTCGCGGTAGTCGGCGACGAGCTCCGCTCTGGTCTTCTCCGGATCGTCCGATTTGACGAGCTCCTTCCGGAAGATGATGTTCACCGCACCGTCCGGCCCCATCACGGCGATCTCGGCGGTCGGGTACGCGTAGTTCACGTCTCCCCGGATATGCTTGGAAGCCATGACGTCGTAGGCCCCGCCGTACGCCTTCCTGGTGATGACCGTCACCTTCGGGACGGTCGATTCGGCGAAGGCGTATAGAAGCTTCGCACCGTGCTTGATGATCCCGCCGTACTCCTGGCCGGTGCCCGGGAGGAAGCCGGGGACGTCGACGAAGGTAAGGAGGGGAATGTTGAAGGCGTCGCAGAACCGGACGAACCGGGCTCCCTTGATCGAGGAGTTGATGTCGAGGCACCCGGCGAGAATCGCCGGCTGGTTGGCCGTGATCCCGACGGGCCGGCCGTTCATCCGAGCGAACCCGATGACGATGTTCTTCGCAAAATGTTCCTGGACCTCGAAGAAGTAGCCGTCGTCCACCACCTTCTTGATCACATCCCGGATGTCGTACGGTTTCGTCGGGATGTCCGGGACGAGCTGGTTCAGACTCTCGTCCATTCGGTCGGGAGGGTCGTTGGTAGCGATGACCGGAGGATCTTCCATGTTGTTCTGGGGTATGAAGGAGAGGAGTTCACGGATCAGGAACAGGCACTCTTTCTCGTCCTCGGCGGCGAAGTGGGCGACGCCGCTGCGTTCATTATGGGACATCGCACCGCCCAGGGCCTCCTTGGTCACCTCCTCGTGGGTCACCGTCTTGATGACGTCCGGGCCGGTTACGAACATGTAGGAGGTGTTCTTCACCATCAGGATGAAATCGGTGATCGCCGGGGAGTACACCGCCCCTCCCGCGCACGGCCCCATGATCGCCGAGATCTGGGGAACGACGCCCGAGTAGAGCGTATTTCGCAGGAAGATGTAGGCGTATCCGGCCAGGCTGTGCACCCCCTCCTGGATCCGGGCCCCGCCGGAATCGTTGAGTCCGATGAACGGAGCACCGTTGCGGGCCGCGTGGTCCATGATCTTGCAGATCTTCTGGGCGTAGGTCTCGGAGAGAGAGCCGCCGAAGATGGTGAAATCCTGCGCGAAAATATAGACGAGGCGGCCGTTGACCTGCCCGTATCCCGTTACAACGCCATCCCCCAGGAACTTCTCCATTTCGAAATCCGTGCACCTGTGCTGGACGAACCGGTCAAGCTCGACGAACGAATTCGGGTCGAGGAGAAGTTCGATTCGCTCCCGGGCCGTGAGCTTGCCCTGCGCATGCTGCGTCTCGATCCGTTTCTTTCCGCCCCCCTCCGACGCAAGGGCGTTTTTTTTGCGCAGCTCACCCAACTTTTCCTGTAGAGACATGCCTCCCCCTCCTGGCAACGTGAGAAAAGGTGATGGAGTTTCATATCATCCCGCGACGCGGGATGTCAACGTCGGGAAATCGCTTGGGAAACCAGCTCCGCGAGGTGGACTACTCGCAGGGACGGATCGGTACGGGCGGCCATATCGCGCATCTGGAGGATACAGCCGGAACAGGCGGTAGCGATCACGGTCGTACCCCCTTCCGCCGCGACGGAAACCTTGTTTTGTCCGATCTTCGAGGAAGTCGGGTAATCGCGGATGTTGAACGTCCCCCCGTACCCGCAGCAAAGATCCGCGCCCTTCATTTCGGCGAAGGAGTCTCCCACCGCCTTGCGAAGCACCTTCCGCCCCTCCCCACCCTTGCCGAGAGTCCCGGAGAGATGGCAGGGATCGTGGTACCCGACCTGCCCGGTCCTCTCCCCTTTCGGAGGGTCGGGAAGACGGGATGCCACGCCCGATGCGAGGAGGAAGCCGGCGTAATCCTCGCACCGGTCCGCCACCCGGACGGCCTCTGCGTAGAGGGGATGTTCCTTGGTCAGCAAGGAGAGGATGTTCCGCCGGAACATGACGAGGCACGATCCGCACGGGAACACGATCCGTTCGGGCGAAGCGTCGGAGAGCCGCCTCACATTTTCCTCGATGCACCGCAAAGCCGACGGCCGATCCCCCGACACCAGGGCGGGGAGCCCGCAGCACGCCGCGCCGCGGAATACGGAAATCCCTTTCCCCGAGAGGAGAAGCGTTTCGTAGGCAGCTCGTCCCACCCCCGGGAAAACGTGGTCGAACACACACCCGACGAAGAGGATCACCTCCCCGCGGACCGCCTCGCCGGGTTCCAGGGATTCCCGGAAACTCGTTCCCGGCAGCCCCGGGACGGTACGCCCCTCGAACCCGAACCTCTCCGGGAACCGGTAGTGCAGCCCGCTCCCTGTCGGCACCTTGCGAAGGAGGAGCTTCTGGGCGGCCGCACCCGTCTTGCGCGCCACCCCCTTCGCGGCGGAAGACGGCATCACCTTCCCGAAGACCACCTGTTTCCAAGCCGGGATGCCCAATTCCTCCGCCAGGGCGGCCCGCCCCTTCATGATGATCTCCTCTACCTGCACCTGGTTAGGGCAGTTCCGCTCGCACCTGCCGCAGAGCAGACAGTCGGACAGGGCTTCCTGCAACGCGTCCGCGTTCCCGTCGAGGCCGGAGATGGCGGCCTCCACGAGGGTGACTTTCCCCCGGGCCACCGAAATCTCGGATTTCCGCTCCGGGTAGAGGGTGCAAACCGTCCTGCAGGTCCCGCATTTCGCGCAGGCGGCCGTAAGCAGTTCGAAATCTTCGCGTTTCACCGCTGCGCCACCCCCTCTTCCGCGAAGATCTTCCCCGGGTTCAGAATCCCGTTGGGGTCGAAGCAGCTTTTCAGCCGCTTCATCACGGAGACGCCCAGAGGGCCGACTTCCATTTCGAGGAAGGGAGCCTTCGAGATCCCGATGCCGTGCTCCCCCGAGATCGTCCCGCCGAGCGCCACGGTTTTCCGGAATATCTCGGCGACCGCCTCGTCCGCCTGCCGGCGCTCCTCCTGGTCCGTTCCGGATATCATCACGTTCACGTGGACGTTCCCGTCCCCCGCGTGCCCGAAGTTGACGATCTTGAGGCGCCTGCAGGATGCCAGGTCCGCGAGGAACGCCATCATCTCGGGCAGACGGCTGCGGGGGACGACGATGTCCTCGTTGATCTTCACCGGGTTCACTTTCCGCAGAGCGGGGGAGATCGACCTGCGAAGCGTCCACAGCCGTTCCCGCCCCTGCGCGTCCTCCGCCCGGCCGACCTCGATCGCGCCGTACCGCCGGCAAACCCGCTCCACCCTCTCCGTTTCCCGGGACACGGACTCCTTCGAGCCGTCCACCTCGATCAGGAGGGCGCACCCGGTCCCCTCCGGGACGGAAAGGCCGACATCCTCGCGGACGCAGTCGATCGCTGTGCGGTCCATCAGTTCCAGCGCACAGGGGGTGATACGCTCCCCGATAATCCCGGTCACCGCACTCGACCCGCCGTGGTTGCTGCGGAAGAATGCGAGAATCGTCGCGGCCGTTTCCGGGAACGGGATGAGCTTGAGGACCGCTTTCGTGACGATCCCCAGCGTCCCTTCGGAGCCCACGAGCAGCCTCGTCAGATCGTATCCGACGACTCCCTTCACGGTGATGACACCCGTCCGGATCAACTCACCGGTGCCGAGGACCGCCTCGAGCCCCAGAACGTAATCCCTCGTTACCCCGTACTTGACCGCGCACATCCCCCCCGCGCACTCGGCGATGTTTCCCCCGATCGTGCAGAACTTGAGGGACGCGGGATCGGGGGGGTAGAACAGTCCCCGTTTTTTCGCCTCTTCTTTCAGGGTTTCCGTCACCACGCCCGGCTCGACGACCGCGATGAGATTCTCCGCGTCGACCGACAGGATGCGGTCCATCCGCTCCATCGAAAGAACAACCCCCCCCTGCACGGGGACCGACCCCCCGGAAAACCCGGAGCCGGCCCCCCGGGGGATTACCGGGAACCGGTGTTCGTTTGCAAGGAGGATGGTCCGGCGGACTTCTTCCGCGCTCACCGGAAAGGCGACCGCCTCCGGGAGAAACATCTTTCCCGTGGCGTCGTAGGAGTAGCAGATGCACTGTTCGCGCGACGTATCGAGCCGCTCCCCGAACACCTCCCGGAGAGCGGAAATCGCCTGGCGGTTCATCAAATCAGTTTATCACACGGGCCGGGAGCTCCCGCCGGGGGCTACTTTAATTTACGCCCCCTCAGGAAAGCCCCGAGTGCCCTGTCCATTCGGCCGATGTGGTTTACGAGCCACTCGCCGAGCTTTTCCGCGAGACGGACCGTCAGCTCGGGAGTCACTCCGTTGTTGTCGAGTTCCTGACGCATGTCGTAGAAATCACCGATGAAGGTCGTGTGCTCGATCTTGTGCTCGGGGTAGCCGGGATAGCTGTACCGCTTCATGTACATCTCTTCCATCCGGAAGTGGTTCTCCACGTACTGCTCGAGAAAGGCTACCGCTTTCGTCACCTCGCCGTGCCCCTCGCCCCTTCCGACGCCCTCCAGGAGTGCATCGGCTGTTGCGAACAATTCCTTGTGCTGGGTGTCGATGTCACCAACTCCCACGGACAGGTCCTCCGTCCACTTCACTGCCATGCCCGAATCCTCCCTGCTGGAATGGTTTCCAGTATAACGAGAAATGCGTCCCGCGGAGCAGGAAGATTTATCTTTACGGCAGGCGCGCTGTTCTGATAGAACTATCCGCCGAACCCTTGGCCAGGAGCCTCCTCTTGAAAACCGTCGGCCGGGAAATCATGTGGAATCTGCCTCCTTTGGCGGCTGTCATCATGTACTCCCTGCTCGGCATGGTGATCATCATCTTCGCCTGGGGGCTCTCCGAGCGGATCGGGGCGTACCGACGGGGAAGGGAGGAACGGGAGGACCGGCTGGACAACCCGTGGGAACGCGCGGTGGACGCCCTGAAGATCGGCCTCGGGCAACAGAAGGTGCTCGAGAGGAAGATCGGCGGGCTGATGCACCTCGCCGTCTACTCCGCGTTCATCGTCCTGTTTCTTGCCACCTGCCTCGTTGCGGTGGAGTATGACTTCGGCATCCCTATCCTGGACGGCAATTTTTACCTCGGCTTCAAGCTCTTTGTCGACACGTTCGGCCTGCTCCTCCTCGCCGGGATTTTCGTCGCCCTGCTGCGGAGGGTTCTCTTCCGGCCCAAAGGTCTTACCGCGGACGGCGACGACCTCCTGCAGCTGCTGCTGATCGGGGCGATCGGGGTGACGGGGTTTCTGGTGGAGGCGGTCCGCATCGCAGCGACGCGGCCTGCGGCGGCCCCCGTGTCCTTCGTAAGCAACGCGATCACCCCCTTCTTCGAGGGTGCTTCGCTCGGAAGTCTGCTTTCGCTCCACCGGGGGCTCTGGTGGACACACCTCCTTCTCGCCTTTGGTTTTCTCGCGACGATCCCCTTCTCCAAGATGTTTCATTTGGGAGCGGGCGTCGTGAACATCTTCTTGCGTTCGTCGCGCCCCAAAGGGGCGCTCCAGCCGGTTCCGAACATCGAGGAGGAGGAGAAGCCCGGAGCCGTCCACGTGGAGGATTTCTCATGGAAACAGCTCCTCTCCTCGGATGCCTGCACCAAATGCGGCCGGTGCCAGGACGAATGCCCCGCGTTCGCCGCCGAGATGCCGCTCTCCCCCCGGGACGTGGTCCTGAAAACAAAAAACCAGATGAGCCGGGACCAGTTCTTTCGCCTTGTACCCTCTGCGGCATCCATCGACAAGAAGACCGGGAAGCCCGTTGTGCCGGCCTTCACTTCCGAGGTTCTCTTCCCTGACGAGATCTGGGCGTGTACGACATGCCGTGCGTGCATGGAGGCGTGCCCGGTACTGATCGAGCACATCGACATGATCGTCGACGTCCGCCGCGGGTACGTCGCCGATGCGAAGATCCCCGACTCGGCCCGAACCGCCCTGCGGAAAATGGGGGACACCGGGAACCCCTGGGGATTGCCCCAGGACGACAGGACCCAGTGGGCGCGCGGGCTTTCCGTCCCCTTCGCGGCGGACAAGAAGGAGTTCGAGTACCTGTATTGGGTGGGATGTGCCGGAGCGTACGACCCCCGAAACCAGAAGGTTACGCGCACGATCGTCTCGTTGCTCAATCGTGCGGGTGTTGACTATGCCACGCTGGGTCTCGAGGAGATGTGCTGCGGCGAGTCCGCCCGCCGTCTCGGGGAGGAAGGTCTCTTTGCGCTGGGGATGGTGGAGATGGTGAAGGAGGCCTTCGCCTCCTACCGCGTGAAAAAGATCATCACCCAGTGTCCGCACTGCTTCAATACCTTCCGCAACGAGTATCCGCAGTTCGGGGTCAACGTCGAGGTGATTCACCACTCGGTCCTGCTCCGGAACCTCATCGATGCAGGAAAGATCACGCCGTCAAAACCGATCAACCGTCTGGTGGCGTTTCACGATTCCTGCTATCTCGGCAGGCACAACGACATCTACGACGCCCCGCGGGAAACGCTCCAGTCCATTCCGGGGATCACCGTCAATGAACCCGAAAAGAGCAGGGAGAGGGGTTTCTGCTGCGGAGCCGGCGGAGGGGGCATGTGGCTCGAGATCCCGGGGAAGAGGATCAACCATATCCGTTTCGACCAGCTGATGCGTACCGGTGCCAATGCGACAGGGTCCTCCTGCCCGTATTGCCTTACCATGTTCGACGACGCCATCAAGTTCCACAATCTTGATGACTCGGTTCAGGCAAAAGACATCGCGGAACTCGTCGCCGAATCCCTGTAGATAAACCATCGGCAAACAACTTTATTACTCAAAATACAATTCTCATTTTAATAAATAAATAATCTTTTGTTATTTTACAATATATATTGTATAATACCCTACCGTAGGGACACCGCCCCGCGGAGGCAATAAACAAATGGATGATCTTACCCCGAATTTTCTATCGAAAATATTGCGGAAACGGATCGAGAATCTCGGCTATTCTTCCCTAAAGAAATTCACCGAGGACAGGAAGGATTTCCGGTACAGTTACGAGTTGCTCCGGCAGGTCGTCTACGGTGGCAGGATACCCCGGGCGGAAACCCTCTTCGAGATCCTGCAAACGATGCGATTCTCCCCCTCCCAGATCCACAAAATGATGGAGCTCCATTTCGGGGGATTTCCGGGACGGGAAGCCGTTGCCCCCGGGCAAGCCTCCCGGTTCCCCGAGACGAGGAAACGGGAGGATCTCTCCCCTGCGGAGAGGCAGGCCATTTCGGCCGGTGCCGATGCGGACGAGCCCGGCATGCCCGGGGCGCATATCGACCTGTTGGCCGATTCCCCGGAAGAGACCTCTTCGAGTCTGCTGCAATCCCTACAGAAAATCCCCCTCAAGGGGAACGAGGATTTCTGGGAAATGGCGCGTGCGCTTGCCCTGCAGGCCGAGCGTAAAGTATTGCGCATGGCGAAAAGGGAGGCCGACCAGCCGCTCCTGTTCGAAAAGGAACCGGAGGCGATCTATCAGTTTCTCGTCCGGAAAACGAAAGTCCCCTCGTATATGGCGAAGGGGGAATCGCAGACGTTCGAGTTTGTCGGGGGGATCGACTACCAGGACCGGTTCCGGGGGGCCCTTCTCGGCGCGGCAATCGGAGAGATCCTGGGCAGGGCGACACAGGGGCTTTCCCCTCGGGACATCCGGGAACTGTACGGAAAGATCGATCGGGAATCGACACCGGATGCCCTGGGAGGACCGGTGCAGGACGGCTCTCCGCCCGCCTGCCTTCTCCTGTCCCGCGCCCTCCTCAAAGCTCGCAAGCTCGACCCCGAGGGGATCGCTTCCGTCTACGTAAAATCCCGACGCCTGCCCGGATCGGGACATCATGCGGAGTTCGCCCGCAATCTGTCCGACCGGGGGTTCCCCTGGTTCGAAGCGGGAGCAACCGTTTCGGAGACGGCCCCCGCAGCGCGCCTCACCCCGCTCGCCCTTCTGCGCGCGGGGAACTTCCGGCGTCTGAAGCTGGAGGCCGGCATCGAAGCAAGCATCACTCACCCCCACGCGGCAGCGATCGCGGGGGCAATCGTACAGGCCGTCGCCATCGCGCGCCTGTTGCACACTCCCGCCGGCGCTCTCGATGTGCTGGGATTCGCGCGGGGGCTCTCCCACGTCGTAACCGGCATCGAAGTCGACCGTTCCACCCGGGGAAAAAGCGGAAGGACCGCTCCCGCGCTCTGGAGGAAGCTTGGCACCGATCTCACGGCCCTTCTCCTTCGACGCGCCGAGATGGCGGATGTCCAGGAGGCTCTCGGAAACGGCGCATCCGTTCCGGAGGGGATTCCTTTCGCGTGGGCCTGTTTCCTCCGCAACCCCGAAGATTACGGCGCCGCGGTCTTCTCCGCAGTGAATTTCGGCCACGAGGCCGAAGCGAACGGCGCGATGGCGGGCAGCTTGGCTGGCGGCTACGTAGGGGCAACGGGGATCCCAAAGGCGTTTCTCGGGGGGTTGTCATGGAGGGAGGAGCTGCAAGCATCGGCGGACGGGCTCCTCGCTCTCGCCCGCCGCGACTCCTGACGCCGGAATCTGCCCCTTCTACCGCATCATGATCTCCTTGGCGATCACCATGCGCTGGATCTGGCTCGTCCCCTCGTAGATCTGGAGGAGCTTCGCATCGCGCATCAACTTCTCCACGGGATAGTCCCTCATGTACCCGTACCCGCCGAATATCTGCACGGCGTCGGTGGTGACACGCATCGCGAGATCGGCGGCGAATGCCTTGGCGAAGGAAGACTCCTTGGTGTTGCGCTTCCCCTTATCGAGAATCCAGGCCCCCTTGTAAGTGAGAAGGCGGGCCGCCTCGATATCCATCGCCATGTCGGCCAGCAGGAAGTGGATCGCCTGGTTCATGGCGATCGGGACACCGAACTGCGTGCGCTCCTTCGAATACTGCATCGCCAGTTCGAACGCTGCACGGGCAACACCCACGCCCATGGCCGCCACCGTGGGACGGGCGTAGTCCAGCGTGATCATGGCGATCTTGAATCCTTCGCCTTCTTTGCCAAGGAGGTTTTCGACCGGGACCTTCACGTCCTCGAAGAGCACGTCCGCCGTGTCCGAGGCCCGTTGCCCCATCTTGTCCTCCTTCTTTCCGACGGACACGCCGGGGAGCGATCTCGGAACGACGAAGGCGGACAGCCCCTTGTGCCCTTTGGAGCGGTCCGTGGAGGCAAACACCGTGTATTGCGATGCGTAGCTTCCGTTCGTAATGAAGCACTTGCGGCCGTTAAGGAGGTAATGGTCCCCCTCCTTTTTGGCGGTCGTCGCGATTCCCCCGGCGTCGGAGCCGGCCCCGGGCTCGGTCAGACAGAAGGAGGCGTACAGCAGTTTCTCCGCGAAGGGGGCGACAAACCTCTTTTTCTGGTCTTCCGTCCCCGCGACAAGAATCGGCGTCAACGCAAGGCCGTTGCAGGTCATCGAGGTGGCGATCCCGGAACACCCCCACGCCAGCTCCTCTTCGATGATGCATGTGTCCAGCGCCTTCAGCCCGAGGCCGCCGTACTCCTCTGGGATGTACCCGCTCATCAGGCCGAGCCCGAACGCCTTTTCGAAGATTTCCTCGGGAAACGTCCCCGCATGGTCGCACTCGACCGCCCTGGGGCGGATCTCATTGGCGGCGAATTTTCTCGCCATATCCTGAAGTGAAATCTGCTCCTGTGTCAGATCGAAGCCGATCATGTCCTGCCCTCCCTGTTCCGGGCTCCCCTGCAAAACCCTTCCGCAAAGATGCGGTAGATTTCGGCCGCCGCGCCGGCAGGGTCGTATTTCCGTTTCCGGGACAGCACGTAGGCCAGTGCGATCTCGTCGAGGGCTCCAAACACCGCCCTGCGGGCCACCGCCACGTTCAACTCCTGCCGAAACGTCCCTTCCCGTATCCCCTGTTCGAGAATCTCGCTGATCACATCGAGATATTCGAGAAATTTCACGGGAACGTATTCTTTCATGAACTTGTTGCTCTGCCGAAGTTCCACCTGGAGAACCTCGATGAGACCGGCTTCCCGGATGAGCAGGTTCATGTGGTTCTCGATGAAGATCTTCAGGCGGGAGAGCGCCCCGTCCCCCGAAGCGACGCGCTCCCGGGCATTGGCCACGACTTCGGCCATCTTTTCCTCGAACAGGGAGATGAGGAGGTCGTCCTTGTTCTTGAAATACAGGTAGATCGTCCCGTCGGCTACCCCTGCCGACCGGGCGATGTCGGATACCTTGGAATTGAAAAACCCCTTCTGGGAGAAGATTTTAATCGCCGCCCGCAGGATGCGTTCCCGCTTTGCCTTTGTTCCCCCCCGACCCGCCGGCCGTGCCATTTCGTCCCCCCTTGAATGAACCATCATTCATTTGAAGAATTACCATTTGCCGGTGGGGGGTGTCAAGACATTCCGGGACCGATCGGGTCCGGATGGGGAACGGAATCGCCGGCCTCTCTACTCCCGATAGCCGAGGCGAGTGGAGAGTTCCTTTGCCAGCCGGATCACTTCGGCGCCGATCACCGTTTCGATCCTGTCGTCCGTGAGGCGGTGCGCCGGACCGGAGACGCTGAGGGCACCGATCACCTTTCGGGTGTAGTCGCGGATCGGGGAAGCGATGCAACGCAGCCCTTCCTCGAACTCCTCAAGATCGGTGGCATACTCTTTTTCCCGAACGACGCCGAGGTGGCGCAAGAGTTCCTCGGCGGTCTTGATGGTGTTTTTGGTATAGCTGTTGAGTTCCGGATCGAGACGTTTGCGAAGGTCTTCCTCGGATTCGAACGCCACCAGCACTTTTCCAGCGGCGGTGGCGTGCGTCGGCATCTGAAGACCGAGACGGGAAACGACCCGGACCGTGGTCGCCGGTTCGACCGAATCCAGGTACACGACCTGGTTCCCCCGCAGGATCGACACGTAGCTTGTCTCCCCCGTCTTTGCTGCGAGTTCCTGGAGAATGGGTTTGGCCTGCTTCAGCATTCCCCTCTGGTGAATGAAGGTCTGCCCCAGCTCGAGGCACCTTATCCCGAGACGGTAATTCTCGTTCGCCTTGTTCTGCTCGATGTAGTTCCTCGACTGCAACGTTGCGAGTATGCGAAAAACGTTATTTTTATGAAGTTTAAGCTTCTTGCTGAGTTCGGTTACGCCCAGTTCGTCCACATCCCCTCGAAACTCTTCAAGAACATCAAGGGCATGCGAGACGGACTGGATGATGTAATTCGCCTTGTCGCGCCGTACCATATCTCCTCCCTGTGCAGAGTTCACATCGTGAGAACAAAACAATGTTACCTATATTAATTGTACACGGGACTGTCAATACAAAAATATAACTTTTTCTATTTCCAATACCCGTACGGCCCGCAGATGGGGAAACATGCAGGAACGGCTTGTGTTTTTCTTTTTACTACGATGTGTTCCCCATAATAAAATCCATTTCACTTTGATTTGGGCTTCATGGAATCGATCATGGTCCGCCTCTTCGTGATCTCCGCCTTCAGGGATTCCCGGTAGGGGTACTCCGGGATGCTTTCCAGGAGCGCCTCCCACGCCTCTACGCCTCCCTCGATATCCTTCTTGTCGTGGATCAGGATGACCCCCAGATTGTAGCGGGACTGCGGATGCCGGGGGTCGATCGAGATCACCTTCTTTAATTCCTCGATCGCCTTGTCGGGGTCCCCCTTCCTCCGGTAGCAGACAGCCATGTCCGTCCTGACGTTCACGTTCCGGGGGTCGAGGGTAAGGGCCCGCTGGTAATGTTCGATGGCCAGCTGATCCTGCCGGGTGTCGAAATAGAGGTTCCCGATACCGATCAGGGCCTGGAGGTTGTTCGGATCCTTCCGGAGAATTTCCTTGTAGTTCTCGATTTCGTTCAGGGCGCTCAGGCGGACCGCATCCCCCTCCGCACCCCGGGAAGGCTCCTTCTTGCGGCAGCCGCCTGCCGCAAGGAGGAGCAGCAGCAGCAGCAATACTCCCGCAGACGCCATCTTCCCTATCCCGTGCCGTTTCATACCTGTGTCACCTCGAGCGGGTCCCGGCATTCGCCGAGAAGATCCCAAACGGTCTTCGCCCCCGGGGGAACGATAGCCTCCGGGGCAATTTCGGCTACGGGGGCAAGGCAGAACCGCCTGGCGGACATCATCGGGTGAGGAATCGCAAGGTGCGGCTCGCGAACCACGCAGCTCCCCATCAGAATGATGTCGATGTCGAGCTCTCGCGGACCCCAGCGCGCCCCCGCCTTCCGGCCCGCTTTCGCCTCGATCCTCTTGACGAAATGAAGCAGGGGGTCGGGGGCAAGGACGGTCTCCCCCCGTACCGCGATGTTCAGATACCAGGGCTGGTTTGTCCTGCCGCTCGGCTCGCCCGCGTAGATCCGGGACACTTTCCCGATCTCTACTCCCCCGGCCAGCGCCGTGATGGCGTCCCGAAGCTGCTTGACCCGACGTCCGGCGTTGCTTCCGAGAAGCAGGATGACTTCTTCCGGCACGCCGATCCCTCCCCGTGAGCGGGGACACTCCTTCCACCATACAACCGACAACCTCAAGGAATGCCCCCGATGGCTAGAAACCCACCTTTCGCATCCGGGAGAGAGCCTCCCGGATCCGCCCCTTCTCCTTCGTCAGGGCAATGCGGATGTATCCCTCCCCGCAGTTTCCGAACCCGTTCCCCGGAGTGGTGACGATGCCGGCCTCTTCCAGCAGGTGGGAACAGAAGGATGCCGATGTATACCCCTTCGGAACGGGAACCCATACGTAAAAGGTGGCCCGGGGTTCGACCGGATCGAGGCCCAGCGCCCGAAGCCCGGGGACCAGGATATCCCGTCGCTCCTGGTAGGTGTGCCGGATGGCGCCGGTGACCTCGTCGCCGCTCGTGAGCGCCTCGATCCCGGCGCCCTGCACTGCCTGGAACACCCCGCTGTCCACGTTGGTCTTGACCTTTCCGATGCCCGCCACGAGGTCCGGGTTTCCCACGGCGAAGCCGATCCGCCAGCCCGTCATGTTGTAGGTCTTGGAAAGGGAGTGAAACTCGATGCACCGCTTCTTCGCCCCCGGGAGCTCGAGAATGCTCATCGGTTTTTCCGCGTCGAAATAGATCTCCGTGTACGCCACGTCGTGCGCCACGATCAGGTCGTTCTCCTCGGCGAACCCCAGTACCCTGCGGTAGAATTTCCGGTCGGCCACGGCGGACGTCGGATTGTTCGGATAGTTGAGAAACAGGATCTTCGCCTTGGCAAGGACGGAGCGCGGGACCGCGTCAAGGTCGGGCAGAAATTTGTTTTCGCGCAGCAGCGGCAGGAAGTGCGATCTCCCGCCCGCGAACATCGTGGCGATATGATAGACCGGATAGCCGGGATCCGGCACCAGGACCCCGTCGCCGGGGTTCACGAAGGCAAGCGGGAAGTGGGCGATCCCCTCCTTCGATCCGATGAGTGTCACCACCTCGGAGGATGGGTCGAGCGACACGCCGAACCGCCGCCTGTACCAGTTCGCCGCAGCCGATCGGAACGTAAGGAGCCCTTCATAGGACGGGTACTGGTGGTTGGCCGGAACGGCCGTCTCCCTTTTCATCCGGTCCACGATGTGTTTGGGCGTCGGCCGGTCGGGATCCCCGACCCCCAGGTCGATGATATCCACGCCGCGGGCACGGACCTCCTCCTTTTTCTGGTCCAGTTCGGCAAACAGGTACGGAGGAAGGTCCTGTATCCGTGTGGAAAGCGGAAATCGGCTCATCTCGTCACATCCCCCTCGTGGAAGATGGGCTATTGGGCTACGACCGGGTTGGTCAGGGATCCGATCCCTTCGATCTCGACGGTCATCACGTCCCCCGCCGTCACGGGGCCGACCCCCGGAGGAGTGCCGGTCGCGATGACGTCGCCGGGATACAGGGTCATGACGTGGGAGATGTGATCCACCAGCGAGAATACCGATGCGCCCATCTCGCGCGTGTTGTAATTCTGTTTCACCTGGCCGTTCACCAAACAGCGGACCTGCAGGGAGGACGGGTCAAGATCCGTTTCGATCCAGGGGCCAAGCGGCGCGAAGGTGTCGAACCCCTTCGCCCGCGCGAACTGCACGTCCTTCGCCTGGAGATCCCGGGCGGTCACGTCGTTGATGCAAGTGTACCCCAGGATCACCCACCGCGCATCCCTTGCTGACACGTCCTTCGCCCTCTTTCCGATGACGATGGCCAGCTCCGCCTCGTAGTCCACCCGCTTGGAGGCGCGAGGGTACACCACGTCGCCGCCGGGGTCGTTGAGCGCGGAGGGGGCCTTGAGGAAGATGAGCGGCTCCTCGGGGACCACCTTACCCATCTCCCGCGCGTGACCCTTGTAGGTAAACCCGAGGGCAACGATCTTGGAGGGGACCACGGGAGCGAGGAGGCGGACATCGGCCAGTGGCCGCACGGAACCGGTATCCCGGATATCCTCGAACGGCGGGCCGTCAAGTTCCCGGATCTCCCCCCTTTCCGGATCGACAAGGCCGTACGCGACATTCCCCCGGAATTCGAACCGCGCGATCTTCATGACATCACACCCCAAGCACCGCATTCATGTCATAGATCCCCGCCGGCTTTCCGATGACCCAGGAGGCGGCCCGTACGGCGCCCCGGGCAAACGTGTTCCGGCTGTGGGCCCGGTGAGTGATCTCGAGCCTCTCCCCGATCCCGCCGAACACGAGGGTGTGTTCGCCCACGACGTCCCCCGCCCGTACCGCGAACACCCCGATCTCCTTCCGGGGCCGTTCCCCGACCATTCCGTGGCGGCCGTAGACTACCGCCTCCTTCATCTCCCGGCCGAGCGCGCCGGCCACCACGTCGGCCAGCTTCACCGCTGTGCCCGAGGGTGAATCTTTCTTGAACCGGTGGTGCGTCTCGACGATCTCCACGTCGTAGTCGTCGCCGAGTACCCGGGCAACGTCTGCCGCCATCCGGAACATCAGGTTCACTCCCACGCTCATGTTCGGGGACAATACGCAGGCCACCCCTTTCGCCGAATCCCGGATCTCTGCCGTCTGCTCCTGCGTCAGGCCGGTGCTCCCGATCACGATCGGTTTTCCCGCGACGGCGGCTTCTGCGGCGTGCCTGACGGACGAAGCCGCGTGGGTGAAGTCGATCGCCACGTCCGCCCGGGCGATCGCTGAGGGGAAATCGCTCGTGACGACAACCCCCGCCGTTCCCGCGCCGGCGGCCTCGAAGGCATCCTGCCCCAGCTGCGGGTGACCCGGCGTTTCCACCGCACCTCCGAGCACCAGCCCCTGCGGTCGCTCCCGGAGCACGTCGAGGATCGCCCGCCCCATCCTTCCCATCGCCCCGCATACGACTACCTTCGCCATGTCTTCCTCCCCCGGAACCGTCAGATGAGCTTCATGTCGGAAAGGGTCTTGGCGAGCGCTTTCCGGCTCGCATCCGCCATCGGACAGAGGGGAAGACGGAATTCCTCGCGGATCTTTTTCATCATCGCCAGGGCCGTCTTGGCGGGAATGGGATTGGTCTCGAGGAACAGTGCCTGGAAAAGCGGCCACAGGTGGTAATGGATGTCCCTCGCCCGGGAGATCTCACCGATGACGTAGGTGTCGTACAGTTCCGCCATCAGCCGGGGAGCGACGTTGGACGTAACGGAAATCACCCCTTTCGCGCCCAGCGTCATCATCGGGAAGAACAGGGCATCATCCCCGGAGAGGACGCAGAACTTCTTGGGGGTCATCCGGATGATGTCGCACACCTGGGTCAGGTTGCCCGAAGCCTCCTTCACCCCCACGATGTTCGGGATCTCGGCCAGCCGGGCCACGGTCTGGGCGGCCATGTTGACGCCGGTTCTTCCCGGGACGTTGTAGAGGATGATCGGGATGTCGGCCGACTCCGCCACGGCACGGAAGTGCCGGAGGAGCCCGTCCTGGGTCGGCTTGTTGTAGTACGGCGTGATGACGAGCGCCCCGCTGGCCCCCGCCTTTTTCGCGTAGCGGGTCAGGGCGACGGCCTCCTTCGTATTATTGGACCCGGTTCCGGCGATCACGGGAACACGGCCGCCCGCGGAGTCGAGCACGATGTCGATGACGCGTTCGTGCTCTTCGAAGGACAGCGTGGCCGACTCTCCCGTGGTGCCGCAGGGAACGATCCCGTCCGTGCCGCTGTCAATCTGGAACGTTACGAGCTTCTTCAACGCGCTTTTGTCCAGGTTCCCGTTCCGGAACGGCGTGACCGTCGCGACAATGGCACCGTGAAACATCGTCTCCTCCCCCTCCACTAAAGGTAGGCTTCCTCCGTGATCACCCCGTCGCAGGACCACGAGGTGTCGCCCTCCAGGTAGACCTCGCCGAACCCTTTCTTGTCCGGGGCGAAGTGGATGACCAGATCATCCCCCCCCCTCGTACGGACGGTCACGGGAGGGCGGACAAAACCGTGCACGGCCGAGAGAATGCCGCAGGCCACCGCACCGGTTCCACAGGCGAGCGTTTCGCCCTCCACCCCGCGCTCATACGTACGGACCCATACCTTGCCCTTGCGTACCTGCGCGAAGTTCACGTTGGTCCCCCTCGGCGCAAAGGCCCGGTGGTTGCGTATCCCCCGCCCCACCCCGATGATATCCCGCGTTTCGATTCCGGGAACGAACAGCACGACGTGCGGAACGCCCGTGTCGAGGTAGGAGTACCGGAACCTCCTCCCGCGAAGCGTAAGCGTTCTGTCCGTGGCGAGCCCGCCGGGGGTAGTCATCTGGAGCTTAACCCGGCGCCCGGAAACGTCGGCGCGGACGATCCCCGCCTGCGTCTCGAACGCCACCAACCGGCCCGCGATCCGCCGCTCGAATGCGTACCGGGCGGCGCAGCGGCCCCCGTTCCCGCACATTTCCGCTGCGGTACCGTCCGCATTGAAGAAGCGCCACCGGAAATCGGCTCTGCGGGACCGTTCGATGAAGATCATTCCGTCGGCCCCGATCGACCGGGACCGATCGCACACCTTCTCGACGAATGGGGGAAGGTCGATGCCTTTCATGGCGCAGTTGCGGTTGTCGACCAACAGGAAGTCGTTGCCGCTGCCGTTCAGCTTGGAAAAGGGAATTCCCTTTCTCACGTTTGCTCCGCTCGGGTAAATGTCCCGCTATGGTAGCAGATTGATTTCTCCCGTTCCATCATCCCCGGGGATCCCCTCCGGTACCCGGGCGTCTTCGCCTACCTTCTTCGGTGTGTGAGGAACGACGCGGTCCGTTCCCCCCGGGTCAGGTCCCGTATCGTCTCTCTCTGCCTCACCTCCTCGAATCGCGTTCCTCTCACCATCACCTCCGCGGCGCGAGGGCGCGAGTTGTACGTCGAGGACATCGAAAAACCGTAGGCGCCCGCGCTCATTACCGCCACAAGCTCTCCTGCGCGGAAAGCGGGAAGTTCCCGGTCCTTCGCGAGGAAATCCCCCGATTCGCAGACAGGCCCCACCACGTCCGCCATTACCTTTTTCCTCGCACGGACCGCCACGGGGACGATGCTGTGGTAGGAACCGTAGAGCGACGGCCGCGCGAGGTCGTTCATCGCCGCATCGACGATGAAAAACTGTTTCCCCTTCCCCTTTTCTTTCCCCTCCTGGGAGGGCTTGGTGTAGAGCATGCGTGTGAGCAGGACCCCTGCGTTCCCCACGAGCACCCGTCCCGGCTCGAGAATGATCGTGACGGGCAGGCCCCGGAATGCGCCCACGATGGCGTCCGCATATTGATGCGGGTCCGGCGGAACCTCGTCCTCGTAAGTAATCCCGAGTCCTCCCCCGATATCGACGTATCGGATGTCGAGCCCCTTGCGCATCAGGCGGTCGACCAACGCCCGGACCCTGCCGGCGGCGTCCAGGAAGGGGGAGATTTCCGTGAGCTGGGAGCCGATGTGGCAGTCCACCCCGATGACCTCGATGTGCCTGCGCCTCGCCGCCCACTCGTAGTCCCGCATCGCCTGGTCGATGTGGATGCCGAATTTGTTCTTCTTCAGCCCTGTGGAGATGTACGGGTGGGTCCTCGGGTCCACGTCCGGGTTCACACGAAGGGAGATAGGCGCCCGTTTCCGCATTCCGCTCGCGATCTCGTCGATCGTCTCCAGTTCCTGCCGGGACTCGACGTTGAACATCAGGATCCCCCGCCGGAGGGCCTCGGCGATTTCCCACTCCATCTTCCCGACCCCGGAGTACACGATCTTGGAGGGAGGTGCTCCCGCCGAGATTGCGCGGGAAAGCTCTCCGCCGGACACGATGTCCACTCCGCTCCCGAGGTTGGTAAACGTCCGGATGATGGAACCGTTCGGGTTCGCTTTCATCGAGTAGCAGATGATGTGAGGAATGCCGGAGAACGCCCGGTCGAACACACCGTAATGGTGGGAGAGGGTCGCGTGGCTGTATACGTATACGGGCGTTCCCACGGCGTCGGCGATTCGCCGGAGAGGGACCCCCTCGCAAACCATCTCCCCGTTCTTTATTTTGAAATGGTGCATCGTTTCACCTCGTCCGGGAATGAACCTGCCAAGGGGCCGCACTCCCCCACAGGGGCTCGGGCTTTGCCTTGCGTCCGCACGCGGAAAGAAGACTTAGGGCGAGGAGAACCAGGGCGAGGGCGTAGCGGGCACGGACGCCCCGGGTCCGGAGACTCATGATTTTTTCAGCTCCTCCAGGCGGGTCTTCACTCGCCTCGGCCCGGTCCCGCCCCGTACGTTGCGCATCCGGACGGAATTCGTAAGAGACACGAAATCGGCGACGTCCTCCTCGATCTTGCGCGAGAAGGAGCGGAACTCCTTCAGGCTCAGGTCCTTGAGACGTTTTTCTTTCTTTTCGCAATAGCGAACGATCTTTCCGGTGATCTCATGGGCTTTCCGGAACGGTATCCCTTTCCGTGCCAGATAATCGGCAAGGTCCGTGGCGGTGAGGAATCCTTCATCGCACGCCGCGCGCATCCGGTCCTCGTTGACCGTCATCCCGCGGATCAGCAGCGCCGCACCGATGAGAGATTCCTTTACCGTTCGCGCCGAGTCGAAGGCCGGCTCCTTGTCCTCCTGCATGTCGCGGTTGTAGGCGAGCGGAAGCCCTTTCATCACGGTGAGCAGGTTCATGAGGTTGCCGTACGCCCGTCCCGCCTTTCCTCGGATGAGCTCGGGGACGTCAGGGTTCTTCTTCTGCGGCATGATGCTGCTTCCGGTGCAAAGCGGATCGGGCAGCGAGAGAAACCCGAACTCGACGGAGGACCAATAGACCATCTCCTCGGAGAGACGAGACAGATGCATCATGGTCATTGCGCAGGCGTACAGGAAGTCCGCCGCGAAATCGCGGTCGGACACGGCGTCGATGCTGTTCTCGCTCACCCCCTCCATCCCGAGTTCCGCCGCGACAGATTCCCGGTCGACCGGGAAGGTGGTCCCTGCGAGGGCTCCCGCCCCGAGAGGGGAGACGTTTGTCCTCCTGCGGGCGTCCCGGAAGCGGTCCTGGTCCCGCGAGAGCATTTCGTGGTAGGCGAGAAGATAATGGGAGAAGAGCACCGGCTGGGCCCTTTGCATGTGCGTGTACCCGGGCATCACGACGCCGAAAAGCTCCTCCGCGCGAGAGAGGATCGCCTCCTTGACCTTGTCCATCAACAAGACGATGTCATCGATCGAATCGCGCAGGTAGAGGCGCAAGTCCAGCGCCACCTGGTCGTTCCTGCTCCTCCCGGTGTGGAGCTTTCCCCCGATCTTCCCC
>JBAULH010000151.1:0-9567 GCA_049578085.1 Candidatus Deferrimicrobiaceae bacterium
GAACTGGACAATGGACCACTTGCCCAGTTTTCGTCTGCTATTTTCGAAAAAAACGAAATGTATCAGATTCTGGAGACAATCAACGAGAAAACAGAGAAGGGGAGATTAAGCAAGGAAAGATTGCGGAATACCTTTGATATATGGTGGCCAAAACTCAAACTGGATGTTAAATCCATAAGGGAAAAAGAGATAACCGAGATACAAGATGCAGATCACCCGGAAAAGACACCCGACATCGATGAACGGGAAAAAGCGCCCGACACCGAGGAACCGGAAAAGACCCCCGACACCGAGGAACCGGAAAAGACACCTGACACCGATGAGCCGAAAAAGACGCCCGACACCGATAAACCGAAAAAGACACCCAAACGGATTGTCGAAGCAGCAAGAAAAAGCGAGGCAATAAAAACACAAGATGCCGTTAAACCAGCAAAACCGGCTGCCGCCAAGCCTGCACCGGAAGAAATTGAGATCGAAATGCTAACCGTGTTGTACGACCCTTCTGGATATACATCCAGAACAGCAGATGCCGTCGGCTTTCAGTTGGATATTTCCGCCCAAAAAGCGAGAGAGCACTTGGACAAATTGGAGAGAAATAATTTCGTTCGGGAACATTTATTCGTCGGAAGGCCAAAAGAATATTCCCTTGCTCCGAAAGGAAGAGAATATTTAACCAAGAATGACCTGTTGAAGAAACGGCGGGGCAGATAGGTAACGCCTTCGTTTTACCTCCCCAACAGGCAACGCAGTGCCCCTTCTGCTTCGGGGAGAAGGAACCTGTACCCCGAGGCGAGGAGCTTCGCGGGCTTGACTCGGGCGCTGGCCAGCAGCAGTTCGTCCGCCATCTCCCCGAAGAGGAGCCTGGCGGCGAACGCGGGCAGGAAGGCGACGGTGGGGCGCCCGAGTACGTGCCCCAGGGTTTTCGTAAACTCCCGGTTCGTCACCGGGTGGGGCGACACCGCATTCACGGGGCCTACCAGGGAATCCGTGGCGATCGCGTGGCGGATCGCACCGACGAGGTCGGGCAGGGCGATCCAGCTCATGTACTGCCACCCGCTCCCGATCCGGCCCCCCGCGCCCGCCCGGAACGCCGGGAGCATCTTTGCCAGCGCCCCGCCCTCCTGGCTCAACACCATTCCGATGCGCAAATTGACCACCCGCATCCCTTTTCGTGCAGCCTCCCCGGTTGCCTCCTCCCAGTCCCGGCACACTTCGGCAAGAAACCCTTCCCCCGGCTTGCTTTCCTCCCAAAGCACCTCTTCTCCCCGGTCCCCGTAAATCCCGGTGGCCGATGCGCACACCAAGGTGTTCGGAGCGCGCTCGAGGCGCAGGAGGGACTCGCAAAGGAGGCGGGTTCCCACGACCCGGCTGTCCCGGATTCTTTTTTTCCTCTCCGGGCTCCACGGGGTCCCCGCGATGTTCTCCCCAGCCAGGTGAACGACGGCATCATGCCCACCGAGCCCTTCGGGATCCACGGTTCCGGTCCCCGGGTCCCAATGAACCGTCCCGCCCTTCTTCTCTTTCGGGGAGGACCGCAGCAGCCGGGTAACGATGTCCCCCCCGGCGGAAAGTTCACCGACGAGGGCCGATCCGACCAGCCCGCTCGATCCGCTGACAAGCACCTTCATCCCATATCCTCATGCGTGTCGCCGGGACGGGAAGTTCTCCCCAACGGATTCCTGCCGTTGGATTCTGTTCTCACGACCTATTCGGTTCCGGAAGAAATTCGCGCGTTTCAATGAATACGCGTTCCCCCGCTCCTTGTGCCAGGCATCGTCCCGAACATCTCTTCGAGGAACGTTTCCCGGAGCGAGAAAATCCCCGAGAGTTGCCGCCGGACGTGGCTCCCTCCCAGAAGTCTTCCGATACCCCCGAACGGAATAACTACAAGAAACGGCGTTCCCGTTTCGACGGGTCGATGAAATCCCCGGCGGAAGCAGTAACGTAATCCCGTTTGTCAGACCGGAGACCTAAAGCCTGGATGCGGGCGTCAGAACGTTGCGGCGATTGATTTCGCCTGGGCGATGGCACCCGCCTTCGATTTTTCCAAATCTTCGTGTTTCCCGAGCGTCCCCTCCACGAGAATCGGGCGGACATCGGTGAACCCGATGTAGCCGAGGATCAGTTCCAGGTAGCGCTTCTGCAGGTCGAACCCCTCCCCCGGCGTTCCCGGAGGGTACGCACCACCTCTTGCGTAGACGACTGCCGCCGGCTTCCCCGTGACCAACCCCTTGTACCCTTCCGCCGGCGAAAAGGAGAAGGTGTATGTAGGCTGGACGATGATGTCGAAATAGTGCTTCAGCCTATACGGAATCCCGAAGTTCCACATCGGCAGGGAGAAAAGGTATTTGTCCGCCCCCTTGAAATGCGCGATGACCTTTTCCACGGCTCCCCATGACTTTTTCTGCTCCGGGGTATGCTCCTTCCCGTGCATAATGACGTACTTCGAATTGATCACGTCCCCATCGAAGACCGGCAGCTCCGTCTTCCAGAGGTCCAGCGTCTCCACCGTGTCGCCGGAGTGTGTTTTGCGGTACTCGTCAAGAAATGCGCGCGCGACGGCGATGGAGGCCGAACGGTCCTTCCGGGGAGAGGACTCGATATGCAGCAGCTTGGCCATGACATCCCTCCTCTTTCCTGGGTTTTCCCCCGGTCCTGTTGTTAGGAAAGATGCCATCGCCCGAAGGCTGGTTTCCTCCCTTTCACCTACGGGGTTTTCCCTGCACCGCAGCGTGGCGGAAGCAGGTAACCAGGTGATCGTTCACCATCCCGACCGCCTGCAGGAAAGCGTAGCAGATCGTGGGGCCCACGAACCGGAATCCCCGCCTTACCATATCCCGGCTTATCACATCGGATTCCCGGGACCTGGCCGGCAGTTCGGACATTGTCCTGAACCGGTTCACGATCGGCCTGTTCCCGACAAACCCCCAGAGATAGGTGCCGAAGGAGCCGAATTCCGCTTGCACGTCAACGACGAGACGCGCGTTCGAAATGGCGGATTCGACCTTGGCGCGGTTGCGGATAATCCCGGGATCGGACAGGAGGCGGGCCACGTCTGTATCGCCGTAGCGCGCCACCCCCTCCGGGTCGAACCCGTGAAAGGCCCTGCGGTACCCTTCTCGCTTCCGGAGAACCGTGCGCCAGGAAAGTCCCGCTTGTGCCCCCTCCAGGACGAGAAATTCGAACAATTTCCGGTCGTCACGGACCGGCACGCCCCATTCCTCGTCGTGGTACGAAATCATCAACGGGTCATTCCCGTCCCAGCCGCAACGCATCATAAAATTAACCCCGGGGTGGAAATTTTCGTCGGGAACGATTAATATTCTATATTCCCCGGCCAGCGCCGGTCCCGGCCAAAACCGTGGCACAATAGTAAGACTGGTTCTCGACGATAAGGCGGCAACTATGATGAATCATACAGGCTTTCCCCGCATAAACGCAGCCGGAGTCGCGGCACCGACCGGCTTGTACGACCCGGTCTACGAGCATGACAGCTGCGGCGTCGGGTTCGTGGCCCGCCTTACCGCGTTGCCGGACCACTCGATCGTGGAGAATGCCGTGCAGGTCCTCGTGAACCTCGAGCACCGCGGGGCGATCGGCGGCGACAAATCGACGGGGGACGGGGCAGGCCTTCTGCTGCAGACCCCGGACGCCTTTTTCCGTTTCGGATGCCACGACCTTACGTTCCCCCTTCCGCCCCCGGGGCTGTACGCGACGGGGCTGGTCTTCCTCCCGACGGATCCGGTCCTTGCGGACCGTTGCGTAAAAACCGTCGAGCGCAATGCGAGGGAAGAAGGATGCCCGGTCCTCGGGTGGAGAGACGTTCCCGTGAATTCCGGCACGCTGGGAGAACTCGCCCGGATGACGCAGCCCGGGATACGCCAGTGCTTCCTCTCGGGCGGATCCTTCGAAGGCAACGCCTTCGAACGGAAGCTCTACGTCATCCGGCGCATGGCGGAAAAGGAAGTGAGGAACTTTTCCGACTGCGACGCCAGCCAGTTCTACATCCCGAGCCTTTCGTCGCGCACCATCGTGTACAAGGGGCTGCTCACCGGCTCCCAGCTCACCACGTTCTTCCCGGACCTGCGCAACCCGTCCTTTACCAGCGCCTTCGCGGTGGTGCACCAGAGGTTCAGCACGAACACCCTTCCCACGTGGCACCTGGCGCACCCGTTCCGGTTCCTGGCACATAACGGGGAGATCAACACCCTGCGGGGAAACATCAACCGGATGCGCGCACGGGAGGCGGTCATCGAGTCGAAGCTGTTCGGCGCCGACATCGAAAAGATCAAGCCCGTGATCATCGAGGACGGAAGCGACTCCGCGATCTTCGACAACGCGCTGGAGCTTCTGTTGATGGGCGGGCGATCGCTGCCTCACGCCATGATGATGATGGTCCCGGAGGCATTCGGGGCCAAGTTCCACATGAGCGAGGACAAGCGGGCGTTCTACGAGTACCACTCCGCGATCATGGAACCGTGGGACGGCCCGGCGGCACTCGTGTTCTGCGACGGGCGGTACATCGGGGCCACCCTGGACCGCAACGGCCTGCGGCCCGCCCGGTACACGGTAACGAGCGACGGCATGATCGTCATGGCCTCGGAGACCGGCGTGATGGACTTTCCAGCCAAACGGATCGTACAGAAAGGCCGCCTGCAGCCGGGGAAGATGTTTCTCGTGGACCTGGAGCAGAAGCGGATCGTCCCCGACAACGAGAGCAAGTCCCGCGTTTCGCGTCAACGCCCGTACCGCCACTGGGTGAAGGACAACCGGATCGAGATGCGGGGGCTGTTCAACCCGCCGGAAATTCCCCGGAAGGACCCGGAGATCCTGGTGGAGAAGCAGATCGCCTTCGGATACACCGAGGAAGACCTGAAGATGGTGATCGCCCCGATGGCCTCCCAGGGCCAGGAGGCGGTAGGCTCCATGGGGGACGACTCCGCCCTGGCGGTCCTGTCCGACCGACCGCAGCTGCTCTTCTCCTATTTCAAACAGCTGTTCGCGCAAGTCACCAACCCGCCGATCGACCCGCTCCGGGAGGAGCTGGTGATGTCGCTCCGGAGCTTTATCGGACGGGAGAAGAACCTGCTGGACGAGACGCCGGAGCATTGCCGCATGCTCAGGCTCCCCCACCCGATCCTCACGCCGGAGGACATGTCCACGCTGCGAAACGCCACTCACCCGGACGTGGTCACGAAGGAGATCGGCATCCTATTCCCGGCGGACGGCGACGGGAAAGCCCTCGAGTCCGCTCTTGCCGAAGTCTTCGAGCTCGCGGAGAGGCATATCCAGGAAGGGGCGACGCTTCTCATCCTCTCCGACAGGAAGATGGACAGGGACCGGGCCCCGATTCCGTCCCTTCTCGCCACATCGGGCCTGCACCACCACCTGATCCGGCGGGGGCTGCGCACCCAGGCCGATATCATCGTCGAGACCGGGGAGATAAGGGAGGTCATGCACTACGCCCTTCTCGTCGGGTACGGCGCCAACGCGGTCTGTCCCTTCCTCGCCTTTTCCACGGTGCGCGACCTGGCGGAGACCGGGCTTTTGGAAAAACCGCTTCTCCCCGGAGAGGCCGTCGACCACTACATCACGGCGATCAAGAAGGGGCTGCTCAAGACGATCAGCAAGATGGGGATCTCCACTATCAAGAGCTACATGGGCGCCCAGATCTTCGAGGCCATCGGCCTCGGGGAGGCGCTGGTGGAGAAGTATTTCACCGGCACGGCTTCCCGGATCGGCGGCATCGGTCTTTCGGAGATCGCCGCCGAGACGCGCATGAGGCACAGCCGCGCCTACGAAAGGAACAGGGGCGCAGACCGCCTGCTGGATCCCGGCGGACTCTACCAGGTGCGGGTCGGCGGGGAGAAGCACCTGTGGAACCCGGAGGCGATCTACAAGCTTCAGCAGTCGGTGCGCACGGACGACTACCGGGTGTTCAAGGAGTACACGCGTCTGATCGACGACCAGTCGAAGGAACGCGCGACGCTGCGCAGCCTCTTCCGGTTCCGGAAGGGAAACGCCGTGCCGATCGACGATGTCGAGCCGGTGGAGAAGATCACCCCCCGTTTCGTCACCGCGGCGATGTCCTACGGGTCGATCAGCACGGAAGTCCACGAGACGATCGCGCTGGCGATGAACCGCCTTGGCGGCCGCAGCAACTGCGGGGAGGGCGGGGAGGACCCGGCACGCTACCTCCCCCTCCCCAACGGCGACAGCCTGCGCTCCCGCACCAAGCAGGTGGCGTCGGGAAGGTTCGGGGTCACCACGGAGTACCTGATACACGCGGACGAGCTCCAGATCAAGATGGCGCAGGGGGCAAAACCCGGGGAGGGAGGACAGCTGCCCGGCCACAAGGTGAGCGAGGATATCGCCAGGGTGCGCCACACTATGCCGGGGGTCACCCTGATCTCTCCCCCGCCGCACCACGACATCTACTCGATCGAGGACCTCGCGCAGCTGATCTACGACCTGAAATGCGCGAACCCGCGGGCGAACGTCTCCGTCAAGCTCGTCTCCGAGGTCGGTGTGGGAACGGTGGCGGCCGGAGTCGCCAAGGCGAAGGCGGACCTGGTCCTGATCTCCGGGCACGACGGGGGAACGGGCGCGTCCCCGCTTTCTTCCATCAAGCACGCCGGACTCCCCTGGGAGCTCGGACTGGCGGATACGCAGCAGGCCCTCGTCTTCAACCGGCTGCGCGACCGGATCCGTGTGCAGACCGACGGGCAGCTGAAAACCGGCCGCGACCTGGCTATCGCGGCCCTGATGGGAGCGGAGGAGTTCGGGTTCGGCACCACGGTGCTCGTCACACTCGGGTGCGTGCTGATGCGAAAGTGCCACCTGAACACGTGCCCCGTGGGGGTCGCCACGCAGGACCCGGTGCTACGTTCCCGCTTCACCGGGAAGCCCGAGAACGTGGTGCACTTCTTCCGGTTCCTCGCGCAGGAACTGCGGGAGTACATGGCGGAGCTGGGTTATCGCACGGTGGACGAGATGGTCGGCAGGGTGGACATGCTCGAGGTCCAGCCGGCGGTCGATCACTGGAAGGCCCGTGGGTTGGACTTCCGCGCCATACTCCTTCCCGCCGGCAACGGAAGCGATGCGCCGCGACGCCGTGTCCGGAGTCAGGAGCATGAAATCGGGAAATCGCTGGACAACGAGCTGATCGTACGCGCCATGCCCGCCCTGGAGAAAGGGCAGTCCGTCGACATCGAGATGCCGATCCGCAACGTCCACCGGACGGTGGGCGCCATGCTCAGCGGCGAGATCACCCGCCGATTCGGTTCCCGGGGACTGCCCGACGATACGATCCGGATCTCGTTTGCCGGCTCCGCGGGGCAGAGTCTCGGCGCGTTCCTGGCGCCCGGGGTCTCGATCCGGGTCACAGGCGACGCCAACGATTACCTCGCTAAGGGCATGGCCGGCGGCAGGATCACCATCGTCCCTCCTCCGGACGCGGGATTTCTCCCCCACAAGAACGTGATCGCAGGCAACGTGGTGCTGTACGGGGCCACCGGGGGCGAGCTGTACCTCTACGGCACCGCCGGGGAGCGCTTCGCCGTTCGCAACAGCGGCGCGAAGGCGGTCGTAGAGGGTGTTGGCGACCACGGCTGCGAATACATGACGGGAGGCGTCGTGGTCGTCCTCGGCCATACCGGGAACAACTTCGCCGCGGGGATGAGCGGGGGAGTCGCTTACATCTTCGACGAGACGGAGCTGTTCGACACGCGCTGCAACCTCGACATGGTGAACGTGGAAACCGTCTGGGACCCGAAGGATGAAAAGGAACTGCGCGCCATGATCGAAAACTACTTCCGGTTCACCGGAAGTTCGCGGGCCAGTATGATCCTGGAGAACTGGGAGTCGCGCCTGCCCCTCTTTGTGAAGGTCATGCCGATGGAATACCGGAGAGTGCTCGAGCGGATGCACCTGGAGGAGTTCCGGGACGACGAGACCGTCTCGGCGTCGGAGGAGGTCTACCGTGGTTAAGCCCACCGGGTTCCTGGAATACCCCCAGGAAAAACCTCCGTACCGGCAGGTGGAGGAGCGGATTCGCGACTTCCGGGAGGTGGAGACGTTTCTCCCGAGGGACCGCCTGGAGATCCAGGCGGCGCGGTGCATGGACTGCGGCATCCCGTACTGCCACGCTATCGGATGCCCGGTCAAGAACCGGATCCCCGAATGGAACGACATGGTGTACCGGAAACAGTGGCGCAAGGCGCTTGCCCTGCTCCACTCCACGTGCAACCTTCCCGAGATCACCGGGAGGGTCTGCCCGGCCCCTTGTGAGCCCGCCTGTACGCTTTCGATCAACCTGCCGCCTGTCACCATCCGGCACATCGAGCTGCAGATCGTCGAGAAGGGATGGGAAGAGGGGTGGATCCGTCCGGAGCCGGCGTCGTGGAAGACCGGCCGCCGGGTCGGGATCGTGGGCTCCGGTCCCGCGGGGCTTGCCGCCGCGCAGCAGCTCGCGCGCAAGGGACACGAGGTCGTCGTCTTCGAAAAGGCGAGCCGCGTCGGGGGGCTGCTCCGGTACGGCATCCCGGACTTCAAGCTGGAGAAATGGGTGATCGACCGGCGCCTCGAGCAGATGCGAGCGGAGGAGGTGATCTTCGAGACGGGCGTGAACGTGGGCACGGACGTCACCGTCCAGCACCTGCGGAGGTCCCTCGACGCGATCGTGATCGCCGCCGGGGCCACGGTTCCCCGGGACCTTCCCGTCCCGGGCCGGGAACTGGCCGGGATCCACTTCGCGATGGACTTCCTGACGCAGCAGAACATGGCGACCGGCGGAGAGGCCATACCCGAGGGCGGGAGGATCACGGCCGCGGGGAAGCGGGTGGTGGTGATCGGGGGCGGGGACACCGGCTCGGACTGCGTCGGCACGAGCCGCAGGCAGGGGGCCAAGGAGATCCATCAGCTCGAGCTTTTGCCCAAGCCCCCCGATGAGCGCTCCGTGTACAACCCCTGGCCGACCTGGCCGATCATCATGCGCACCTCCTCTTCCCACGAGGAAGGGTGCAAGCGTCAGTGGAGCGTGTCGACGAAGGAGTTCCTCGGGAGGCAGGGCGGCGTGGAGAAGCTTGCGTGCGTCAGGCTCGAGTGGTCGGAGTCGGACGAAAACGGGCGGAGCACCTTCCGGGAAATCCCGGGGTCGGAGTTCGAGCTGGGTGCCGACCTCGTGCTCCTCGCCATGGGGTTCGTCCACCTGGAACACGGGCCCCTGGTTCGCGATCTGGACCTCGCGCTGGACGCCCGGGGAAATCTCGCCGTGGATACCGAGCAGATGACGTCCTCCCCCGGGGTGTTCACGGCGGGGGACAGCATGGTCGGCGCGTCGCTCATCGTCCGCGCCATCGACCAGGGACGATCAGCCGCGGAAGGCGTGCATCGATTCCTATCGGGGAAATAACGCCCGGGACCCCCGGCGAAACGCGGGGGATACCAATGATCAGCCGTCGAGAACCTCCCGTACTTTCCGTGCGAGTGCTTCAGGACGAAAGGGTTTCTGGATGAAGAACACATCGGGAGGCAACCCGTTGTTCCCGTTTCCGGAATCCTCCATGT
>JBAULH010000152.1:0-2564 GCA_049578085.1 Candidatus Deferrimicrobiaceae bacterium
ACGAAATTGCGGTTCGTGGTGGCGACGGCCTTCTCCCCCTTTGCCAGAATTCCCATATGCCCGCCCAGGCACGGCCCGCAGGTCGGCGTGGAAAAGGCCGCACCCGCGGTCACGAAGATCTCCATCAGCCCCTCCCGCATCGCCTGGAGGTAAATCTCCTGCGTGGCGGGGAACACGATCATCCGGACGCCGTCGTGGACTTTCCGGCCGCGCAGGACCGCGCACGCGCTCCGGAGATCCTCGATGCGTCCGTTGGTGCACGAGCCAACCACGACCTGGTCGATGGGGACGTTCCCCACCCGGGAAAGGGGCCGGGTATTCTCCGGCATATGCGGAAACGCCACCTGCGGCTCGAGATCACCCAGGTCGATCCCGATCTCCGCCGCGTACCGGGCATCGCGGTCTGCCTTGACCACCGTGTATTTCCGGGCGGCCCGCTCGTCCGCGTAGCTCTTCGTGATCTCGTCGAAGGGAAAAATGCCGTTTTTCGCGCCGGCCTCGATCGCCATGTTGGAAATCGTGAACCGCCAAGCCACCGGAAGGGCCGCGAGGCCGTCCCCGGCATACTCCATCGACTGGTAGAGTGCTCCGTCCCCGCCGATCTCCCCGATGATGTGGAGAATGACGTCCTTGCCCTCGACCCACTTCCTCGGCTTGCCGGAAAGCACGATCCGGATCGACTGGGGCACCTTGAGCCACACCTCCCCGGAGATCATCGCCGCGGCCAGGTCGGTGCTGCCGACTCCGGTCGAGAAGACGCACAGCGCACCGTAGGTGCATGTGTGGCTGTCCGCTCCGATCACGAGATCGCCGGGAACGACGAGCCCCTCGTCGGGCAACAGCACGTGCTCGATCCCCATCCGCCCTACCTCGAAGTAGTGCACGATCCCGTATTCGCGGGCGAAGTCGCGCATGATCCTGGCCTGTTCGGCCGACGCGATGTCCTTGTTCGGCGTGAAGTGGTCCGGGACGAGCGCGATCCGCTCTTGGTCGAATACCTCCCGGACTCCCAGGTTCCGGACCGCCTGGATGGCGATCGGGCTGGTCACATCGTTGCCGAGCGCGAGGTCGACCCTCGCCAGGATCAGATCCCCCGGCTCAACCGCTTCCTTCCCCGCGTGACTCGCGAGGATCTTCTCCGTGAGCGTCATGCCCATGAACGTGTTTCTCGCCTTCCAATGTTTTCTTACGCTGACCGCGCAAGGTGCGCACCAGTTCCCCCAGCGGCCCGGAGACGATGTACGCCGAGACGAACAGGAAGATCATCACCTGGGGTTCCGCGGCCAGCAGGAGGGACAGGAAGATAAACACCACCAGCGTGTTGAACGGCCGGCGGCGGAACGGCTCCAGATCCTTGAAGCTGTTGTACCTTACGGTGCTGACCATGAGAAAAGCCAGTACGTAGATGGAGAGGAGAACGGCGATATGCTTGAAGTTGCCGGACCCTCCCAGGGAGTAGAAGAGCATGATCAGGGATGCCACGAACGTGGCCGCGGCGGGAATCGGCAGCCCGTTGAATTTCCCCCTCTCGACCGTATTGATCTGGACGTTGAACCGGGCGAGACGGAGCGCCCCGCAGACCAGGTAGAGGAACGCGGCCAACCAGCCCAACCGCCCGAAGCGCGAAAGGGCCCAGCCGTATACGAGGAACGCCGGCGCCACGCCGCAGGCCACGATGTCGGCCAGGGAGTCGTACTCCACCCCGAATTGCGTGGTCGTCCGGGTCATCCGTGCGACCCGGCCGTCCAGGGCGTCCAGCACCACCGCCACGATGATGGCCATGGCCGCCCTCTCGAACTGGCCGGTGTACGTCGCGGCAATCGAGTAGAACCCGGCGAACAGCGATCCGGACGTGATCAGGTTGGGCAATACATAGATCCCCCGGCTTATCCCGTCCTCCCGTTTCATCCTCTTCCTCATTTCACCACCCCCACCACGCTCTCTCCCGCCCGGACCCGGTCCCCCACCCGCACGTTCAGGGAGGCGGAGGCGGGAAGCAGGATGTCCACCCGCGATCCAAAACAGATGATGCCCACCCGCTGGCCCGCCCGAACAGTGTCCCCCGGGGCCACGTCGCACACGATGCGCCGTGCGATGAACCCGGCGATTTGCACAAAGGCGACCCGTTGGCCGTCCGGCGTCTGGAGGAGCACGCCGCTCTGCTCGTTGGCAAGCGACGCTTTCTCGACATTCGCCGCCAGGAACCTTCCCGGGTGGTATTGGACGGACACCACCCGGCCGGAGACCGGAGCCCGGTTCACATGCACATCAAAGGGCGACATGAAGACGCTTACCCGCTTCCCCGGTTCCCCGAAATACCTTCCCGGCGGGTTGTCGCCTGCGTACACTATCTTACCATCCGCGGAGGAAATTACCGCTCCGGGGAGAGCGGGGGGGAACCTGGCAGGGTTCCGGAAGAACCAGCCGACAAAAACGGTGAGGAGAATCCCGAAGACCGATGCAGGCAACGTCCTCGGCCACACGAGGGAGAACACGGCCGCAAGAGCAACCCCGCCCAAAAGGAACGGGATCCCTTCGGGGGCGATCACCCCGCCCTCCCGACC
>JBAULH010000153.1:0-1618 GCA_049578085.1 Candidatus Deferrimicrobiaceae bacterium
TCCATGCCGAACCGGCTTCGCTCCAGCAAGGCCCTCATCGAACCACTGGATTGTCCTCCTCACCACCTGACCCGGTGGGGGCCGGAACCATTGCGAAGGCTCGGAGATCTGCTCGGGGCGCCGTTGCGCGAGATCGCGTTCGAGCCCGTGGAGATCAACGTGCCCTGGGGGGACATGCGGGAATGGATTCGGGCCAACTCGGAGAAAATGCCGGCGGGGAAATTCCTGGGTGCCTGGTGCCCCCGGATTGTTCCGCGACTGGTCTTTTTTCCTCCCTTCGTCGCACTGTACAGAAGGTTCCGGGTGTTGGAGCGGAGGGGCTATTACGGTCTTTCGATGGTGGCCAGATTTGCAAGGCATGGTTCCTGAGAGGACGGAAAGGGTCGATTTGGAGAATCCGGGAAAAGGAGGGTCCCTTGCCAGGACGGTAGTGGGGGGAACGGGTCTCATCGCGGCCGCGGGCGGCGTGAGCAAACTGCTGACTCTCGTTTCGGCACCGATCCTGACGGCGGCCCTCGGTCCCTCCCCTTACGGCGTCGTGGCTCTCCTGTCCACGGTGACCTCCCTCGCGATGACGGTCGCCCTGTTGGGGATCGACCAGTCCTACGCGCGATTTTTCTTCGCGGGGGATCCGGAGGAAGGACGGGCGGCGGAGCGGTTTTGCTGGCGGTTTTCATTGATCGCCTCCGTTGGCGTGGCGACTGCCGCAGGAGCCGGCTGGTGGTGGTGGAGCGGGCATGCCGGGCTTTCCTCTTCGCTTGCCGTGATGGTGGTCGCGGGAATCCTCCTCGGCGTAGGGAACGCCATGGCGACAACGAGGCGGAGACTCCTCGGCGGATACCTTCGCATTGCCGTCGCCATAATCGTGACCGGGGCGCTCGGGGCGCTCCTGGCAATCCTTCTCGCCCTGTATTGGAGGCAGGACGCATGGTCACTCCTGGTCGGGTCCGCGGCCGGGGTGGCCGCCGGGGCATGGGTGGCGGGGTTCCCCGCGGCGGAAACGGTGCTCGTGCCGTCGGGGCTTTCCCGGGGCCACCGGATGGACATTCTTCGACTCGGAGCCGCGGGCGCGGTCACGGCTCCTGTCTTCTGGCTCATGGGTTCCGCGGACCGCTGGATCATCGCCTATTTGAGGGGTTCCGCCGAGCTTGGGGTGTACGCTTTCGCTTCGACGGTGGGAATGGTCGGGATAATGCTGAACAGCGCGATCACGCTCACCTGGTTCCCGGAGATGACCCGCGAGTATGAATCCGCGGGGGAGGAATCCTTGCCGAGGATCGGGATGCTGTGGGCCCGTCTCGCGTCGGGTCTCATGGTGGCCTGGATCGCGGTCTCTGCCGCCGGAGGGGATGTGATCCGCCTGATCGCCGACCCGAGGTTCCATGGCGGGACGATGTTTGTCCCCTGGCTCGCCGGCGGGATCTTCTTTTACGGGATCGCTTCTCTCGCCAATACCGGCTTGGTCCTGAGGAAAACCCTGACCCCTTCGATCGGCTGGTGGGTGGCAGGTGCCGTGTTGAACCTGGGCATGAACCTTCTTCTCGTTCCTCCGCTTGGGGGAACCGGTGCGGCGATGGCGACCTTCGTGAGTTACGGGTTGATTGCCGCGGGGGTGATG
>JBAULH010000154.1:0-7391 GCA_049578085.1 Candidatus Deferrimicrobiaceae bacterium
GATGGAGGAAGTCGATGACGAGGAAGCCAAGCGAGAGCGAAGAGGAATATTTCGCGCGCATCGAGTTCGAACGGCGGAAGAAGGCCGAGAGGGAGAAGCAGCAGAGGCTGGCGGGGGAGGAGAAGAAGCGGCTTCGGGACCTCCATTACATGAAGTGCCCCAAGTGCGGCATGGACCTGATCGAGGTCGACTACAAGAGCCTCCGGATGGACAAATGTTCGGGGTGCGAGGGGGTCTGGCTGGACGCCGGGGAGCTCGATGCCGTAGCGAAGATGGACAAGTCGATGGTCGACAGGATTTTCGGACTTTTCCCCGGATAGATTCTATTTCAGGGGTTTCAGGTAGATCAGCTTGTCGTCGCCTTCGTCGTAGTAGTCAGGGAGCCGCGCGGCGAGGGTGTAGCCGATCTTCTCGTAGAACGCCCGCGTATCGCCGTAGGACTCCTGAGACGACGTCTCGATCACAAGGAGCCGGCCTCCCCGCCGCCGGATCTCCTCCTCGACGAAGGACACGATCCTTCGCCCGTACCCCTTTCCCTGACGGTCGGCGCGGGTAGCGAGCCAGTACAGGTCGAAGGTGGCGGCGGTCATCTCGTTCTTGCCGAAGCAGGCGTACGCGGCAACGGTTCCGTCGTCCTCGACCAGGACGAATGGATGGTAATCGTCCTGCCCCGGCTGCGTGAGCGCGATGTCGACCAGCTCGATCGCCACGTCGACCTCATGCCGCTTGAACGCTCCCGTTTCCTCGACCAGTCTCCGGATCGCCTCCCGGTCTTCCGCCTTGATCCCGCGGAGATCGGTCATCGCGCCCCGCGGGTAATCCCCAGGCGCAGGATTTCCTGGACGAGCGCCTCGTAGGAGAAGCCAGCGGCCCGGGCGGCCCGGGCCAGGCCGGCGTTTCTCGATATGTCGGGGTTCGGGTTCACCTCGAGCGCGAACATCTTCCCGTTTCCATTCATGCGGAAGTCGACGCGGGCATACCCGCACAGCCCGAACGCGTTCGCCGACGCGAGCGTCAGCCGGGCCAGCCGGCTGCGAAGGGCCTCCGGGATTCTTGCCGGGCATTCGGGGGCGATCTCGCCGTACGCCGGGTGGTTCGCATCCCATTTCGATTCGAAGGAGCAGACGCGCCACTTCGGGTTACGGTACACGAGTTCGGCGGGGGGAAGGGGACGGTACGGCTCCTCGACGGTGCCGTTCCCGAGCACCCCCACGTTGAACTCCCGCCCCCCGATGTACTCTTCCGCCAGCGCTTCCTGGCCGTATTTCTCGATCACGTCGGCGACCCGTTTTTTCAGCCCTGCCTCGTCCTCCACCACGCTCTCCTCGGAGATCCCCGCGGAACCGTCTTCCTTGGAGGGTTTGACGATAACCGGGAAGCGCAGCCCCGAACGCCCCCGGGGAACTTCCGGGTACAGACGAAAGGAAGGCGTGGGGATGCCGCACGAGGACAGGATGTGCTTTGTGAGGGCCTTGTCGTTGCACACCGAGAGGGGAAGCGGCCCGTTGCCGGTATAGGGGAGCCGAAGCAGTTCCAGGTAAGCGGCGCCGTGCGGTTCCTTCTGCGCAGAGTTGAGCGGGCACTCGGAAAGGTTGAATATCGCATCGGCCTCGAACGTTCGCAGCAAGCCAGCCAGCGCCGCGGGATCCGTGTCGAAGGCAACGCACCGGGAGATGTGTCCGCGGGAGGCGAGGGCCTCCGTGACCTCGCGCGCGCTCACCGCAAGGTCCATCTCGATCCGCATCGGTCCCTCGACGTCCTTCAGGGTATCCTCCACGGGGGTGTAGAGAACCGCGACGCGCTTGGGGGACAGTTCCGCCATCACCGGTGCTTCATCTCCCAGCGGCTCATGGCGTGGGAGAGGATTTCGGAGATGAGTTCGACGTAGGGGATTCCCATCTTTGCGGCCATGATCGGGAGGTCGCCGTACCCGGGGGAAAGCCCGGGAAGAGGGTTGCATTCGATGAACTGGGGGACCCGGTTCCCGTCGAGCCGGAAATCGATCCGCGAGAAGTCCCGGCAGCCGAGGAGCCGGTAGATCCCCACGGCGCACCGTTTGATCTCGGCGACGGTCTCCGGCGGGAACGAGGGGGGACACCGGTATTCGACCTGGTTCTCCCAGTCACGCTTGACCTCGAGGGAATAGACGAACTCCTCGTGGGGGACCCGTTTCGGGAGTATTTCCATGATGCCTACCACCCTGGGATCTCCGTTGCCGACCAGTCCCACCGTGACTTCGGGGCCGGGGATGAACTCCTCGACAATTGCGTCCTGGGAATATTCCCCGGTCACGAACGAGACCATTCTCCGCACATCGGCAGGCGAGGAGGCCCGGGAGGCAAGACGCACGCCCTTGCTCGACCCTTCGTACGCGGGTTTGACGATGACCGGGTACGCGAAGCCCAGCTCGTCGACCTCGTCCTCCGACCGGAACGTGCGGAACCTCGGCGTGGGAAATCCCCCCGAAGAGACCAGCCTCTTGGCAACCGCCTTGTCGAGAGTGACACAGAGGGTCAAGGGATCCGACCCGAGGTAGGGGATGCCGAGCATTTCGAGCAGGGCCGGGACATGGGCCTCGCGGCAGCGGCCCCCCTCCCCCTCGGCGATGTTGAAGACGAAGTCCGGGCGCATTTCCCGGAGGGCGTCGATGATTCCGGGACCGGCGCCCAGGCGGAATACCTCATGTCCCAGCGATGCGAGCGCGTGGCACAGATGGTCGACGGTCGCCTCGGAGTCGTACTCCTCGAAGGCGTCCGCCGGCAGGTGGGGGGGGTGGTCGGCCGGTTTTACGTTGTAGGAGAGCCCGACTCGCACCGTCTCCTTCTCTTGGCCATCCGCTCGTTTCCGGCGGGAATCAGCGCCTTGACCTCCCCCGTCATGAGGCGGTAGACGTCCGGCCGGGAGGCCGGCAGGTCCGTCTCCGGCTGTGCGGAGGAGCGGCCGTCGTCCCGCGGTTCCTCGTAGCTGACGATGATCCCCTCGTAGTTCCGAAGGATCGTCCGCTGCTCGCCCATGGCGAGGAGGTAGTTGGGCATGAGCGGGATCTTCCCGCCGCCGCCGGGGACGTCGACCACGTAGGACGGGATGGCGAGCCCCGACGTGTGCCCCCTGAGCGCCTCCATGATCTCGATCCCCTTGGACAACCGGGTGCGGAAATGCTCCAGCCCGCGCACCATGTCGCACTGGAACAGATAGTAGGGGCGGACCTTTGCCTTGACGAGCCGCATGTTGAGCGTGCGGATGATCTCGGGGTGGTCGTTGACGCCCTTCAGAAGCACCGACTGGTTGTTCACGGGGATTCCGGACCGAAGGAGGCGGTCGCAGGCCCTTTCCGCCTCGGGGGTGATCTCCCGGGGATGATTGAACTGGGTGTTCACCCAGATCGGACCGTACTTTTCCAGAACACCGCAAAGCTCGTCGTCGATCCGCATGGGGAGAACCACCGGCGCGCGGGTACCGATCCGGATGATATCGACGTGCGGTATCCGCCGGAGCCCCTTGAGGATGAACTCGATCCGCGGCGTGGGGAGCGTAAGCGGGTCGCCGCCCGATACGATGACGTCGCGGATCTCCTCGTGCCGCCGTATGTACCCGAACATCTTGTTCAGCTCGAATTCCGTCTTCGCCGCTTCCCCGAGGGGCCAGATCCTCTTCCGCGTGCAGTGGCGGCAGTACATGGAGCAGAAATTCGTCACCACCATCAGGCACCGGTCCGGGTAGCGGTGTGTGAGCCCGGGGACCGGCATGTCCTTCTCCTCCTCGAGCGGATCGTCCTCCCCCACCTCCCTCCCGTAATACTCGTCCGGGGAAGGGATCGCCTGCCGCGCGATCGGATCGTCGGGATCGTCGAGCCGGATGAGCGACAGATAGTAGGGAGTGATCGACAGATGGTAGGTGGAGGTCACGCGTGTAAGGAGCTCCGCCTCCTCGCGGGGGAAATAGCGAAGTCCGGACAAATCTCTGATGGAGGTGATGCGATGAGAAAGTTGCCATTGGTAATCGTTCCACTCTTCCCTCGTCACTTGGGGCCAGGGAAGGCCGACGGGGTTGGTGTCGCTCGCTTGGTCTCGCAGGGATACCGAATCGTCACTTCGGTTCCTTTTCATATGCCTCCTTGTCTCTTTTTCCGTCAGGGATTGTCTGCCGTGTTTCATCCGGGGATTTACCGTCCGCTTGCCTTGACCCAGAGGAAGTCGACGGGGAGTTTCCCCTTATTCGAGAACGCATACTCCTGCTCCGCCTGGAAGTACAGGCTTTCGCCCTTCCGGGCGATGTAGTTCATTTTTCCCAGGCGGAGACCCAGCCTGCCGGAGAGGACGAACACGTAGTTCTCCCCCGCGTGCGCGGGCTCGGGCAGCGCCTCTCTCCCCGACCGGATCATGGCGCGGTACGCCACGATGGTCCGGTAGCGGCTCCTGGGAAGAAGGGTGTCGAAGGATTGGTATCCCGTGACGTCGGAAGGAAGGGAATCGTTTCGGCGGAAGAGAACCTTCTCCTCGTCGTCCTCGGCGAAAAAGGAGTAGGGCGTTTCGTTCAGCGCCGAAAGAATCTCGAGAAGGTTCGTGACCGACGGGGATGTCAGATTCCGCTCGATCTGGGAAATCGTCCCCTTTGTGAGACCCGCACGCTCGGCCAGATCGGCCTGGGAGAGGCCGTTGATCTGCCGAAGATGCTTGATCCTTGCGCCGATGTCGATCATAGCACTTTATTTTAAACCTCACGTTTAGTAAATCTATCCAAATAGTAAGAAACCGAACTTCTCATGTCAATAGGAATCCGCATGAATTTCCAAAGATATTTCTTTTCTTGAAGATCTGTATTATTGGCGACGGATGGGTTTTATATACACGAAAAACAAGCGTCCGCGCGGGTTTGCGCCGCAGAGCCCGCTTCACGAATGCCGTTTCCCTTTCCGACCAGGTTCGCGGATAGCGAAAATCTTTTTTTTTGGCAGGGAGAAACGACAGGGAGAGTATAATGTCCCTCAAGGTGGGGGAGTAGCTCAGTTGGGAGAGCACCACGTTCGCAACGTGGGGGTCGAGGGTTCAATCCCCTTCTCCTCCACCATCTTTGTTTTTCCCTTCCGTTCATCTTTATTTCTTATCGGTAGAGTGATGATCACACTTTCCCGTTTTTTACAAAGGGGGGACACTCAAACCGGGGACACTCCTTTTATTATCGCCGAGAAACCCAGGAGTGTTCCCGCTCGCCAGGAGTGTCCCCCGCCATAAGCTTCGGCCGGCATCGGGCACTTACCCGTCGATCGGTCCTCGGGTAGAATCTTGGGGATGATGGTTCCGTCGGTCGCATTCCCCGTGTTCGTGGAAGTGGCGGTGCCGCTTCCGATCGACCACCCGTTCACCTACCGCGTCCCTTCGGGACAGGAAGCGCGTGCACGGGTCGGCGTCCGCGTGCTGGTCCCTTTCGGTCGCCGGAAGGTCACCGGGCTGATCACGGCGCTTACGGACGGCACGTCCCTGGAGGGGCGCGAGGCCCGCGAGGTTCTCGCGTTTCTGGACGACGAGCCGTACATCTCTCCCGCCCACCTCGCGTTTCTTTCCGCCGCCGCGCGCGAGTGCCTGGCCCCCATGGGGGAGATGCTGCGGGCTGCTCTCCCCGGGGGGCTGCCGAGGCGGGAGGCTCCGTCGTCCCCGAGGACGGAAACGGTCTATCACGCGGCCGATGGTTCCCCGGATGCGGCGTTGACGCCCAAACAGCGCAGGGTATACACGGCTGTCCTCGAAGCGGGGGAGATCTCCGCACTGGAACTGTCGGCGCTTGTTCCCGGTGGAGGGGATGTCGCCCGGAGGCTTGCCGGGAAGGGGATTCTCGCCGCCTCGGTGCGTGAGAAGTCCCCCGCGTTTTCCGCGCCTCGTCTTCCGGACAGTTCCGGGGCGATCGTTCCCACGTCCCACCAGGAGGCGGCCCTCGCGAAAACCGGCGTCGCCCTCGCGTCCGGCGGGTTCGCCGCCTTCGTCCTTCACGGGATCACCGGGTCGGGGAAGACCGAGGTGTACCTGAGGGCGATCGAACAGGCCCAGCTCACCGGGAGGCAGGCGGTGTACCTGGTTCCCGAGATCGCCCTCACGCCGCAGTTGCTCGGCCGGGTCCGCGCCCGCTTCGGGGAGGCAGCAGCGGTCCTGCACAGCGGGCTCACCCGGGCCGACCGTGCGCACCAGTGGCGCAGGATCCGGAGAGGGGAGGTCTTCCTCAGCATCGGGGCCCGCTCCGCCGTGTTCTCGCCCTTTTCCTCCCCGGGGCTGTTTATCGTCGACGAGGAGCACGACTCGGCTTACAAGCAGGAAGAGGGGATCCGCTACCAGGCGCGGGACCTTGCCGTGATGCGCGCGAGGATGGAGGAGGCCGTCGTCCTTTTGGGTTCGGCCACGCCCTCCGCGGAGGCCATCCATCTTGCCCGGACGGGGGAAGCGACCCTTCTTTCCCTTCCGGAGCGGATCGGGGCCAGGCATCTCCCCGAAATCACCGTCGTGGACCTCAAAGGCCAGTCCGCGCGCCGGGGAGCGGACCGGTATTTCTCCCTCGCGCTCGAGGAAGCGGTCGAGGAGACGCTCTCCCGGGGAGAGAAGGCAATGCTGTTCCTCAACCGGCGCGGGTACGCCCCCGCGCTTACCTGCCTGGACTGCGGGACGACAGTCCAGTGCCGGAACTGCCAGGTAGCGCTCACCTTCCACAAGCAGGACGGGGTGCTCCTGTGCCACTACTGCAGCGCGAAGCAGACCCCTCCTGAACGGTGCGGTGCCTGTGACGGGCACAAGATGGCGCAGGTCGGGATCGGCACGGAGCGTCTGGTCGCATGGTCCGCCAAGCGATGGAAGGAGGCACGGGTCGCGCGACTCGACTCCGATATCGGCAGGAAGAGGGGATCCTACGAGGAGGTGCTCTCCCGGATGCACAGCGGGGAAGTGGACATCCTCGTGGGCACGCAGATCATCGCCAAGGGGCACGACTTCCCCGAGGTGACCTTCGTGGGGGTGCTTCTCGCCGACCAGTCCCTCTCCTTCCCGGATTTCCGGTCGGCGGAGCGGACCTTCCAGATCCTGACCCAGGTGTCGGGGCGCGCGGGACGGGGGGACAAGCCCGGATCGGTGATCATCCAAACCCTCTCGCCGGACCACGTCTGCATCCGGAAGGCGGCCGAGCACGACTTCCACGGTTTCATGGAGGCCGAACTTGTCGAGCGGGAGGCACTTGGCTACCCGCCGTTCGGACGGATGCTCCTGCTGCGGTTCTGGGGGCCGAAGCTCGAACGGGTGCAGTCGGCGGCCGAGGACGTGGCGGAAGCGCTTTCCCGGCCGCTTTCGGAGGCCGGGATCCGGATGCTGGGCCCCGCTCCTTCGCCTATCGGGCTCGTCAAGAAGATGTACCGCTAC
>JBAULH010000155.1:0-1657 GCA_049578085.1 Candidatus Deferrimicrobiaceae bacterium
AAACAGAGGATAATAAAGCTTTTGTATCAGCCATGAATCCGATTACTTGTTTATGGACATCTCGGAAATCAGACAAGTTATCCTCTTTGACGAAATTTCACTTTTTTTATAAAAAAATTGTGTTGACATATATACTACAATGTGGCAACGATAAAGTTATATGAACAGGCCACGATAAAGATGCACGAAATTCCAAATGGACTACAAAAGAATCTCATATGCTAAATGAAACTATCGCCGGTTTCAAAACCTCTCCTCGCATAGAATTCCTGTTTTAGGCTGAGTGGCTCAATACATGAAAAGATATATAAATTAGAGTGGTTGAATTTTTCCTTCCCCCCAAATTTGAACCTTGTTGAAGGTTTTGACGCTACTTCTAAACAAACCGCCTAAATAGATGGCTTTGTTTCGAATGAGGAGACGCTGATGCCCTACCGCATGGTTTGTTTAATTAAACAGGTTCCAGATACTCGTAATATAACCTTAAACGTATTGAGGGAAGACGGAACCGTAAATCGACAGGCTCTACCGGCTATTGTCAATCCGGATGATCTATTCGCCTTGGAGATGGCCGTTGAGATCAAAGATAAATACGGGGGGGAAATTACGGCGATGTCCATGGGACCGCCAATGGCGATAGAAGTGCTTAAAGATGCCTTAAGCCGTGGTGCTGATCGTGCCATTCTTTTGACCGACAAAAAATTCGCAGGTGCCGACACCTTGGCCACATCCAGCCTGCTGGAGTGGGCCATTAGAAAATATGGTGAATTTGATCTCATATTCTGCGGAAGGCAGGCAATTGATGGCGATACAGCCCAGGTAGGTCCGCAGATTGCCGAAAAACTCGATATACCACAGGTAACCTTTGCTGAAGCCATAGAATATTTGAATGAAGATGACGTTGTCATCCGGCGGACTATTGACAACGGATATGAACGAATCCGCTGCAGACTTCCACTTCTCATTACCGTTACCAACACAGCCGAAAATCCTCGGCCGCCTTCAATAAAACGTTTGATGTTTTGGAAAAAAGCCAAGACGAAAAATAGTGTAAAAAGCGATCAAGAACAGGAAATGCTTTCAGAAAGAGGACTTCTAATACCTGTTTGGGGTCTTGGAGACATTGGCTGTTCAGCTGAAATTTGCGGTTTTGCAGGATCTGAAACCTGGATAAAAAATGTGGAAAATGTAAAGTTAATATCTCGTAAACCCAAACTTTTTGAACCCTCAGACCAGGGTATAAAAAACCTTATTAATGAATTGGTCGCCGATCATATCATTTGAATAGAAAAATTATGAAAAACGATGTTTGGGTATTTATAGAAAACGATTCAGGAAGCATTGCTGATGTGAGTTATGAGCTTCTTGGGAAAGGGAGAGGGTTGGCCGACCAATTGGGTTCCGAGCTTGCTTGTTTCATTATCGGGCACCAAATTTCAGATGTGGCTCCTGAACTGATTGCCTATGGCGCCGACAAAGTTTATGTGGCCGATGACTCACAACTGGCCCACTATCTAACCTTGCCTTACGCTCGCATCGCAGTGAATCTTATAAAAGAATTTCGACCGGGCATTCTGCTTATCGGTGCAACCAATATTGGAAGAGATTTGGCACCGAGAATAGCTTCTCATCTGAGAACAGGTCTGACGGCAGATTG
>JBAULH010000156.1:0-6205 GCA_049578085.1 Candidatus Deferrimicrobiaceae bacterium
GGATACGATGGGCCTTCCCGGTCACGGCGACGGGTACGGCCAGAATTACTATCCCGGTGGAACGTTTAATTCCGACGGGAGCCCCACGGGAGCGAACCCGGGGCAGGTTCGGCGGAACAACGAGGTCATCCAGGCGGCGGCCGATCTTAAGACGCAGGGGTACGAGCTGTTTTCGGTCGGCGTCGGGATCAGCGGGAATGATGCGCATCTGCGCGTGTTGCGCGAAGTCCTGCGCAGGGCCGCGGAGCAGGCGGGCGTGACGGGGACGATCGCGGAGTTCAACGCCATCGGCGCGTCCGGCGACAATACGGCACGGGCCGACGGGAAGGCGTTTTTCGCCACGGACGCAACCGAACTTGCTACAGCACTTACGAATATATTCAAACAGATAACCCTTGGAACCTATTCATTTACATCCCCTACGGTTCTTTCCGTGAGAACCGTCGACAGGAATGAATTGTATCTGGCGAGCTTCCAACCCACGACCCCGCCCGCCACGTTTTGGCCGGGATCGCTTAAAGCGCATACGATCAATGCGGACAACACCGTGACGTTACGGTGGGACGCCGCCACCGTGCTGCAATCGAAAACCCCGGCGTCCAGGGAGATCTTTACGGGCATGTTCGACAACACCTCCTTGGTCTGGTCCCGGGAGGAATTCAAGACGAACAAGATATCCCCGGCGGACCTGGATGTTCCCGACACGGCGACGAGGGATTCCGTGGTGAATTACATCCGCGGGGCCAGCCATGACAACAACCTGAAACTGGGGGATATCTTTCACTCCAAGCCGGTCCTGGTGGGGGCCCCCTCGGCGTTCCACGTGGACGACGGGTATTCCCAATTGGCAACGGGAGATTCCGGGTTGAACCCGGGCGGTAAAACCTTCCTGGAAGCCAGAAAGTACCGGCGCCATATGATATACGCCGGGGCGAACGACGGGATGCTGCACGGCTTCCTGGCGGGCGACTACAACTCCTCGACCGGCCTGTTCACGTCGAATGACACCGGCGAGGAGATCTTCGGGTATATTCCGAATTCCTTGCTGACGGCTCTGAGCATCGCCGTTCCGTCGGACGCCACGTCCCACTGCTACCACGTGGATTCCGCCCCGCGAATTGCCGACGTCTGGTGGGACGCCGGCAGCAAGGACGGGGTGAAGCAATCCTCCGAGTGGCACACGGTGCTAGTCGGAGGTTTGCGCAGGGGAGGGGAGGCATATTTCGCCCTCGATGTGACGACTCCCGATTCCGGCGTGACAAGCAATTATCCGGCAGTGCTCTGGGAATACAATGATGCAAGCGTGCTGGGGGAAACCTGGTCCGAACCGTACATCGGAAAGGTGAAGATCCAGGAGACCAGTACGTCGGCCGTGATCGACCGGTACGTGGCGATCGCCGGGGGCGGAAAGTCCGACTCGGGTACGATCGGGAACTCGCTGCTGGTCTTCGACGTCGCGAACGGTACCGTATTGAAGCAGTTCTCCGGGCTTTCCGCCGAAATCGTCGCTTCCCCGACGGCCGTCCTGGACAGCATGGGGTATATCCGGTTCATCTACGTCCCGGATATCAATGGAAACCTGTGGAAATTCGATTTCCGGACACCCGGGACCAATTACGGGGCCTCCCCGTTGTCGGAATGGACGGCGCACAAAATCTTTCAGCCGATCGCGGGCGGGCAGCCGGCGTATAACCGGGTGGAAGCCGCCGACTTTAGCTCCAGCGGGAGCACGAGGTACCTCTATTTCGGTACGGGGGACCGGGAAAATCCCATCTCCAACGGTTCTTCCGGGAAATTCTATTGCATCAAGGACACCGATTCCTTCACGGGCCTGATCGATGAATCGGTAAGCGGGCACCTTGCGGACCTGACCGGCAGTATTACCAGTGCCGGCGGGAGCACGATGGGGACGTACGGGTGGAAGATCGTTCTCGGGAACATCGCCTCGACCGCGAACGACAGCAGCACCCACGTAGGGGAGAAGGTCCTTTCCGACCCGCTCGTGTTCTACAACAATGTCTATTTCACGACCTACACCCCCAACTCCGTCGATCCGTGCAGCGGGGGTGGGATCGCTCGTGTCTATGGTCTGAATTATCTGACGGCCGGGGCGGGGATGGAGCCCCTTGCCGCCCTTGGGGAAACCGGGACGAAGGTTCCCACCCACGTGTACACGGACAAGGGGATGCCGTCGAGCCCGGCCCTGTCGATCAATCCGGGAGGGCAGTCCTCCGTGTTCATCGGATTTTCCGACGGATCGTACCAGGAAATCGCGATCGCCTCACCGCCGACGAGCAAATTCATTCGCTCCTGGCAGGAGCAATACTAGGGGAAACCATGGGACACGACACGGTACGGGGAATCGGGTTTGCCATAGTCCTTCTCTTCCTTTCCGCCGGATGCGGTAGGAACGATGCTCCGGTTTCCCCGTCGCGGAATGCTTCTACCGAGGCGGTCACGGCCTCGGTATCCGACGGAGTCTCCTCCGGTGAAACGGCACGCGAGCCGGCAAGCCAGCCGGCAGGGGAGACGGCCCGTGCGGGGAGGATCGATGTGAGAATATCGCCGTCCTTTCCGTCCCGGGTATCTCCGCCCCTGCTTCTCATCGAGGGTGTGCCGTGGGAAAAGGACCGGGAATTCCGGGAAGTGGTATGGCTTGTGAACGGGCATTCGTACAGTGGGGGAGACAGGATAAACCCGGAATGGTTTCGAAAGGGGGACCGGATCGGGGCTCGCGGAACGGTCCGGGTCGGGCAAGAGGAAGTTTCTTTTGAAACACGGGAAGTCGTCGCAGGGAACTGTCCCCCGGAAATAGGGACCGTGCGCCTGGAACCGAAAGCGCCTACCACGGAGAGCAAGGTGAAGGCATCGGCCACGTCCTCCGACCCCGACGACGACCCGGTGACATTGAAATACCAATGGTTCATCGATGACAGGGAGGTGCCGGGGGAAGGGGAAGAGCTGACCCTGGCCGGGGTGAAAAAAGGGTCCTGGGTCCACGTTCGGGTTTCCACGAACGACGGGGCCGCGGAAGGATCCTGGAAATATTCCCCGAAATACCAGGTGGTGAACTCCCTTCCCGTGGTGAAAAGCAGCCTTCCGGCCGAGGTTCCTCCCGACAGGAAATTTTCCTACCGTATCGTGGCGGAGGATCCGGACGGGGACGCCCTCACCTACGACCTGGTGAAATCCCCTCCCGGGATGGTGCTTTCCGGATCCACGCTGGAATGGGACGTGCCCGACGAGATTCTCGGGAAGAGGGTGGAAGTCGTAGTGAATATTTCGGACGGAGACGGAGGCCAGACGGTATGCACCCTCTCCATGAACATCCATGCCAAAAAGAGCGGCAATCCCAAGGAACCCCTCCGCAGGACGGGGACATGAATTGCGGACGCCTGCCATCGGTCTTCCCGGCCGCGGAGACTAAGACTATGCACGTACAGGGGGATGATATGAAAAACAACCGTACGGGTAACAAGCGTCGATGGTACAGAGGGATGATCGCGAGCGTGACGGTGTTCCTGGTTGCGATCTCCCTGGGACTTGCCGGGCCGGCATTCTCCGGCGACCTCCGGGTGGTCAACGGCTTCGTCAACAGCGTGTCGGGAAACTCTATTCTTCTGGACGGTAAGCAGTATGATGTGGCAGGCGTTCCCGTGATCATGAAGAATTCCGGAAATCGGGGGAGAAAAGCGGGTATCGGACAGGGGGATACGGTGGAGTTGTCCCTGCGGGACGGCAAGGTCGTCTCCATTAAAAATTACGGACCCGTATTGCAGTAAGGCACGGTTTGCATCAGGGATGGTTCGGGTGGCGCTTGGGCTTTCTTGCCACTGTATCGCTCCTTAGACTATAGTAATCCGCACGATGAAACCGGGCAGGAAAACGCGCCGGATACGGGTGGGAACCGTATTCGTGGGCGGCGGGGCACCCGTTTCCGTGCAGAGCATGACGAAGACGGACACGGGAAACGTGCGCGCCACGGTGGCGCAGATCCGCTCCCTTGCGCGAGAGGGTTGCGAGATCGTCCGGGTCGCGGTTCCGGACGAGGCAGCCGTGCGGGCCTTCCGCCGGATCAAATCGTCCTCCCCGATCCCGGTGATCGCCGACGTGCACTTCAATCACCGGATCGCAATCGCGTGCGCGGAGGCCGGGGCGGACGCGCTGCGGATCAACCCGGGAAACATCGGCGGTGAGAGAAAGACACTCGAAGTGTTGAGGGCAGCACGGTCCCGCCGGATTCCCGTGCGCATCGGCGTGAACGCAGGCTCCCTGGAGAAGGACCTGCTGGAAAAGCACGGAGGGCTGACCCCCCGCGCCCTGATGGCGAGTGCCGCCCGGGCCGCACGTCTATGTGAAAAGGCCCGCTTCACGCAGGTGAAATTCTCCCTCAAGGCGTCGGACGTGCCCTCGACGGTCGAAGCGTACCGGCTCTTCGCGAAGAAGTTCGATTATCCCCTCCACATCGGCGTGACCGAGGCAGGCAGCCTCTTTTCGGGAACGGTCAGGTCAGCCGTGGGGCTTGGGATCCTCCTGTCCGAAGGGATCGGGGACACCCTTCGGGTATCCATCACCGGGCCTCCCGAGGAGGAGGTGCGCGTCGGGTGGCAGATCCTCAAAACCCTCGGAATCCGAAAGCGGGGCCCGGAGTTCCTCTCCTGCCCGACGTGCGGGAGAGTCTCGATCGACGTCACGGGAATCGCGACGGAGGTGGAGAGGCGTCTCTCCCGGCTGCCGGTGCCTCTTACAGTGGCGGTCATGGGGTGCGCCGTGAACGGCCCGGGGGAGGCGAGGGAGGCCGATGTGGGGGTGGCCGGAGGCCGGGGGGAGGGCCTCATCTTCGTACGGGGGGAGATCGTCAAGAAGGTGAAGGAGAAAGATATCGTCGCCGAGGTCGTGCGGTTTGCCGAGCGGCTGGCAGCGGACAGGAGGAGAACGCGTTGATCCGGTACTCGGAATACCTCATGCCGACGACGAAGGAGATCCCCTCCGATGCGGAGGTGGCAAGCCACCGGCTGATGCTCCGCGCGGGTCTCATCCGCAAGGTCGCTTCGGGCATCTACAATTATCTTCCAGCGGGGCTTCGGGTGTTGCGGAAGGTCGAGACGATCATCCGGGAGGAAATGGACCGAGCGGGTGCGCAGGAGGTGCTGATGCCCGCCGTCATCCCGGCGGAACTGTGGAAAGAGAGCGGCCGGTGGGACGCGTACGGGAAGGAACTGCTCCGGTTCCGGGACCGGGCCGACCGGGAGTTCTGCCTCGGTCCGACGCACGAGGAGGTGATCACCGATCTGGTCCGGCGGGAGGTCCACTCGTACCGGCAGCTCCCCTTGAACCTCTACCAGATCCAGGACAAGTTCCGCGACGAGATCCGGCCGAGGTTCGGGCTGATGCGCGGAAGGGAGTTCTTCATGAAGGACGCCTACTCGTTCGACACGGACGAGAAGTCGGCCGCCGGGACGTACCGGAAGATGTACGAGGCATACTGCCGGATCTTCCGGAGGATGGGACTCGACTTCCGGGCCGTCGAGGCGGACACAGGGGCGATCGGGGGGAGCAGCTCCCACGAGTTCATGGTGATCGCGGAGTCGGGTGAGGACGCGATCGTTTCCTGCGACCGCTGCGAATATTCCGCCAACGTGGAAAAGGCGGAATGTCCCCCGGGAGGGACCGATTTCCCCTCCCCCCCCGAAGCGGGATCCCCCCGAAAGGTGCCCACGCACGGCAAACGGACCATCGGGGAGGTGTCCGCGTTTCTGGGCATCGATCCGGGGCTCCTGATCAAAACGCTCCTGTTTGAGACGGACAAGGGGGACGTGGCCGTCGCCCTTTCGGGAAAGCACGAGGTAAACGAGGTAAAAGTGATGAATTTCCTCGGCGCCGAGTGGGTAAAACTGGCCGGCGAAGAGCGTGTGCGCGAATTGACCGGAGCTCCGTCTGGTTTCGCGGGGCCGGTCGGATTGCGCGTGCGGCTGCTGGCGGACCACTCGGTCCGGCAGATCGCCTCCGGGGCGACGGGGGCCAACGAGCGTGACGCCCACCTTGTCGATGTCGTACCCGGCCGGGATTTCCGTCCCGAGGCGTACGCCGACATGCGACTTGTCGGGGAGGGGGACCGTTGCCCCCGATGCCCGGGGTCCCTGCGCGTTTCGCGGGGAATCGAGGTGGGGCACGTATTCCGGCTGGGGACGAAATACAGTGAGTC
>JBAULH010000157.1:0-6630 GCA_049578085.1 Candidatus Deferrimicrobiaceae bacterium
CCTCTCTGTTCATTTCATTAACCGAGGCGTGGGCGGAAACTATTTCGGTGGTCAACTCTACTAATACTCTTTTTTCCATGAAAACACCTCCGAATGCGGGAATGACATTTATATTCCCAGCAATGCAAACATCTTGTCAACAGAATAGAAAAGGAAACACCGTAAATATCCCTGCTCAATCCGGATCTACGCTTTCCTTTGACGCCGCTTGGTCACCGTGGTCCCGCCAATGCCCCAATTGTCGGTCTCGACCTCGTCGATGACCACCAAGGTGGTTTCCGGGTTTTTTTTAAGGACATCCACGAGCACCTGCGTCATGCGGCGGATCACTTCCGCCTTCTGCTCCGCCGAAGTCCCTTCCCGCGTGATTCTGACGTTCACGTACGGCATGTTTCCCTCCCTATCTCATCCGGGTCCGTTAAAAAAAAGGAGAAGCTCTCCTCCCCCGCGACGAAGGGCACCGACCCGGATCCGGCAGACGGTTCCCGGACCGAAGGCAAGATGCACGGGGTCGCCGGGGGAGAGAATATAGGCGGCGATCGAGGCGATCGAGGGAAGGTGTCCCACGCACAGGAGGCGTTCCACCTCTTCGTTCTCCTTGAGGAATACGAGGAACGTCTCGGGGATGGCGTTCGGGGAAAGGGCGCCGGTTTCCGCGATCCGGCCGGCCGGATATCCCGTCGCCTCGGCCAGGATCACCGCGGTCTCGAGCGCACGCTTTTTCCCGCTCGCCGCCACGAGGTCGAAGGACCCCATCCTCCCCGCGAGCGTTTCGGCGATCGCCGAGACGACCCGCGCTCCTTCGGGGGTGAGAGGTCGAGCGGGGTTCTCCTGCGCGGACATCGCTTCCCCGTGTCGCACGAGCCACAGGTCCATCAGCGAAGACCGGATCCCGGAGCGAAGTGCCGCCCGATCGCGGCGATCACCCGCCTGCGGCTGTACTGCATGTTTTCTCGGGATTGCATGCTTTTCCATTCTACACCCGGAAGTCCCGTTGTTCCATCAGCCGCCGGACCGGGGTAGAATGCGCCCAGATCCCGCAGGACGAGGGTCGTGCGCCCCCGACATAGCGCCTCCGGGAAGAGGAAGAGCGGGTATCCCATTGCACGGATTCGCAGCCCCTGCCCCCGTCCTGGTCGCCTGCACCGTTTCTTTCGTCCTGTATCTGGGCGCCTACATGCGGCTGCCCCTCGTCCCCCTGTTTGCCAGCGATCTCGGGGCGACCACCGTTCAGGTCGGAATGATCAATGCCGGCTTCATGGCCGCAGCGGCAATTCTTTCGTTGCCGCTGGGCCTGGTATCCGACCGGCTGGGCCGCAGGCGCCTCATCCTTTCCGGCATGGCGATCTCCGGGCTCACTTCGCTTTTACTTCTCCTCGTCCGGACACCGCTGCAGATCGGCGTAGTCTACCTTTTTTCCGGGGTGGGACTGGCCTGCTTCTCCCCGTCCATGATGTCATACGTCGGCGACGTATCCCCCCCCCCGCTTCTCGGAAGAGCGTACGGCTGGTACACGTCTTCTCTGTATCTCGGGATGGCGGCCGGGCCGGGACTGGGAGGGGCGATCGCGGCCGGGGGGTTCCGGATGGCGTTTTTCTTCTCGGCGGCCGTCATCGCGGCGGGACTTCTGCTGGGGGGGAGCCGCATGCCGGCGCCCCCCGCGGTCATCCGCCCCTCATCCGGAAACCTCGCTTCGGACTTCCGGGAGATCCTCAGGAACCGGGCCGTTCTCGCCTGCTGGACGGCCACGTTCTTCTCCACGTACGCATGGGGAGCACTGTTCGCTTTCTTCCCCCTCTACGCGCGAAACGCGGGGATCTCCGTCACCCACACCGGGCTCATCTTTTCCTGCCAGGCCGCCGCCAATGCGGTCTTCCGCATCCCGGTCGGGAAACTGTCGGACCGGACGGGAAAACGGGAACGGTACATTATCGCGGGGTGCCTTTTATTCGCATCGTGCATCGCCCTCGTCGGGGTGTTCCCGGGAGCCGTTCCCCTGTATTTCCTATTCGTCGGAATCGGCGGGGCCATGGCGACGGCGTTTACGGCCATCGGCGCGATGTTGTCCGAGTCGGTCCCCACAAGGGTCCGCGGGCTTGCCATGGGCGGCTACAACACGTGCATATACGGGGGGTTCGCGGTATCCTCGGCGACCCTCGGCGCGGTGATATCCCGTTTCGGTTTCGCCGCCGGGTTCGCCGTCTCCGCGGGACTTTGCGCCCTTTCTGTCCTTGCCTTCGCGGTCGTTTTCCCGCACCCGCCTGCCCGCGAAAACGGCTTGGGGGACCCGTGACGAAGGGGCTGCCGGGTTCCTCCGGAAGCCGCAACCGGACATCGTCCCGGACGGGGCCGCCCGCAAAGTCCGCATTTCTCGCCAGGGTTCGTCGCGAGGCGGTGGAGACGGGCGTGGATACAAGGCGCGCGACCGAGGGCCCCGGAGACGTAGTCGACACTACATCGAGGAGCCCGACCGAGCGCAACGCAGTAGACAAGCCCGTATCCGACGCCGCAGCAGAAGCCTGACGAGAAATGCGGACTAGCACTTGATTCCGCCGGCGCTGAATGAGATTCTTTATGCTGATATGGAGCACAAGCCCGGAGAAAAGGCCACCGTTGGGATCGGGCCGCTGGTCCAGGCACTTGCGAAGACCTACCACTGGGCCGGGCTCTACGGGACGGACCACCCGATTCTCGCCAAGCGGGTGGGAGAGATGCACACCGCCCTTCTTTCCCGGTTGTCCCATGAGCCCGAGGGGAGGCTTTTCCTCGGAATCGCGCGCGACAAGGTCCTGTACCGGAATGAGTTTGTCGGGGAAAAGCAGGATCTTGTCGGCCGCCTGACGGAAAGCCTCTATCTCCGCCAGGTGGCGACGCTGGGATTCGACCCGGCCGTCACTCCGGAAAGCCTGCTGGCGCTGTTCCGATACCTTCACGATTCGAAAGAAGGTAAGGAAATGGTTTCCCCCGAGCTGTTTCTCCGGGAAAGCGGCATCCGGGGAGTTTCCCTCTCCCCTTACGACTACAGGGAATTGCTCTCCCGCAAGATCATAGATCCCGATGCCACCGGTGCGCCGGCCGAGAACCGCGAGCAGGAACTCTGGCGCCTGCTTCTCACCTCCAATTTCACCGACCAAGGCGACGAGACGAAAATCCTGGACGAGCTCACCGACTTCCCGACGCTGCTCAACGCTATCCTGCGGCGCGCGAAGGAAGCGGAAACCCGGGAGGAGTCCCCGGGCCAGGAAAAAGCACAGGTGTCGGGGGAGGTGTTGCGGAATGTCCTGGGCCGTCTCTCCACCTTTGTCCGGGGTCTTCCTACGGACCGGAAACGGCAGGTCTTCGCCTCCATCGGCTCCGGGCTCGGGGAACAGGCCAGTGGCGCGACAGGCGGGGACAGTCCGTACAATCTCCTCATCGCCCGCTCCCTAACGGAAATGCAAACGGACGAGGAGTTTCTCGATCTGGTCGCAACACTCGTCTCCCTCGAGGGGAAGGGGGGAGAGAGGCTTCGGAAATCCTTCGCCATCCTTGCCGGCGAGCGCAACGCGGGAAATGCCCTCCTCTCCCACGTCGGTAAACGGGTGCTGGAGAGCAAAAAGGTGAAAGACTATTATGCGCAGAAAACATGGGAGACGGTCGAGAGACTCATTCTTTCCCGCGGGGAGGAGAAATACATCCAGGCAGACCATTATCAATTCCTCGAGGGTCTCACCGAAATCCGGAAACCGTACCTCGACCGGGTTGGAAAGAAGACGCACGACGACCTGGGAGTCAGGAACTCGTTCGAGGAGAAGGAAACCCGGAGAAGAACCCTCCTCGTTCTGCTGGAGATATTGCGAGGCGAGAGTCAGGAGGAGGATTTTCGCGACATCCTGGAGGATTTTCGGAAGACCATCCCCAATCTGATCTCCCAGAATGACTTCGCCTCCCTGCACGCGGTTCTCCTGGGTCTGGAATCGATCTCGGAAACCACGCAGACGGAGTGGAAAAACTACTTGCAGGACATCCTCCATTCCGTCGACTTCGCGTATGTCGCAGATCTGTACCTCTCCGCGGAGATCAAAGAGGACGACGCCGAAAGGATCCGGGACCTTCTGGTGAGATTCGGGACCATAGCTGCGCCGCCGCTCCTCGACCGGCTTCTCCTCGAACCGGAGGCCGCAAAGCGCCGTCCCCTGATCAGGCTTCTCACGACTCTGGGGCCGGTTATCGTCACGGAAATCATCGGCCGACTGTCCCACCCGAAATGGTATTTCGTCCGCAACCTTTGCGTAATACTCGGAGACATCGGCGACCGGCAGGCCGTGGAGGGCCTGCTGCAGGCGACCTCGCACACCGACCACAGGGTAAAACGGGAGGCCATTCTGGCAATCGGGAAACTGGCAGCGCCCGAGGCCGTTCCCGGCCTGGGAAAGATCCTGGTCGAGGAGAGCTTCTTTTCCTCGAAGAAGGAGGACCAGATCCGAATCGCCGCGGCAAGCTCGCTGTACCGGATCGGCGGGGCGGAAGCTCTCGCTTTCCTTCACCGGGGGACAAGCGTGCGGAGGACGGCGGTTCGATCCCATTGCAAGGGGCTGCTCGGCAGCCTGTCGGAGGAACGATGAAAGACCGCAAGGATCTATTCGGCGTAATCCTGGACCTCGCCCAGGTGATCCAGGCGTCGGCGATCTACCCGGACAACCATCAGCGTGTCCAGCAGCTGCTCTCCCGCCTGCACGAACGGATCCTCCGCGTGGCGGCCGACGTCGGCACCATCCACATCGGCATCATCGGCGACCGCTTCGTCGTCGACGAGTTCCCGTTCCTGGAAATGAATCCCGCGCTGGAGAAACTCCTCCGGGACATCCGGGAGAAGAGAATGGAGAAGATCTCGATCAAGGAGGGGTTGACGTTCGGCGAACTGAAGCGCTTCGTCTACTTTCTCGCCACCGGGAAGCAGGCCTCGCCGGGGACGAGATTCGAGGCGATCAACTACGGAACCATCCAGGCCATCAAGAGCAAGGACGAGACGGACGGGGGCGAGGCGGCCCTCTCCCGATCCCACCTCCTGTACGGAGCGACCGAGGTGTTGCAGGGCCTTCTCAAGTCGTTGGCGGAGGGGAAAGCCGGGACGTCGGTGTCCAGCGCCCAGGAGATCGTTGCCAGCATCATGAAGACGATCCGCCAGGATGCGCAACTGTTGCACCGCCTCATGCAGATGCAATCCCACGACGACTACACGGTCACTCACTCACTGAACGTTTCCGCGATCGTCGTGGCCCAGGCCACCGCCCTCGGTCTGCCGGAAAACCGGCTCCTGGAGATCGGCCTTGCAGCGATGCTCCACGACATCGGGAAGGAGATGGTTCCTTCCGAGATCCTGCAGAAGCCCGGAAAGATCAACCCCCTGGAATTCGCCCGGATGGCGGAGCACCCCGTGCTGGGTGCCAAAGCCCTGAGAAAGATGGACTGCGGTTCCGACCTCCCCCTGATCGTGTGCTTCGAGCACCACATCAAGTACAACGGATCCGGGTACCCCAAAATTCCGAACCAGGGACCGCTGCACCCCGTCTCCTACATGACACAGATCGCCGACGTGTACGACGCCCTGCGAACGTACCGGCCGTACCGGAAAAGCCTCGACATCAAGACGACGCTTTCGATCATGGAAAAGGGGCGGGGAACGGAGTTCGAGCCGAGGTTCTACGACAATTTTCTAAGGGCCGTGCTCGCGGATCAGGCTGGCGCGGAGGCGTAGACGCTCTCGGCTTCGGCGACAAGGCGGTGCATCAGCTCCCGTACCGTGGGGATATCCTTGATCTTCCACACGTTCTCCCCGGCGAACACCAGCCCGTCCTCCGTGTCCCCGTCCCGGGACATGTCCAGCCGGTCGATGATGCAGAACGTATGGTCGCAGCTCTTCAGGCAGTTCCTCTTGCACTCGCCGTCGTAGACATTCTCCCCCCCGAACAGCCGGTCCAGGAAGCGGTTCCGGATGGCTCTCCCGGGCATTCCCACCGGGGACTGCATCAGGGAGATGTCTTCTTTCCTCGCGTTGAGATAGGCGTTCTTGAAGGAATCCGGGACGTCGCACTCCTTGGTAAGAACGAACCGGGTCGCCATCTGGACACCGTCCGCCCCGTATCGCCCCATCATCTCGGCGATCTCGTAGCCGTCCGTAATGCCTCCTGCGGCGATGAGGGGAACCTTCTTCACGATTTTCCGGATTTCCGGGAAGAGTTCGCGAAGCGGCCTGTCGGTCCCGAGGTGCCCTCCCGCCTCCTTTGCCTCGACCACGATGGCGTCCGCGCCGCACCGTTCGGCGAGCTTGCCGAATTCGGGCGAGGAGACGATGGAAACGACCGGGACATTATGGTCCTTCCCGACCTTGAAGACGTCGCGGGAAAACCCGGCGCCGGTTACGATCATGTCCGCCCCGGCCTCGATCGACGCCATCACGGTCTCCATGAAATGACGGATGGCAAACATGATGTTGACGGCGATGATCCCGCGGGTCATCCGCTTCGCCCGGCGGATGTCCTCCTTCAGCTCATCGATCGGGATTCCCGATCCCCCGATCGTCCCGATGCCACCGCATTCGGCCACCGCGGAGGCGAGCGACGAGGTCGATATGCGCACGGACATTCCCCC
>JBAULH010000158.1:0-15100 GCA_049578085.1 Candidatus Deferrimicrobiaceae bacterium
GGAGAGTGCGATGAGAATGCAGTACAGCCCAATCAGCCTGCCAAGAAAAGATGTACGCGGTGGCATGATGTCCTCCGAGCGAATCAAGAACCCGTCTACCAAGACATTGAGGGCTCCAAACGCACAATCCCGTGTGATTCATTTTTTTTCGCCGGTAATTGCATCGATTATATCCCTCTATGGCCAATGGCGCCGAAGGGGGGACTCGAACCCCCACGGGTCTCCCCACCACCCCCTAACGCGGCCGCTGTTTTCACGGGGTTTGCAGTCCATGCGATTCACAACTCGTTGGGGCAGGCTCGCGCTCGGGCTTCCGTGTCCTCGCTCCACCGGCGGTATAGAATCCTGTCAGGTTCTCTCTATCCGGAAGGCCAGAAAAGCCCCCCGGGAAGGGAAGAGGGACTGGCATATCTTTTCTATCAGCCTTCCGGTGAATATGCAGAACGCGTTGTCGAACGGCAACGAAAAAATTGCGCCCTTAACAACGGTTTTGTATCCAAACTTTTCCGCCACGTGTTTCAGTTCCCTGAAGGAATAAAACCTTGCATCCCTGAATATAGAGCCGGCATCTTTTCGCGCTGCCCTGCTCCTCTTGAGTGCCCATAACGAACCCGAACCGAGCGTGCCTACCACGACCCTGCCCCCCTTTTTACATACCCTCAGCATTTCAGATATCGCCTTTTCGTATTCCTTTATGAACTCCAGCGCTGTTATGGATATGACGAGGTCGAAACTCTCATCCGGAAAGTCGAGGGATACGGCATCACCGACTGCGACATTGGTCAATCCTTTTGATCTCGCGATATCGAGCATTTTTTCCGACACATCTATCCCGGTAATATCTGTCTTATATTTCATCAGTTCCAAGGCGAAAATACCGGTCCCGATCCCTATGTCCAGGACCTTGTCTCCGGACTTTGGCGCTGCAAGCTCCAGGACGAGTTCTTTTTCGTAATAAAGGACATACTTCCCCAGCCTTGTTTTGAACCAGTTGTCATAATGTTCGGCGAAACCATCAAATGTTTGCATCGTGACTTACCCCCGATCTTCTTCACCATCCCACGGTGCGGGTTCCATCCAGCCTGCAGATGATCATGCGATGCGTTTGCCTCAAAAAGAACCGCATTCGACAGCCGGAGGAAAGGCGGGATATCCATAATGCTCACCGACAGGATATGCTGCCGGTGGACTCTCAGCGCCACAGATCAGGGGAATTTCCTGTATCGTTGAAACATGCCCGAACGGAATATCTTCCGGTATGTCGTTTCCCTCGCGGCTCTTTTCTTTGCGGCATTTCTAGCAGGGTTCCTTGCCCCGATACCGGGAAAACTGGATCTGTTTGGCACGCTCATGGATTCTTTCAAGCCTTTCCTGACACTTCCTCCCTGGAAGATGTTCTTCGTTATCCTCCTCAACAACTCAGCTTAGTCGTTCGCCATACTCCTGTCCGGTATCCTGTCCGGCCTCATACCTTTGATCGCCGTCGCAACGAATGGATATATTTTGGGAGTAGCATACCTGTTCGCTTCCGGTAAGGTTGGGTATGTTAAGGCGGCGAAAGCGGTGCTGCCGCACGGCGTGCTTGAGATCCCGGCGGTTATCCTCTCGGCGGCTTACGGTCTGTGGCTCGGCGTGACATTCGCCAAGCGAATCCTACAGCGGAACCTGGTCGGGTTCGGAGACCAGGTCATTCATGGGATCAGGATGTTTTTCAAGGTCGCGTTTCCATTGTTCATCCTTGCAGCCCCCATCGAGACGTTCCTGATCTTTTCTTTGGGGGGAGGTGTCCCAAGTTAAAAAAGGTGGTAGATGCTCGACAAAGAGAAGCCTTGGTGGCTTTTTTTACCGTGATGAAGGAGTTCACTGAGGCATGCACCGCGGCACGGTAGGGTGCTACTCCCCGAGGAGCGGACCAACTGGTTGCGAAATGGGAGCAGGAAACCGCGAGGGCTTGCCGTGAGGCCCTCGCGGTGTTTGAGAAATAACCGGGGCGGTCTTCCGGGGCTGCCCCACCCTTTGCCTTGTTTCTTCTGCTTCTCTGCTACAGGTTTAGCTTCTGCCGTTCCTCATAGACCTGCTCGGCGGTGAGCCTCTTCCCTCGCAGGGCCTTTACCTCGGCGGCCGTGAACTCCTTGTGCCCCTCCGGGAGCATCTTGCTGTTTCCCCAGCTGGCAAGGACATAGTTCAGCACCGCCGCGATCTCATCGTCTTTGAGCTTGTCTGCAAATGCACGCATCTTTGTTTTGTACGTCTTTCCCTCCACATCGATCTCGCCCTTGAGACCGTACAGGATCACCCTGACCATGTAGGTCCGGTCGGCACTAAGCAGCTTCGGTGCATGACCGGCGAGCGGAGGGTAGAAGCCCGAGGTACCTTCCCCGTTTGACTTGTGGCAAGCGAAGCACCGTTTATAAACACTGGCGCCGTCCGCTCCGGCCAGTGCCGTGCCGGTCAGAACGCATGACAAAACAATCCCGCCTATCGCCATCCAGGTCTTTCGCATGGTCCCTCCGTACCCCGCGGATCGAATCGGGGTGGTTTGTTAGGTTGGAAGTTCAGGATACCGTTTCCCGTAATCGGTTGGCAAGGAAACTACCGGTACAAAGCCCCCAAGGCCATCCATTCTTTGATAACCTCGGCCATGGAATATGAGTATAGACGCATCATCCTTGAAAATTATTCGCGAAAGCACTAATAAATAAAGAGCCGATGGCCCCGTCCTCCGTGTTCATGGGTATGGAATTGCCGCTTCTTCCATGGGGGACTCGAACCCCCACAGGTTCCCCCATCACCCCGTCCGGGGGACACCGCGGGGCTTCCATTTTTTTAGCGACCTCGCTCGTCCGGACATCTCCGGGGGTAGAATAGAGTATGAGGATTCGATCGCCCAAGATACCGCCCTCTGTACTCACCGTCGGGCATTCAACCCGGAACCTTGGAGAATTCGTCTCTCTTCTTCTTGAAAACGAGATCTCGCGGGTCGTTGACATCCGGACCGTGCCCCGGTCCCGGCACAACCCCCAATTTAACGGGGAGACATTGCCGGTCGCGCTGGAAGCGGCGGGCATCAAATACCTGCATTTGCCGGAACTGGGCGGCCTTCGCCACTCCCGTGGCGACTCCCCCAACGGCGGCTGGCGTAACGCTTCGTTCCGGGGGTTCGCCGATCATATGCAGACGGAAGCATTCGCCTCCAGCGTGGAGCGGCTCCTGGAGCTTGCCAAGGAGGGACGGATCGCGCTCATGTGCGCCGAGGCGGTCCCCTGGCGTTGCCACCGCTCCCTGATCGCCGACGCCCTCGTGGCGCTGGGGATCCCGGTGGAGCACATCTTGGGGAAAGGCCCCCGCAAGATACACGCTCTTTCGCCGTTGGCCCGAGGCAAGGGCAGCCAAATCGTTTATCCCCCGGAAGAGGACCTCGGGAAGGAACTTCCCTGAGGCCCGCCCTTTCAGACTATAAGCATCTTTTGCCTCTAAAAAATTCCGGCTGATGCATGGGGCAAGATCGGACGCGGATCGTGGATCAAAATGCAATGCCGATTGGCACATTTTTGATAAAATCAGTTTTTACGGGTTTTAAGAGCACAATGAACGGGATGACCAAATTCTGTCCTCGGAAAGGGGTCGATTAGCGTTTGAAGGATTCATCGAAGAAGCCGGTGTCTATTTTCAGGTCATTCGTCCTGGCGGACGTTATCACCCTGGCAAATGCGGGTTTCGGGATGGCGGCGATCTTTCTATGTCTCAACCATGTCACCGATTCCCGCACCCCGTACCTCTGGGCTGTCTTTATCCTCCTCCCCCTCGCGCTTGCCTGTGATGTTCTCGATGGGTTCGTAGCTCGCCGTCTAAAGCGGCATTCGATTCTTGGAGCCGATCTCGATTCACTGGCCGATATTGTCACCTTCGGCGTTGCGCCCGCCGTTCTTGGGTTTACATTGGGACTGCGAGGCATGTGGGATGCTCTGATTCTAATCTATTTCGTGAATTGCGGAATCAGTCGGCTCGCAAGGTTTAATGTGACCGCAGAGGCGCTCTCAGGCGGAACAGGAAAGGTCAAGTATTACGAAGGGACTCCCATCCCTACCAGCATCATCATTGTAATCATTCTTGGCATTGCCTTTTGGAAGGGCCGGATCGACCATCTCCTCCCCTTTGGATCCTTTCCGATAGGGCCATGGATATTTCACCCTTTCACGCTGCTTTATGCGGCGAGCGGAAGCGCGATGATCAGTAGCACCATCCGCATTCCAAAACTTTGATAAATTCAGACACGGACCATATGAAACCGACGATCATTTGAAGCAGACGTTTGGACGCAGAAACATTCCCGGCGGCGATGCCCTTCCCGATCCGTCTCTCAGGAGGGAATGGCACTCGTCCAAATCGTCATTCTCTTCAAGACCTCGTCACCGGTCACGCCACGAACAACGCCAGAACCATCGAGATGAAGCGTGGCTCGAGTAATATGGGTGATCCACTCCGTCGTCGAGACCAGCGTATCGAGCTTGGCGGACTCCCCCCGAATCAGGAAGAACCCGTTCAAGTCGCCGCCGTGCGCATCGAGAAAAACGATATCGAACGTCTGAATCGCACCTTTCTGTTCCAACCCACCCAGGTACTTCACGAATTCGTCGAAATGCTCCGCACTGATCTTCTCTCGACCGGGAATTGACCGATTCCAACCGAACGCAATAACATCCGGTTAAATTCGGATCATCAGGAGACTGGAATACCCGGACACGAGGTGCTCCGTGCCGCCGGAAATCCTCGTGCCGGTTTACCCACGGTAACCTTCCCGGATTCGGAGGATCTGTCTAGCCACCGGGACTCCACTCCCAGACAGGCCCGACCTGTACCTTAACTTCCCACCAACCCGATTCCCATTTCTTATGACGGTGAAAACTCGCTCGGCACCCAAAGGGAGCTAAGGAGATGCGACGATTCACCAGGGAGGAACTGGCCCGTGCCAACGGAGAGGCGGGAGCGCCCGCATTCATCGCCTCCAAGGGGAAAGTGTACGACGTGTCCGGGATGTTCCTCTGGAAAGGAGGAAAGCATTTCGTCGTCCATATGGCCGACACCGACCTGACCGGCGGATTGGAACAGGCTTCTCATGGAGAGAATATGCTTAAGAGATGTCCCATCATCGGAGAGTTGGCGGAGATATGAAGTGCCGTTGCCTGGGCGGGATCAGGTATTGTCGGGATCCAGGACGGTGCGGACTTTGCGCAGAAACGCCTCACGGGTGAACGGTTTGGAAAGAAAGAAGGTTCCCTCCTTCAACACTCCGTGTAACGTGATGGCATTGCTGGAATACCCTGAAATATAAAGAACTTTCATCCCCGGCTTCATGGATCCAATCTGTTTGGCGAGTTCCTGCCCGCCCATTCCCGGCATGACGACATCCGTTATCATGAGATGGATATGCCCGGGGTGACCTTCCACAATCCGCAATATTTCTGACAGGTTGTCAACCTTGAGTAGTTTATAGCCCGAGGATTCCAGAAACTCGTACATCACGTTCCGAAGAGCCGCATCGTCTTCCGCGACCAGGATGGTTTCCGATCCGATCGCCAAGAGGGAGGGAGCTTCCTGCTCCTGCTCGATGGTCACATCTTCTTCTACTTCCGGCAGATAGATTTTAAAGACCGTCCCCCGTCCCAACTCGCTGTAAACCCATATGAATCCGCCGCTTTGCTTGACAATGCCATAGACGGTGGAAAGACCGAGCCCCGTTCCCTTCCCCGGCTCCTTCGTGGTGAAAAACGGCTCGAAGATCTTCGCCTTGGTGTCATCGTCCATGCCGGATCCCGTGTCGCTTACCGACAGCATGACGTATCGTCCTTCCGGAAACGTCGCGCCTTCCCGTGTCTGGGTCTCGGGAACTACGACGTTCTCGGTTTCGATGAGGAGTTTGCCCCCCTCGGGCATCGCATCGCGGGCATTGACAGCAAGGTTCATAACGACCTGCGCGATCTGGCCGGGATCGACCTTTGCCCTTCCGGTCCCTTTCGGATGGGTAATCCTCAGATCGATATCCTCTCCGAGGAGACGCCGCAGCATGTTCTCCATTTTGGACACGGTTTCGTCCAGGTTGAGCACCCTGGGTTCGAACACCTGCTTGCGGCTGAATGCCAGGAGCTGTTTCGTCAGGTCGGCGGCACGCTCCGCCGCCTTCCGGATTTCCCCCATTTTTTCCAATAGCGGATCACCCGGTGAAAACCCGCCAGTCACCAAGTCGGTATACCCGAGGATGACGCCGAGGAGATTGTTGAAGTCGTGAGCTACCCCGCCTGCCAGCCGTCCAACGGCTTCCAGCCTTTGCGAGTGGAGAAACTGGTTCTCCAGGCGGCGCTTTTCGGTCTCGTCTTCGACGAACCCCTCGAAATAGGCGGGGGCCCCATCCGAATCCCTAATCAGTCTGGCATGTACCCTCACGGATATCGGCTTCCCATTCTTGCTCTTCCAGGTGAACTCCCATCGTCTTCCCTTTTCATGTAGCAGGATTTCCTGAATAGCCTGCTTCCTCTCCTCGGGGTCCGCGTAGATGTCGGATGCAATATCCACGTTCAACAGCTCCGCTTCGGATTCGTATCCGAGCATTTCTATCAGGGCGGGGTTCACCGTCTGGAACTTTCCTTCCAGGGTGGCTCGATAGATGCCGAAAGGCGATCTGTGCACTATGGAACGGTATTCGATCTCGGAGAAGCGCAGCGCTTCTTCCGCTCTCTCCCTTTCTTCCTCTCTTTTTTTCAGCGCAATCGTCATCTCGTCAAAGCTTTTCGCCAGGTCCCCCAGTTCCCCGTTCTGATAGGGTGGGCCTGATCTTACCTCCAGGTCTCCCCCCGACAGTTTCTCGGTGGCATGAAGAAGAGATTGCACCGGATTCAGCACGAAGAGCCTGCTGCCGAACCAGGTTAAGGCGAATATGATCGCGGAAAGAAATGTAAGGGTCGTCATGTTCCGATGAAATAGGGCATTGACTTCGGCAAAGGCGATACGCATCAGAACCCTGGAGATTACGTACAGAGTTTCGCCGGAAATGACGGGGGGAACTTCGGCGACGCTGAAAAGGATCGTTTCTCCCTCCTCGTCTTTTCCCACCGCAATTCCGTGTCCATTCCCCAGGATCGGCGTTACCAGGGAGAACTCCGGGAATGATTGGCCGACAAGACCTTTTTCCTCGGGGTGCCGTGAAAGGATTCTACCGGAGGAATCTACGATCGTAATATTCGTTCTTCCTGCCAGCTTGCCGAAAGTGTTTTTCAACGAGGTTCCTAGTTGCTCGAGGTTCAAAGCGGCGTATACGACGCCGTTGGGGCGATTCCTATCGTCGAAAATCGGATACGCCATGTTGATCGCGGGGAGATTGGTAATCCGGCCGATCTGGTACCCGCCAACGGCGAAATCGTATGTCCTCATCGCCTTTCGGAAGTATTCCCGGTCGGCTACGTTGACCGGGCGCTGAGACGGAATGGGGAGTGCGCTGCAAATGACGTTACCGTTCTTATCGGCGATTCCAATATTCAGAAACTGCGTGAACTCGATCCGTAAAGTGGCAAAATCGCCGCTGCAGGTGTCTGGGGTCGGGGAGCGGATCTGATCGCCCACGGAAAGAACCTTGAGGATTTCGCGTGTCAATTCGATCTGTCGTTCCACTTCGGTTGCGATGAGAGTTGCGTCGCGAAGCACGTCTTTCTCAACTTCCGCCAACGTGATCTGTCGCATCCGGTAAGAATTATAGATCGTCAGGCCGATGGCAGGAAGGATCGCTAAAAGAACGAGGAGAAAAAGACGAGTTCGTAGGCTCGTAAGGGAAAACCATTTCATGTCAGGAACCGTTCAACAATAGTTTCATTGCACAAGAAGACGCAACCCGGGAGTTGGGGAAGGAAGGCCGCAGAATGACCGATCTGTTTCTCATAGGAGGGGATAATGTCCTCCTTATTTGTCAAGAGACCACATATCCCCCCCCGATGCAAGAATGTAATGAATAATCGTTTGTGATTGATTTCATTTAATTTTCTTTAACCAGGCACCTGCGATCATCCTACGATAAATAATCAGCCGGCCGGAGCACCGCGAAGCGACCGTCTCCCGTTTCAAAGAGACAGGCGGATTGCCGCCGGAAGGGGTCCGGATGGTGGGGAGATGGCACGCTGCAAGCCTGAACCGGGGATTTGTCCTGGCCGAGGCGAGCGATTTGGAGGCCGTCGCCCGATGGTGCCATCGGTGGGCCGACCTCATTTCGTTTGAGATCGGGCCCGTCATAGACGACGAAGGCATCAGGAAGGTCCTTGCATCCTGACGGCAAGCGCCGTCGCCGACCGATCGTCCCGTCTGTACGTCGTCTTAAGGAATGAGAATTTTCGAGGGCTGATTCAAGGTACGATTTCTCCCCCCGGCCTCCGCGGTTGGGTGTCCCCCGCTCTGCACCGGACCAGCGTTTCTTCCTCGCGAGTCACAAATCACCCACTCGTACCGAAAAAACGGGAAAAGGGAACTTGGCGCGAGGCCAAATTCCCTTTGATTATTTAAATGGTCTACGCCGAACTTCGCGGATGATGGGAACTGTAACGGATTCTCCGCCCCAATCACTCTCTGGAATTTCCTGTAAAATTGAAACATGCCCGAACGGAACATACCCCGGTATGTTATTTGCCTCACGGTTCTCTTCTTTGCGGCGTTGCTGGCAGGATTCCTTGCCCCGATACCGGGAAAGATGGATCTCCTTGTCAAAGTCAAAGCTTTATTTGAACCTTACGCGGAGCTGCCCCCGGTAAAGATGTTTCTGTTCATCCTTTTCAATAATTCGATAAAGACGTTCACAGTGCTCGTCCTCGGCATTCTCTTTGGCGTTCTCCCCTTGATAGCCGTCGCAACGAACGGATACATCCTAGGAGCCTACCTGTTCGTGTTCGGGGAGGTTGGATATGTGCAGGCGGCAAAGGTGGTGTTGCCCTACTGTGCGTTTGAGATCCCGGCGGTTATTCTCGCATCAGCTTACGGTCTATGGTTGGGCATGACTTTCGCTAAACGAATCCGACGGCGGGACATGGCAGGTTTTGGAGACCAGGTCATTCATGGGATCAGGATGTTCTTCAAAGTTGCTTTCCCGTTGTTCAGCCTTGCGGCCCTCATCGAGACGTTCCTGATCTTTTCAATGGGTGGCGTCTTTCGGTGAAAACGGGTGGTGTACGAAGTGCTTCGGTCGGAAAAAAAGGACGGAACCGGATGGCCCACATCCACCGGCGGAAATTGATCCCCGGGCCCCGCTACGCGGATCCCGACGCCAGCGGTGGATGGAAGATGGATGGAAAACGCAATTGCATAAAAAAGGGGGTAGGCCTTTTTCTCCTAACCCCCCGAAAAGATTGGTGGGCCACGAAGGATTCGAACCTTCAACCTCCTGATTAAGAGTGCCCCATGGGGGTCAATAAAAACAGTGATTTCAGCGGGTTACAACGGACAAAGAGGGACAAAACGGGACAAAATGACCCAAAATCCGCAACCTATTCGCAACCGAATAAGGGGGGGGTAACCTGCTCCCCTGAAACTCTCCTACGGTTCCAAGGTGATTCCCCTGTCAACACCATCCCCAGAAATCCCCTTTTTCACCCCGGAAATGGCGGTTGTCTGCACGGGGTTTGCGGTCCGTGCGGCTCTCCTGAAACGCTTACCACACCTCGGACCGATTTGAGGGGGCAGGTCAGACCGTCTCACGAATCCCCACCACCTCTGTGACTTCCCAGAGTCCGCGAGCCACAAATCAGCCACTCGGCCCGGTTTCAAAGGAAAAGCTTTCCCCCGAATTTTCCCGGATCGCCGAGGATCGGATCCTCATATAATGGGTATTCGTTAAAGCCCCCTGCCCTCTGCCTCCTCCAGGCACCGACGCGCAGGGAACTCTTTCCGGGGGGGTTACGACCATGCAGGCAAGGAAGGTGGTTCGTCTTCTTTCGTGCGCGGCCGTCGTCATGACGCTGGCCGCGGAGACAACCTTCGCGCAATCGTCCGCGGGGAAACAGGGCGCGCCGCTCTCCGCGAAGATCGGCGTCATCTCCATCCTCTCCGGGGCGGGCGCCGCCTACGGCGAGGCGATCACGAACGGCTTCAAACTTGCCCGGGACGAGATCAACGCGAAGGGGGATCTGCGGATCGAGCTGATCATCGAGGATTCCTCCGGGAAGCAGGAACAGGCGCTCGCCGCGGGACAGAAACTGATTAATTCCGACCGGGTCACGGCGATCCTGGGGCCGACCCTGAGCACCGAGATGAAGGTCGTCGGGCCGGAAGCCGACGCCAGCGGCGTGCCCATCATGGGAACCTCGAACACCGCCCAGGGGATCCCCCAGATCGGCCGGTACGTCTTCCGGAACTCGATCCCGGAGTCCCAGGCGATTCCAGCCTCCATCGGGAAGGCGGTGAAGAAGTACGACATCCGGAAGGTGGCCCTCCTCTACGGCAACGACGACGTCTTCACGAAGTCCGGGTTCGACACGATGAAGGAGGTCTCGGAGAAGATGAAGCTCTCCATCCTCGCTGAGGAGACCTTCCAGAAGGGACAGGCCGACTACAAGGCCCAGCTCACCAAGATCAAGAGCCTGGCACCCGATGCGATCTTCTGCTCCGCCCTGTACGAGGAAGGCGCGGTGATCCTGTCCCAGGCGAGGAAGATGGGGATCCGCGTTCCCTTCGTTGGAGGGAACGGCTTCAACTCCCCCAAGGTGATCGAGATCGCCAAGGACGCCGCCGAGGGGCTCATCGTGGCCACCCCCTGGTTCGGGGACAAGGACGATCCGAAGGTGAAAGCGTTCGTCGAGAGGTACACGAAGACCTTCGGAAAGAAGCCGGACCAGTTCGCGGCACAGGCGTACGACGGCCTCTACGTCATGGCGGAGGCGCTCCGGCGGGCCGGAAAGGCCGACCGCGCCGCCGTGCGCGACGCGCTGGCGGGGATCCGCAATTTCGACGGCGTGCTCGGACGCTTCTCCTTCACCGAGGACGGAGACGTCAGCATGGAACCCAGCGTCCTCATGGTCCGGGACGGAAAGTTCCAGCTCTTCCTGTAACGGCCCGGAACGGAAGGGACCCTAGGGGATGTTCGCCGAGCAGATGATCAACGGGGTCACGCTGGGCAGCATCTACGCCATCGTGGCACTGGGGTACACGCTCGTCTTCGGGGTTCTCGACATCATCAACATGGCCCACGGGGAGATCTTCATGTTCGGGGCGTTCATCGGGATGACGGTTGTCACCTCGATGGGCGCCCCCCTCTGGGCCGGATTTCTCGGGGCGATCCTGGCGACTGCCGCACTCGGGTACCTGCTGGAGCGTTTCGCCCTCCGTCCGCTTCGCGGGAAGAGCGGCGTATCCACTCTCGCCCCGCTGATCAGCACGATCGGGGTCTCCATTCTCCTGGAGAATGCCGCGCACAAGCTGTTCGGGGCGGGGAACCACCTCTTTGAGACCCCCTTCGCGGAGATCCGGTTCCACGTCGGTTCGGCCACCGTCTACCTCGTGCAGGCGTCCATCCTGGGAATCGCGGTCCTGCTGATGGCGGGGCTCTCCCTTTGGCTCTACCGGACGAAGGCCGGAAAGGCGCTTCGCGCCACGGCGGAAAACCTGGAAACGGCCGGCCTCCTGGGGATCGACACCACGCGGATGATCACGGCGACGGTGGTCATCGCCTCCGCGATGGGCGGCGTCGCGGGCGTCCTGGTCGGCATGGCCTTCAACTACATCAACAACCAGATGGGATTGCCCATGGGGCTCAAAGGGCTGGCGATCATCATCTTCGGCGGGATGGGGAGCGTCCCCGGCGCGGTGGTCGGCGGAATCATCCTGGGGCTCTCGGAGACCCTCGTAGTCGCCTACGGAAGTTCCGCGTACCGGGACGCCATCGCCTTCTTCATCATCATCGCGGTTCTCCTCGTCAAGCCCCGGGGGCTCTTCGGGGGAACGGCGGCCGAAACGAGGTAGGGCGTGTCGCTTTCCTGGATCAACCCCTACTACCTGCTCGTCGCCTCCTTTCTCCTGATCAACGTCCTCCTGGGGGTGAGCATCTACGTCACCCTCTCCACCGGCCAGCTCTCGCTGGGCAACGCCGGCTTCATGAGCATCGGGGCCTATGTCACGGCGATCCTCACGACGCGTCACGGGGTCCCGATGCCGGCGGGGATTCTCGCCGGCACGCTCTGCGCCAGCGCCACGGGGGTTCTCGTCGGGATCCCCGCCCTGCGTCTGGAGGGGGTGTACCTCGCCATCGCCACCCTCGGGTTCGGGGAGGTGGTCCGGGTCCTCTTCGTCAACTGGGAGTCGCTGACCGGGGGAGCCGTCGGCATCGCCGCCATCCCCCAGATGGGAAGGCGAATCCTCTCGGCGCTGCGGGAAACCGGGTTTTCCCCCGAAACGCTGGGGCTGCGGAGCAACCAGTTCATCAGCCTCGCCGTCTTCCTGATCCTTCTCGCGATCACCATCCTGGTGATCTTCTTCTTTCTCCGCCTGGAATCGGGAAGGGTCGGCCGCGCCTACGGCGCCATCCGGATGGACGAACAGGCGGCGGGAGCGTCCGGGATCGACACCACCTACTACAAGGTCCTCGCCTTCACCCAGGGAGCCGCGCTCTCCGGGTTCGCCGGGGCCCTCTTCGCCCACGTCACCTCCTACATCAGCCCGGCGGATTTCACCTACCACCGGGCGGTCGAGATCCTGGTCTTCGCCGTCATCGGGGGGAGCGAGCATTTGCTCGGGCCGGTGTTCGGCGCGATGTTCCTGACCGCGATCCCGGAGGTCCTCCGCCCGATAAGCGACTACCGGATGGTCCTGTACGGGATCGTCCTGATCCTGGTGATGGTGTTCCGTCCGCAGGGATGGATCGACCCGCCGCTGGTGCGTCGCCTGCTCGGATGGCGGACCCGGGAGACCGGCTGAATGGCGCTGCTTACCCTCTCCTGCGTCGGAAAGGATTTCGGGGGGCTCACGGCCCTTTCGGGGGTCTCCTTCTCCGTGGAGGAAGGAGAGATCCTGGGGCTGATCGGTCCCAACGGCGCGGGGAAAACGACCCTGTTTCACGTCATCACCTCGATCGTCCGACCGTCCCGCGGGGAGATCCTCTTCCAGGGAAAGCGGATCACCGACCTCCCCCCCCATCTGGTCGCGCAACGGGGGATTGGTCGAACCTTTCAGAACATCCGTCTCTTCGACCGGATGACGGCCCTCGAGAACGTAATGGTCGGCCGCCACGGGAAAAGCCGGGCGGGCACATGGGCCGCGGTTTTCCGGACCCGGGAGGAGCGGGACGAGGAGCGCAGGATCCGGGAGGAGGCCGGCGAGCTGATCCGGTTCGTCGGGCTGTCGGGAGAGGGGGAAACCCGGGCCGGACAACTGCCGTACGGCAGGAAACGACGCCTGGAGGTCGCGCGGGCGCTGGCGGGAGACCCGAAGCTGCTTTTGCTGGACGAGCCGGTCGCCGGGATGAACGACGCCGAAACGCGGGAGATCCACAAGCTGATCCTTGCGATCCGCGAGCGCGGCATCACGGTCCTCCTCATCGAGCACGACATGTCGCTCGTGATGCGGGTCTGCGACCGGCTGGTCGTACTGAATTTCGGGCAGATGATCGCCGACGGACCTCCGGAGCGGATCCGTGAGGATCCCGCGGTCGTCGAGGCCTATCTCGGGCGGGAGGAGGAGACGGGGGAGGACGGCGGTGCTTGAGGTCCGGGGGCTTAAGGCGAATTACGGGAGCATCCAGGCGCTCAAGGGAATCGACCTTTCCGTCGAGGAGGGGGAGATCGCCTGCATCATCGGGGCGAACGGCGCCGGGAAGACGACATTCATGAGGACGGTGGCGGGGCTCCACGCCCCCGCCGCGGGCAGGGTCTTATACCGGGGGGAGGAGATCACGGGGCTTCGCCCGGAACGGATCGTGCGGAAAGGAGTCGTGCTGGTCCCGGAAGGGAGGGCGATCCTCTCCCGCATGACGGTCCTCGAGAACCTGGAGATGGGCGCCTACACCCGAGGCGACGGCGGGGTAAAGCGGGACCTGGAAGCCGTGATGGCCCGCTTCCCGGTTCTCGGGGAACGGAGGCACCAGCGAGGGGGGTCCCTGTCCGGCGGCGAGCAGCAGATGCTGGCGATCGCCCGGGCCCTGCTGGCGCGCCCCCGCCTGCTTCTGCTGGACGAGCCCTCCCTGGGGCTGGCGCCGCTGGGCGTCGGCGCCATCTTCCGTACCGTCCGGGAGATCAACCGGGAGGGGACCTCGATCCTGCTCGTGGAGCAGAACGTCCGCCTAGCGCTTTCGGTGTCCCGCCACGCCCATGTCCTCGAGACAGGCAGGATCGTCCACGCCGGCCGCTCGAAGGACCTGCTTGAAGACCCCCGGATCCGGGAGGCCTATCTCGGGGGCCGATCATGAAGATGTCCGTCCGCCTTCCTCAGCTTTCCTGCGGCCGCTAAGGGCGACGGCGTGAACCACCCAAGCCTCCGCGCGGGCGGCCCCGTGACTTCGGCACGACGACTGCCGACTCCAGGCCTCGTCATGCGCCCCCTTCCTTCCGGAAAAACCGGGCCAGTCTATCCTTCACCTCGCGAAAGTCTCACGCGCTCGAATATCCGTTGATCGATTCGATCTTCAGCGCATCATCCAGCGGCCAACCGATCACCTCGAGGATCGTCTCTTTTGCCGACCGGATCGCCTGCAGGCTGTTTTTCAAGATCGTTCGCGCATACTCCTCGGCGGAATCCTTGTACGTCAACTACACAATCCGACGAAAAAGGAGCGGCGGCGGTCACCCTGCCCGTTATCGGTTCTTACCCGAGCCGAACCGCAAGCATGGATACCGATCCGCCGTCGACACCCTCAACCGGAAAACTGACCGGGTCGCCTTCCCTCCGGAGGGCGATCACGTAAAGCAGAGGCAAGTAGTGGTCGGGCGTGGGTATGGAAAGCGCCGCGTCGCGCCCCAGCTTCTCGTAACGGATCAATGGGCTGTCGTTGCCCACAAGCAGAAGGTCGCGTACTCTTTCTTCGAACCGAACGGCCCAGTCGTAGGGTTCCACCGCATGCTGCCCCCACGCGTAGGCGTGCAGATTG
>JBAULH010000159.1:0-46789 GCA_049578085.1 Candidatus Deferrimicrobiaceae bacterium
CGGCGGGGAAGAGTGCCTCGCGCCTTCCCCGTCCGCTTCTTCCGCCGCCTTGGGCGGCGGCTTCCCCCCGGGGGAGGGGGGCAGGTACTCGGGGGAGACTTCCGTGTCCAGGATCTGGAAGATCCGCTCGCTCGACGCGAGGGCCGACTGGAGAATGTTGTATTTGTCGCTTATGTCCTTGATGGGGTTGAAGAACTTCTGCGCGTACTCGAGGAACGCCACGAGAGTTCCGAAGGTAACGGCCCCCGCGATCACCCGGATCCCTCCCTGCCAGAGAAGGAGGGCCACCGCGACGGATGCGAACAGCTCCACGCCGGGGAAATACACGGAGTAGAAGTTCGTCAGACGGATGCTCTCCGCGGCGTATTCGTCGTTGCGGGCGTCGAATCCACGCCCCGATTTCTCCTCCTGGACGAAAGCCTTCACGACGGCCACCCCGCTCACGTGCTCCTGGAGGTAGGCGTTGAGCCGGGCGAGCTTCCTCCTCATCTCCCGGTTCGCCTCTCGGATATATTTCTTCAGGAGCTCGACGAAGAGGAGGAGGGCCGGAAGGACGGCGAAGGTGACGAGGGCCAAGGCGGCGTCCATCCAGAGAAGGACCGCCGAGATCCCGACCAGTGTCGCCACGGAACCCACGGTGGAGACAAGACCCGAGGAGATCAGATCCTGGAGCGCCTCCACGTCCGAGGTGAGGCGGGTCATCACCCGGCCCGTGGGGGTGCGGTCGAAGAAGGAGACCGGCAGGCGCTGGAGACGGCCGAACATCTCGGTACGGATGGTAAGGATGACCCGTTGCCCGATGATGGACACCGTGAACATCTGGAGGTAGAGGAACCCCATCCCGCCGGCGAGCGCGGCGAGGTAGAGGGCGATCCGCCCGGCCATCCCGTCGAGGACCCGGGGGGTGATGTTCCTGTCGATGACCAGCTTGATGATGTAGGGGCCGACAAGCTGGCAGGCCGTGCCGAGCACGAGCCCCGCCAGGGCTATCGCGATCAGGCCCTTGTGGGGCGCCAGGTAGGACAGGAGACGGCGCAGGAGCCGCACGTCCATCCCCCGGGCTTCCACCCGGTCCTCGTAGAAATAGAACTCGCTCCCGTTGCTCACGGCGCCGCTTCCAGTTCCCGGACAAGCATCTGCCGGGAATAGATGTCGTAATAGGCCCCCGCAAGGGAAAACAGCTCGTCGTGCGTCCCCTGCTCCACGATCCTGCCCCCTTCGAGGACCAGGATCCTGTCGCACCGGGAAAGGGAAGACATACGGTGGGTGCTGAATAAAACCGTCCGGGTGCGCACGGAGAGGACCTCCCGGAAGATCTCCTGCTCCGTCTCCGAGTCGACCGCGGAAAGGGCGTCATCGAGAAGGAGAAGCTCCCCTCCCGCAAAGAGGGCACGGGCGATCGTGGCCCGCTGCTTCTGGCCGCCGGACAGGGATATTCCCCTCTCCCCGATTACCGTGTGGACGCCGTTCGGCAGCTCCTCGATCTCCGCCCGGAACCGGGCCATGGAGGCGGCGCGGAGCGCTTCCCGCTCGTCCGGGACATCCCTCCCGAAACCGATGTTCGCCAGGATCGTGTCGGAGAAGAGAAACGGATCCTGGCTCACGAAACTCACAGTGCGCCTGACCTCGTCCAGTCCAAGCCTGCTCACGTCCTTCCCCTCGAGGAAGACCGTCCCCGGCGGGACGGGATACAGCCGCAGCAACAGGGAGAAGAGCGTGCTTTTCCCGCTCCCCGTCTGCCCCACCAGGCCGACAATCTCCCCTTTTCGGAGGGAGAAGGTGATGCCCCGCAGCGCCTCCCCCCTGTTCTCCCCGCCGTAGTCGAACGAGAGGTCCCGAACCTCGAGGAACGGAGCCTCCGGTACCTCCCGCGGCGGAAACAGGACGGCGCCCCACGGTTCCGCGGGGATTTCCAGAAACTCGTTGATCCGGCCCATCGCGCTGCCGCCCCGCTGGACGAGGTTGATCACCCAGCCGAGCGCCATCGTCGGAAAGGAGAGCATCGCAAGATAGGCGTTGAAGGCGACGAAGCCCCCCAGCGTAAGCCTCCCCCGGATCACCAGCCATCCCCCCATCAGGAGGACGATCGCCACCCCCACTCCCACCAGGACCCCGACCGCCCCGTGGAAGGCGGCGGAGGTCTTCGAAACGGAGATGTTCTGCCGGTAGTACTCGCGGCAGGTGCGGTGAAACCGTTTCTCCTCCTGCTCCTCGAGCCCGTAGGCCTTGACCAGCCGGATGCCGGTGACGTTCTCCTGGACGGCGGCGTTCATCGCGGCGAGGGACTCCTGCGCTTTCCGGTGATGGCGGTGGAACGCCTTGCCGTACTCCCGGGACGTGAACACGATCCCCGGCGCCAGCACGAGCGAGGCGAGGGTCAGCGTGATGCTGATCCGGGCCATGAAGAGAAGCGCCAGGACGTAGGAGATCGCGGTTCCGACGAGTGTCAGCACGCCGGGGCCGAGCAAGAGCCAGATCGCCGAGACGTCGTTGGTCAGCCGGGACATGACGTCGCCGGTGGGAGTCCTGCCGAAAAACGACAGGGGAAGACGGATCACGTGGGAAAAGACCTCACGCCGGATGCGCATCTCCACCCGGCGGGCGGTGACGAGCATCTTCCGCCGGCCGAGATACCGGAACCCCCCGTGAAGGGAAGCGAAAAGGATCATCCAGGAGACGGCCCGGACGACCCGCGCGCTCCCTTCCGGGGCGGAGATCCCGTCGATCGCATCCCGGGTCATCCACGGGACAAGGAGCCCGAAGAGGCTCGAGACGAACAGGACGAGGACGCACAACAGGTACGCCGACCGGTGACGGTCGAGGTAGGGCCGCAGGGAGAGAAGTTCGCGGATGGCCCCCCCCTTATATCGGAACCGGGTTGGGCGTAAAGCAGAGCAGGAAAAGAAGAGCCGCCGCAATGCCGATGCGCCGCCGCCCGGGTGTCAGGGGGACCTCGTCGAAGAGGGGCCGGGGATGTTTCGTCCCCAGGACCAGCAGCATGATGGACCAGATGATCCATCCCCCCCAGAGGAGCCCCATGGGGAGGAGGAGAAAGGGCACGGCACGCGCGACCTTCGTGTACCCGCTGCCGAAGAACGCGTAGGCGATGTGGCCGCCGTCGAGCTGCCCGGAAGGAAGCAGGTTGAGGGCCGTGACGAGAAGACCGATCCACCCGGCAAACGCCACGGGGTGCAGCACGACGTCGTGCCCGTCCGGGACGGGGCCAACCACGAGGTACGCCGCCGCGCGGAACAGAATCGATTCCCCGAGCGGGATTCCCGCAGCGACCCCGGTGGTCTGGCGCACGGCCGACAGCTTGAGCCCGATGAGGAGGACGGGGATTGCCACGATGGCGCCCGCGATCGGCCCGGCGGCACCGATGTCCATCAGGGCGTTCCGGTGGGGAACGGGCGACTTGATCTTGATGAAGGCGCCGAACGTCCCGATGAACGACGGGGCCGGGATGAAGTACGGGGGCGTCACATCGACGCCGTGACGCCTGGCGGCCGTATAATGTCCCAGCTCGTGGACCCCGAGGATGGATAGAAGCGGGAGGGAGAACATGAACCCGAGCGCCAGGTCCCGAGGAGTCGCAAGCGGGTTTCCCCCGGCCAGGAACGAGCCGGCGACAAGGGTGGTGAAAAATGTAAGGGCGAACAGAATACCGTTGACCATCAGACGTTTTCTCCCCTTTTCCTCTATTCAATTATAAGATAACCGATACGGAAGGTGGGGTTTCTCCTATGAAGCCGAAAGAACCGCCCTCAGGGGTGGACAGCGTCCTGCTTCACATCTGCTGTGCGCCCGACGCCTCCCACGGCGTCCCGGAAATGCAGAAGAGGTACCGGGTCACCGGATTCTTCTTCAACCCGAATATCTCGCCGGGGGAGGAGTACGAGCGCCGTCTATCCGCTACCCGGGCCCTTGCGGTTCCCGTTCCGTTCCCCCTGGAAGTCGAACGCGGGGGGGAAAAGGAATGGGAGGAGGTGGTGCGGGGACTCGAGGACGAGCCGGAGAAGGGCCGCCGGTGCGAGGCGTGCATCCGGATGCGTCTGGGCCGGACTGCGAGAGAAGCGAAATCTTTGGGGTTTCCTGCGTTCTCCACCGTCCTGACGGTCAGCCCGAAAAAAGACGCTGCAATGGTGAACCGTATCGGCCGAGAAGAGGGGGAGAAGGCCGGAATCCTCTTCCTCGAAGAAAACATGAAGAAAAACGACGGGTTCCGAAAGAGCGTGGAGGCCACGAAGCGGCTCGGGATCTACCGGCAGAAATCCTGCGGATGCCGCTTCTCGCTGGGAAGTGGGCCTGGTCAGGGACACTCCTCAACATGACACTCGATTAAACCAGGAGTGTCCCTGAAGAGGAATGTCCCCGGTGAGTGATAAAAGAGCGTCCCGGTTCCCTGAAAAAATACTCCGAAAATGCCGATAATCACTTTCATGAGGTATGGAAATAATTGGCGGAAGCGTGAGGGAATCGAACCCACCGGAGACATTGCTGCCTCCCGACCGGATTTGAAGTCCGGGGGGGCCACCAGCGCCCCATCCGCTTCCGTCCGACTCGTTTTCCCTGCATTGGCCCCCGCCGGAAGATCACGCCCCCGGCCTGCACTCGGGGCATGGCACCTACTTCTTCTCCGCCTCTTTCCGCCGGCGCTTGGCGGCCTTTTCCTTTCTCTTTCTCCGGCGCCGGATTTCCCGTCTGCGTTCCGTCGTCATTTCCGCTCCCTCGTGTCTCCGTGTCGAAATCGAGCGGACATTATAACAGAAGGCAAAGGAGTTACGATGAAACGATGGGCCTTCCTCCTCCCCGTACTGCTCCTTACTTCCCTCGCCTCCCCCGCATTGGCTCTGCCGGGTTTCGAGGCGGGCGTCCGGGGAATATACTGGTTCCCGGATCTCTCCGCCACGGCGCAGACCACTACCACCGGTGTGCCCGAGACAAAGTTCGACGTGAAGGACGATCTCGGGGTGGGCGACGAGAATTTCTTCCAGGGCGAGGGGTTCGTCCGGTTCGGGAGGGTGCACGTACGAATCGGGTATACCCAGATCCGTTTCGACGGAAGCAAGACCCTCACCCAAGCCATCGATTTCAACGGCCAGACGTTCGCCGTCAGCGACAACGTCATCTCCCGCCTGGACGTCAACATGCTCGACGCGGAGGTGCAGGTCGACATCCTCCGACCGGACCTCATCGCGGCCAGTTTCTATCTCGGTCTGATCGGGAAGGTCAAGTATGTCGACGGGGAAGTGGAACTGGCGAGCACGCTCCTTAAGGAAAAGCAGGATTTCCAGGCCCCGATCCCCATGGTCGGGCTGGCGATGGGCGCCGGGTTCCTGAACGACTTCCTGCGGGTCGACGCGCGGGTGACCGGGATGGCCTATTCGGGGAACCACCTCTACGAGGCCGACGCGTTCGCCTCCATCGTCCCGGTACCCTTTTTCCGGCTCCAGGGCGGCTACCGGTACATCGACCTGAAGGTGGACGAGGACGACCTCATAGCCGACCTCGACCTGAAAGGGCCGTACGTCGGAGCGCAGCTTTCCTTTTGAGGGAAAAATCGCTTGATGCGTTCGGGGGGAACGGTAAAATAGGGTCTCCCGCGGGCGCTTAACTCAGCGGTAGAGTGCCACCTTCACACGGTGGAAGTCACAGGTTCAAATCCTGTAGCGCCCACCATCGACACACGCCGGGAGGCCCATCGGGCCTCCCGTCTTTCGTTTCCGGCAATCCCCTGGGCGATTCCCCCTGCCCGCTCCCCGGATCTTCACGCGTGCGGATTCCGGGACGGGATTACGTTCATGCGGATACCAGGTCCCGGCCGTCCTGCTTCGCCCGGTACAGCGCCCGATCGGCGCTCCGAATCAGGGAATCGCGTTCCGTGCCGTCCTCGGGGAACGTGGCCACGCCGATGCTGATCGTCAGGTTTCCGGACGGCTGGCTCTCTTCCCCCGGGAACGGATGATCCGCGACACGCTGGCGGATATTCTCGGCGGCTTTCATGGCCCCGTCCTTCCCGGTCTCGGGCAGCAGGATGATGAACTCCTCGCCTCCGTACCGGGCGATCGTGGACGTTGCCCGCAGCCCCTCCCGGAAAATTTGCGCAAGCCCCACGAGAACCTCGTCGCCCGCCAGGTGACCGTTCACGTCGTTGTACCGCTTGAAATAATCCACGTCCAGGAACAGCAGAGAAAAGACGCGCCCGTGGCGCTTTGCGCGCGCCAACTCGGAGATGAGCGTGTCCTGGAAAAACCGGTGGTCGTGTAATCCGGTGAGGCCGTCCCGTATCGCCATTTCCCGAAGCTTCCGATTGAGCTCTTCCAGCTCCTCCTTGCTTCGCCGGAGGGATTCGATCAGGGACTGGTTTTCCTGCGAGAGGCGATTCTTCTCCGCCGCCCGGTCCACCACCGACGTCACGAGATCCAGGTCCTCGAACGGTTTGAAGAGATAATCATACGCCCCGTATCGAAGAGCCTGTACCGCCGTTTCCATGGAGCCGTAGCCCGTGATGATCACCACGAGCGAGTTGGGATCGATCTTTTTGATCTCCTGCAAAAGCTGGAGGCCGTCCATACCTCCCAGTTTGATGTCCGTGATCACCAGGGGAAAGGGGTCCTCCCGGAAGAGGGTTAGCCCGTCCTCTCCGCTCACTGCCGACGTCACCTCGTGGCCTTCCGCTTCGAGAAGCCGGACCATGACTCCACAGAAGGATTCGTCGTCATCCACGACCAGAATGCGCAGGCCGGTCTTCATCTTTCCCCCATCTACCTGTCATCGGAAAATGGCCGACAATCTTTAACGGGTATCTCCGCTTTCAGGCGTGCGCCGAGATGATTCCTACCCCCCGGATGTCCGGTTTGCCCCGGGTCACCCGCCGGTACCCGGCTGCCTTGAACATCGCGGCGATTTCGTCCACCGTGTAGGCTTTTCCTCCTTCGGTCGCCGCGACCATATGTACGGAGAAAAACGCGGGGCCGGGGGGAAACGTCCCACCCTTTTCCAGCAGGAATTCCTGGACGGCTACCCGCCCTCCCCGTGCGACCGCCTTGCGGACCTTGCGCAGAAGAAACAGGCAATCTTTTTCCGGATAGGCATGGAGGATCTGGGAGATCCAGACGAAGTCGTACGGCCCCCCGAGCCGGTCGCGCAGGAAATCGCCCTCCCTCAAGGCGACCAGCCGGGATGCGCCCTTCTCCTTCAGGATTTTTCTCGTGATCGCAAGCGTTTCCGGGGTGTCGAATACCGTCACGCTCGTCCCGGGATACCGCTTCGCCAACTCGACCGCGTACGTTCCGGGGCCGCCTCCCAGGTCGAGAACCCGCTCCCCTTTGCGCAAGCGGATCTTCTTCGCCACGTAGACGGCCCGCTCCCGGGAGTTGTCCTCCATTCCCCGGATGAAGTTCTCCTGGTACCCCTTTTTCCTTCCGGGCCGTTTCCTGCCGACGCGGATCTTGCCTGCCAACGTCGTCCACTCCACCCAGCAGTCCAGGTGGTGCAGAAGAATGGATGCCTTGGACAGGGGGCCATCCGCGAGGAAGCGGTCGGCGATCCCGCTGTTCCGGTAGGTTGTTCCGCGTTTCCCAAGAAGCCCCACCCCCACGAGGGCGTTCATGAGGATGGAGAGACGGCGCGTATCCGCGGAAAGACGGCGGGCGAGCCGGGCAGCGTCGGCGGGGCCATCGGCAAGGGCGGAGAACACGCCGAGGTCGAGCGCCGCGAAAAGGACCATGGAACGCTGGTATCCGTGGGCGATCTCCATGAGGTCGTCGATCGTCCTGACCGGCACAATAGGCTCCTTCTTCAATGCTTTCATCGTTTCTTCAGCCTCGCGGGTTTATCCTTCCTGTCGATTACCTCGTACCCGGCTTCCCGGATCTTCGCGCGCAGGGCGTCCGCCTCCGCGAATTTTCGCTCGCGCCGGCACCGGTCGCGGCGAAGCGCGAGATCGACCATCTCTCCCGGGGCAACTTCCTCCGGCGGCGATCCTTCTGCGACCGCATCCCCGGGGGCCACCTCGAGAAGCCCCACTCCGAGCACCGCGTCCCACTCCCCGGCGAGTTCCCTCAACAGATCGCCGGAAAGGCCCGACCGGGCCGCCTCGTGGGCCACGGCAAGCCCCCGAGGGGTGTTCAGATCGTCCTCGATCGCGTCTCGGAAGCGGCGCCGGTACTCCTCCGCCTCCTTCCTCCCGTCGCCCGCGCCTGCCGATCCCGATTTCCCCGCGAACATCTCTTTCAGTCGCAGAAGCGCCTTCGCGGACGCCGACTGCGCCTCCCAGGTGAAGTTCATCGGTGTCCGGTAATGCAGGGTGAGGCAGTGGTACCGGAAGTCCATCGGGCTTACCCCCCGCGCCTCGAGGTCGTCCAGCGTGTACTCGTTCTTCTGCGACTTGGACATCTTTTGCCCGTCGACGAGCAGGTGCGCCGCGTGCACCCAGCAGCGGGCGAACCGTCCTCCGGTGGCCGTCATCGCCATCGCCCGGGAATTCTCATGATGGGGGAACCGAAGATCCACGCCCCCGACATGGACATCGAATTCCGTCCCCAGGTACTTCCCCGCCATGGCCGCGCACTCGATGTGCCACCCGGGCCAGCCCAGGCCCCAGGGGCTCTCCCAGCAGAACTCCCGCCCGGGATCTGCCGCAAGCCAGAGCGAGAAGTCCTCCGGACGTTTTTTACGAAGATGGATCGACTCGTCGGTACGGCCTGCCGTTTCCCCCTCCCCCAGGATCGCGCCGGACAACTCGCCGTATCCCTTCGCCTTCGTCACGTCGAAATAGAGGTACCCGCCCCCGCCGTACGTGGCACCCTTCCTTTCCAGCTCCTCGGCCACCGCGATCATCTCGGGTACGTGGGACGACGCGCGCGGGTAGACGTCGGAGGGAAGGAAGTTCATTCTGCCGCAATCCCTAAAAAATGCCTCGGTGAAGAACTCCGCGATCTCGCTGGCCGTCTTTCCCGCGGCCCGTGCCGCGGCGATGACCTTGTCCTCGGTCCGCTCGAGCTGCTCCTGGTGCATGTGCCCCATGTCCGTGATGTTCTGGACGGAAAACGGCGTGAGGCCTGCGAACCGGACGGCGCGGAGAAGAAGGTCCGTCAGCAGATAGGTCCGGAGATTCCCGATGTGGACGTACCGGTATACGGTGGGGCCGCAGGTGTATATCCCGACGCGACCCTGCTGGAGAGAAGCGAGCAATTCCTTTCCCCTGGAAACGGTGTCGTAGAGGGAAAGCATCGGTTTATCCCCCGGTTCACCTAAGCCCTGCTCCGCTTTCCCCCGAACTCCGGGCGGAAGCGCCCCCCCCGTACCTGCGCCGCTTCGGTTTCCCGTCGCGGTAAAGGAGCGGACGCAGGCTGCCCTCGCGGTAATGCGGCCCTACATCTCCTGATTCTGCTCCCGGTCGATTTCGTCCTCGAGGAGCTTCACGTGCTTTTTCTCCTCCTCCGCCAGGTAGACGAACATCTCCCGGATCGACGGCTCCTTGGCCGTCTTCGCGAATTCCGAATAGTCCCGAACCGCCCTCTTCTCGCGTTCCAGCGCCATCCGCATTACGTCAAGGGGATTCGATGTTTTCATGCCTGCCTCCGGAACGGATGATTGCCCCGCGGGGCTCCTACAGGTCCTTCAGGTGTGCCTCGATCTTGGCGAGGTGAATCCTTTCCTCGGACTCCAGCTCGGAAAGCATTTCCTGCGTGTTTCTGTCCTCGACGACCTTCGCGGCCTGTTGGTAGAAGGCAATGGCGTGCGATTCCGCCTTTTTCGCGACGGAGAGTCCCTTCCGGAGCGCCTCGGGCCCCTCGGCGCCTCCCGCTTCGACCCCCTCCTCCCAGCCGAGTCGGTCCAGGTCGATGAGGTACGGCAGGTACTTCTCCTCCCAGCCCGCCTCGAACTCGGGGATCCCGTGCTTCGCGGAGAGTTTGCGGATGTGACCCTGCTCCTCCTCGGCGAGGAAGGCGAACAGATCCCCTCCGGGCGTGTCTCCCTGATGGCGTGCCAGCCGCTCATAAAACGTCCTCGCCTGTTTCTCGTGGGCCAGGGCCACCTGCAGGATTTCGACCTCGTTCAGGTCCAGCATCGTGATCGTTCCGCCTTCCTCAGACGGGGTTCTTCTTCCGGTAATCGTCCAGGGCGGCCTTCACCGCCTCCTCGGCCATGACCGAGCAGTGGATCTTGACGGCCGGGAGGCCGTCGAGGGCGTCGGCGACGTGCTGGTTCGTGATGGCCTGCGCCTCCTCGACCGTCTTCCCCTTGATCATCTCCGTCAGCATGGAGCTGGAGGCGATGGCGGCCCCGCAGCCGAACGTGCGAAATCTCGCATCCACGATCTTCCCGCCCTCGACCTTGAGATAGAGTCGCATCATGTCCCCGCACGCCGGGTTGCCTACCTCGCCCACACCGCTGGCGTCCTCGATCTCGCCGACATTCCTCGGGTTCATGAAGTGATCCATAACCTTCGCACTGTACGGCCCGCTCGCCATAGTCGTTTACCCTCCCCGCAGGACCTTCTTCTGGTAGTCGAGATAGGTGGGGGACATCTCCCACAGGCGCCGGACGATCCCCGGCAGGACGGACAGGACTTGGTCCACCTCCTGCTCCTTGTTTCCCTTTCCCATGCTGAAGGTGATCGACCCCGTGCAGATGTCGCTCGGGACCCCGATCGCCCGAAGTACATGGGAGGCTACCAGGTCCTCCTCGTCCCGCCCTTTCAGGTTCGAGCTGCACGCCGACCCCGAGGCCGCCATCACGCCGTGGAGGGTCAGGAACAGCAGCAGGGACTCCCCTTCCGCGTACTCGACCCAGAAGCTCACGTGGCCGGGGAGCCGGTCGGTGGGGTGGCCGGTAAAGTGGAGATGCTCCACCGAGGAGGCGATGCCGTCGCGCAGCCTTTTCTCCAGCCGGCGCAGGCGGGAAAACCATTCCCCCATCTCTTCGAAGGCGATTCGTGCCGCCCGCCCCATCCCGACGATTCCGGGGACGTTTTCCGTCCCGGCGCGATAGCCCATCTCCTGGAAGCCGCCGTCGATCTGGGATTCGAGCCGGACTCCCTCCCGCACCACGAGGGCCCCGGTCCCCTTGGGCCCGTAGAAATTGTGCGCCGACAGCGTGACCAGGTCCGCCCCCGCCGCCTTGACGTCGAGCGGGATGTGACCCGCCGACCCCGTCGCATCCGTGTGAAAAAGAACCTCCCGATCCCGGGCGATTCGCCCGATCTCTTCGATGGGTTCTATGGTGCCGATCTCCATGTTGGCGTGCATTACCGAGACGAGTATGGTGTCGGCCCGGATAGCCTTTCGCACATCGTCCGGGTCCACCTTTCCGTCGGCGTCGGCTTTTACGGTGGTGACCACGTATCCCCGGTTGCGGAGGGGCAGGAGGGCATTCAGGACGGAAAAGTGCTCCACCTCGGATACCACCAGATGCTTCCCCTTCTCACCCCACGCTTCCGCGGCTCCCTTTATGGCAAGGTTGTTCGCCTCGGTCGCGCCGGAGGTGAAGACGATTTCCTCCGGTTTCGCGTTGACCAGTCCGGCCACCTCCGCCCGGGCGGCGTCTATCGCCTTCAACGCCTGCTGGCCCTGGTCGTGGATGTGGGACGACGGGTTCCCGTACCGTTCGGTAAGATACGGCATCATCGCCTCGAGCACGCGCGGGTCGAGAGGCGTTGTGGAGATATGGTCGAAGAAGATGTGCGCCAACGGCGTTTCTCCCTACTCCTTCACCTTGAATTCTGCCATCTTGTCCCGGATGAGCTTGATGTGGTGCCTCTCCTCGTCCGCCAGGAACTTGAACATCGCTCGGATTGCGGGATTCTCTGTTTCTTCCGAGGCTTTCTTGTACTCGCCGAAATTGTCCGTCTCATGCCGGAGCGCCAGCCGCAACACTTCCTCCATCGTCCATTCTGCCATCTCTGTTCCTCCCGGGCGGGATTTGGTTTCTTTACGGTTTCACCGACCGCAGCCCTGCTTTTCGATTAGGAGAGCGGGCTTTTCGTTTCATCCTTATACCTCTACAATAACATGGTGTACAACCCCCCGATAAACCCCCGGGCGAAACGGGGGCAGTAGTGATTCACGGAGGTTCCCCGATGAAAAAATCCTCCCCGGCGCTTGCCGGGGTTCTGGTCCTTGCGTTCACGGGGGCCCTTATCCTTTACCTGAACACCCACCGAGGAAGACCAACCGATGGGGAAGAAACGCGGGGCAGGGCCCTCCCGCGCGAGGGATCGACCGCACCGGCCTTCTCCTTGCGAGACGTAAGCGGCAATGTCGTCGATTCCTCGCATTTTCTGGGAAAACCCACTGCAATCAACTTCTTCGCCACCTGGTGTCCCCCCTGCCTCGAGGAGATCCCGGGATTCGTGGATGTCTACAACAAGTACAAGAACAGGGGATTCGAACTCGTGGGGATCTCTCTTGATACGGACACCCGGGAGAATCTTCCGGCCTTTGTCATTACGCACCGGATCGAATACCGGATCCTCTTAGGGGACCTCGCCACCACGAGGGCTTATGGAGGCGTCTCCTCCCTGCCGACCACTATTATTATCGGAAAGGACGGCAGGATCCGGAACGTTCACGTGGGGTACCTGGACCGGGACACCTTCGACAGCGAGGTGAGAAAGCTTCTTTAAAGGGGCTCGCGGGGGACGACGGCCCGGGGAACCACCGCGGAAAAAAAGCAGGGAAGCGGAAGAACACCTTTCCGCTTCCCTGTTTCCGTATGCCGTTCCGGACAGCACGGCGCCGGGCTCGTCCGGCGTGCCGCGCGGTGACCGTTACACCATCGCGCGTCCGGTCAGGCCGGCACGCACGACGCGGTCGGGCACACCCCGCGCAGGCCGCACAGTCCGTGCAATTGCCTGCATCGATGATGAAGATGGGGGCTCCCTCCGCGATGCACTGTTCGGGGCATTTTAGGCTATACGGAGATCACCTGGTCAACCGAGGGAATCTCCTTTTTCAGTAGCGCCTCGATCCCGTTCTTCAGCGTTACGGTCGCCATGGGGCATCCTCCGCACGCACCGGTCAGGCGCACCTTCACCACTCCCCCTTCGATGTCGACGAGTTCCACGTCTCCCCCGTCCGCCTGCAAGGCCGGGCGAATCTTTTCCAGCACCATCTCCACATCCGCTCTCATCCGCAACACCTCCTTCAGTCGGCAACTGGCCGCCTATACTAGGATGCCTCTTCCGTCCCTCCGATTCCTTGACCCCGGTCAATCGGCCGAGAGAATATCATACCCGCTCTTCCTGAGTGCCGTTTTGAGCACCTTGTAGTTGTTCGTCTCGATTCGCAGGATGAGGCTTTTCCTCCCTGGCTCGTCGTGGGAAGTGGTCGCCATGGACACGATGTTTGCGTCGAAGTCCTTGAGGAGTTTGACCACCTCGAAGAGCACCCCGCCCATGTTGGGCAGGGCCAGTTCGATCCGGTACCCCGGTCCGCGGACGCCCATCGACTCGATGAACGCGTCGAGGATGTCGGTCTCGGTCAGGATGCCGACGAGCCGCCCCTCCTCCACGACGGGGAGGCACCCGATCTTCTTCTCCCGCATGACTACCGCCGCCTCCTCGATGGGAGCGGTGGGAGAAATCGTGTACGGTCTCTTCGTCATGATCTGCTTCACCTTGATCTTGTCGAGAAGATGGTACACCTCGCGGATTTCGAGGGCCGTGGCGGGAGAGGGAGAGGCCTGCTTGATGTCCGTTTCGGTCAGGATCCCCACGAGCTTGTTCCCTCTCTTCAGCACCGGGAGGTGCCGGATCTCCCGGTCCTTCAACATGTCCATCGCCATCTTCATCGAGTCGTCCTCGTCCAGGAACAACGGGTTCCGCATCATTCTCTTGGCAACGATCATTCCATGCCCTCCTGTCCGTCCCGCCGGCTCCTCCCCGGTCAGGTGAAATACCGCCTGACCAGGTCGAACGCATGCTCCAGATCGGAACCCGTCACAACTAGATACGATACTCCCTCCCGCTCCCAGAACACGTAGGCCATTCCGTCCTTCTCCCCAGAGAAGAACCCGGTTTGCGAGAACAGGAAATCGGGGGACCCCGCCCTCCCGATCATCTCCCGGCGAACGACGAGAAGGAGGTACCGCTCCCCCGAGAAGGACAGGCGAATGACCGCCGTTACCTGTCGCCCCACCTTCTCCCGGGCGACCCCGGTGTACGTGAACAGCTCCTCATCCCGGGGGAGGACGATTCGGGCACCCGTCCATTCCCTGACGAGCGCTTCCACTTCCTCGGGATCCCGGGGGTTTGCCTTCTTCTTTTCAGGAACCGCGAAAGCCCGCTGGGCAACCCGAAACAAAGTATCCACCCGCCGAATCCCCGAATCCCGCAAAATTTGGATTCCCACCACGACGACGGTAAGCGTCAGGATGAACAGGACAATGGCCAGACGAGGCTGGAAACTCACCAGGCCAAAGAAGGACATTTTCTCGGGTTTCCGTCTCCCCGGGCTATCCTTTCCCGACGCTACCACCCCCGTTGTCCCGATAACCGAAGAACGTTCACCCGAATATCATCGTACGGCTACCGCGCCACAATTTCCACTCCGATTTCCCTCATCAGTTCTCTCGTGGCGGAGTGCACCTTCCCCCGGACAAGAACCGCCTCCCGGACCTTTCTGCCCTCGAGCCAGTCGCGGGAGGTCAGAAACGTTCCGGTCGCACGAACCTCGAATCCCTTTTCCTTCCCCCCGGCAAGCAGGAACTCCTTCCTCTCCTCGTAGGGAATCCCGGCGGCATCGAGAACTTTCAGGAAGACCGAACTGCCGGGCTCGGTCCTGCCTACGGTGAGCACGTTGTACCCCGAGTTCCGGATAATTGTCAGGAGGGAGGCAGACATCCTCCCTGTGTCTACAACGAACTGCTTCCCCCCCGTCTCGAATATCCTCTCCGGCTGGACGGTCAGGACGAAGGACTCCCCCTTCCCGCCGATGCGTATGCCTTTCTCGTCCTGCTTCGGAATGCCCAATAGTTCGAGTGAGAAATCGAGCGCCTGGAGGCCGCTTTCCGGCAGCGGGTCCATGGGGTGCTCCTCCCCCTTCTCCTGCAACGGGTCGAGCCCCACGAGAAACCCTTCGTACGCGGAAGGGTCGTAAGCGAACGGCAAAACCCGGATCCCGACCTGCTCCGCAAATCGCAGGACCATCGAGAGGTCGTGATCCGGTTTTTCGGGAACTTCCTTGACCAGGATGATCTCCCCGTTCAACAGGCTCTGGCTCGTCCGGAGAATTACCCAGCGGGCGGGGAGGATGACCGACAGATCCTCTCCGATGACCGGAGGGTGGGCGAATCCTTCCTTTACGGAATAGTACCCGGAGGCGCCAAGCAGACGGCCGATCATATCCAGCGCGCCTTGTGCCCCGTCCATCGGAACGACACGGTAATTCTTCCACGTCTCCGTGATCACCCGACGAACCTCTTCCGGCAGAACACCCTGGAAATCGATCAGCGCGTGGATTCCCCCCGAGAAGCGGACGACGGGGTACTCCTCCAGATTGAGCACGACCTCTCCGCCCGACGGAATGGGAAGGTAGAGCGTCCCCCGGTCTACCCACGTTTCCCCCAGACCGCTCACCAGGTCCGAAAGCAGGCCTCGATAGGGGGATTTCGGTCGGGGGAGCGGAGGAAGCGGTGGCTCCTGCGCCTTGCCCCCGGTCATCACGGCGCCCGAAGTAGCGGACAGCGGAGTGGGCGCCGCTACCTGAGACGCCGGTATCGCCGGTTGCAGCACCTTGCTGCCAGGCTCCGGCGGTACGTCCTGCGTCAGCGCAACCTCCGTACCGGACACGGGGGGCGCCTCGGCGACCTCCACAGCCTCCGAAAAGTATGCTTGCGTGGGGATCAGGATGGCCTTGTCGGCATGGATCACGTTCACGTCGCGAACGGATTCGTTTGTCTCCGCTACGGCGGCCAGGTAGCGGGAGAGGTTCTTGCGCACGACTCCCCGGGAGGTCAGGATTTCCGAGAGAGTGTCTCCCTTCCGGACCCGGTATACGACCGATCTGCCCGTCTGCACCAGGCGGGCGGCCTTCATACCACTGGCCGGGATGAGGATCTTCTCGCCGGGGAGGAGCCTTCCCGGGTCCTTCACCTCGGGATTGGCACGCCGGAACGCACGGAGCAGGGAGGGATAATCCTGGGGAAAGAGCGGTGACTTTTCCCCGAAGATCTTCCAAAGGTTCTCCCCTTCCGCGACCGTGTGCACCTCGTAGAAGCTTTTCTGCCCTGCCAAGGTTTCGGCAAAGATCTTCTTCTCGAGGAAGATCTTGGGGCGGTCCGTCTCATCCCCCCGGGAACCGGAGGCCATGAGGAGAAGCACCAGGACGACTACCAAACGCCGGATCATCAATATCCCTCCCCTGTGAAGGTGGAAACTCCCCCGTGGACCCCGATCGTCTTGTACATTTTCAGGCTCTCCCACGGCTCGTCCAGGATCCCGTCGTGGATCGCCCAGCTTCTTCCCCTCACCGTCTTCTCCTGGCCGGGCATCCGGAACGGCGTGCTTCCGTCCAGATGGTCATGGAGAACGCCGCCGGGCCGGAACTCCCGGTCGATCTCCCTCATCTTCTCACCGCCGCGCAGGTACGAAAAGCCGGATCTTTCGTAAATGATCGCACTGTTGTAGGTCAGCGGTTCGAGGAAGAAGAAATTGTGCCCGAGGGCACCGAAGAGCGCCTCCCAGCCGACGACGATCTCCCTCATCGCCTTCAGCCCTCGCCGGACCTGCCCGGGGGCCAGCCCCGCCTTCATCGCCCGGATCTCCTCGGGTATGTTCCGGCGGGTCGTCCCGAAATAGGTGTCCTGCCCGTGCTCGTCCACGTCGATGTCGAATCTCTCGCCGTCGGGGTCGTTCACGATGACGAAGGAGATCTCCATCTGCCCGAACGCCGAGGTGGAAACGTCGAGGAAAAACGCCGCATCCCGGTCGCCCGGGTCGCGCCGGAGCTCCACCTGGAAAAAAGGCATCTGCTCGGGGCACACGAACTTGACACACCGGTTCCCCTTGTCGTTGCAGAACGTCTCCGGGTCGATCGAGAAGCTCTTCAGGAGGCGGCGCGGAAGGAGGACGGAGAGAAGCGTTTCGCGCTCCTTTTCCGGCATTTTGTTGATTTCGTAAACCGAGGTAGGCAACGGGTTCGTCAGTCTTTCTCGTACAGGGCGTCCAGAAGATTCCCGTACTTCTTGATGACCACCTTGCGCTTCACCTTGAGCGTGGGCGTGAGCTCCCCCGTTTCCTGGGTGAAGTCGGCACCGAGCAGGACGAACTTCTTTACCTGCTCGAAAGTAGCCAGCTGGCGGTTGGTCTCGTCGATGCGCGACCGCATCATCGCCTCCACCCTCGGGTTCTTGGCGAGAAGGACGGGGTCCTTCTCCTGTATGCCGTTCTGCTCCGCCCACTTCACGATATCCTCGCCGGAGAGGGTGATGAGGGCGGTGAGATACTTCCGCCGGTCGCCGTAGACGAAAGCCTGGCTCACGAACTTGTCGTTCTTTAGCAAGTTCTCCACGTTCTGGGGGGCGACGTTTTTCCCGCCCGACGTCACGATGATGTCCTTCTTCCTGTCCGTGATCCGCAGGAACCCGTCCGCGTCGAGCGTGCCGATATCCCCGGAATGGAACCACCCATCCGGGTCGATCGCCTCCCGTGTCGCCTCCGGGTTGCGGTAATACTCCTTGAAAACGTGCGGCCCGCGGATGAGGATCTCTCCGTCGGGAGCGATTCGGACCTCGGTGCCGGGAAGGGGTTTGCCGACGGTCCCGAACTTGAACTGATCCATATTTTGGGCCGACACCACGGAAGGGGTTTCCGTCAGCCCGTAGCCCTCGAGGATCAGTATGCCCATTGCGTGGAAGAACTCCGCGATCTCCCGGGCAAGGGGCGCTCCCCCCGACACGAAGAAGCGGAGTCGCCCTCCCAGCCTCCCGCGAATCTTGCCGAACACGAGCCGGTCCGCGAGGGAGAACTTCACGGACAGCCACCCCGTGACAGGTTCGTTCCGCTGCTTTCGAATCGAGACCTCGCGTCCGACGGAAAGCGCCCACAGGAAGATCCGCTTCTTCAGCCCCCCTTCCTCGTGCACCTTGGCAAGGACGGCGGCGTAGAACTTCTCGTACAGGCGAGGGACGCTGACCATGATATGCGGGCGGACCGCAGGCAGGTCTTCAGCCACGGTCTGGACGCCGCGCGCGAAGGCGGTGACCGCCATCGCGTCAAACGAGAGAAAATGCTCGAACCGCCCCAGGACGTGCGCCAGCGGCAGAAACAGGAGCATTATGTCGCCCTTCGGAAAAGAACAGACCGAACGGGTGGCCGTCACGTCGAAGGCAACGTTGCTGTGGAGGATCACGACGCCTTTCGGCGGACCCGTGGTCCCCGACGTGTAGATGATCGTAAGGCCGTCCTCCGGTTGAATCTCCTCGGTCCGTCGCCGAAGCGCATCGGGATTGGTCTCCGCGTATCGAGCCCCTGTTGCCCGCAAATCCGGCAGCCCGATCGTCCCCTCCTTGCCCTGCGAATCTCCGGAAAACATGACCACCGTGGCAAGCGACGGAAGGTTCTTGCGGATACCCGCCACTTTGTTCCCCTGTATTTCGTCCTCGACGAATACGACCCGGGACTGCGAGTTCGCCAGAATATACTCGACCTGGTCGGGCAGGCTGGACGGGTACACCGGAACCGTGACGAACCCTCCGAGGATACCGGCGATGTCGGCAAGACACCACTCGACCTTTGTGGCGGAAATGATCGCCACCTTGTCGCCCCGGGAAAGTCCCAGGGCCATCAGCCCGCTCGCCATCTCCCGCACTGCGGATCCGACCTCCCGGTAGGTCATCTGAACCCACTTCCCTTCGCGCGGGACGAGGTACCGGACGGAACTCCCCCCTTCCTCGATCCGGTTCAGAAACATCCGGTTCAGCGTCCGTTCTTTCATGCCATCCCCCGGGCGCCCGAGCGGGTCGGGACAGTCGCACTTCCCATCGCAGTCTTCCTCTGCCCTCTACCGGAAAAACGGAAGGACATCCTCGAATGTTACCATCCCCCGCCGTAACAAATCCTCCACTGAGGAGAAAACGGATTGCGAATTCTCCTCGACGATACGCGCAAGCCTCTTCTCCAGAGGCGCATCGGAAAGGATTTCGTTCTGGACGCCGGGGGTAAACTGGAGCAGATCGAACAGGGCCATTTTCCCGGAGAACCCCGTTCCCTGGCAGCGGGAACATCCGGCCGGAACGTAGAACGTAAACTCCCGGACCATCATCCGGAGCCTTTCCCGGTGACTCTCCCCCGCGAGTTGAAACGAAGGTACGGCCGGCACGGCCAGGCGGCAATCGGGGCAAAGGAGGCTGACAAGACGCTGGTGCATTACGAGCCGCACTACGCGCACAAGAAAAAACGGATCGACTTCCAGGGAGAACAGGGACTGGAGCGTTTGGACGAGGTTTATCCCCTGCACGCCGCAGAACACGGGCACGCCTCTCCTGGCGATGTGGACCAGTTCGAGAAGTTCCTTCGGCCCGGTGACGGACTCGATCATCAGGGCGTCGGGCTCGAGCGTCTCGGCAAGGCGCGCCCATTTCCCCCCGAATCGCTTCTCGGCCTCCGGGCGTTCCAACTGGATGTACCCGTCGTTCCGGAAACGATGGATCTCCTCGACGGTGACGACGCGGCTTCCCGTCCGGTACGATTCCCTGAGCATCGCAAAGATCGTGGTCGCCACACCCTCGGTTCCCGGGGAGGAAACGAGGCACAGGCCGTCCCGCATCGAAAGGAAACGTCGGGTAACCTCGGTCTGATCCGGGAGAAACCCGATCGAATCCAGCGCGATGGCCGAGCGGAGATCCGGCAGAACCTTCACGACCGCCTCGACCCCGGAGAGGCCCCGCAGAAAACTGATCCGGAAGGCACGGACGCCGGTCGCCGTTTCCATCTGGAAGGTGGACTCCAACACGGACCCACGGCTTGCGGAAACCCCCGCCAGTTCCAGAAAGGCGCTTACGAGAGCCTCCCGGAAGCGCAGCGGAAAGGAGAGAAGAAGCGATTTCCGGCTCCCCGAGTCTCCATAGATCGCCACGCTCCGGCCGGAGGGGGATATTCGGACAGTGGAAATCCCGGTCTTGACGGCGTGAAGGAGGACCTTTTCCGCCAGCCGCCTGACCCGGCCCCGGGCAAGCCACTCCTCGGCCTCCTGCCGGTCGATCGCTCCACCGGAAACCTCCTCGAGGGAAAGCGGAAGAGCCTCGGGGTAGAAGCGTTCGAGGATGCGCGTGATCGAGCGGACCGGACAGACGACAAGCCTTACGACCAGTCCCGTCATCTCCTCGATCCGGGAGAACGCCTCCCGGCGGAACGGGTCGGCAACCGCGAGAGTGATTCGTCCTTCCTCCCGGAACACGGGAACCACCATGTTCTCGCGTGCAATCGCCTCGGGAAGGATATCGGAGAGGGAAAGCGGCAACGCATCCGGATCGACTTCGAGGAAGGGTATCCCCAGCGAATTCGCGAGGACCCACCCCTTTGCGTCGGGAGCGAGAATGCCGGAAACGAGGGCCGCCTCCACTGCCGGGACCCCTTTCCTCGTATCGCTTGCCTTGAGATTCCTCAGCGATTCGGGGGACAGATAGCCAAGCTTGAGGAATGTGTCGAGGAGTTCGGTCTGGGAACCACGCACGTCGGCCCGCCTTTCCGCAATCCGCCCCGGGGTGTTCGGGGAAACCGGTTTAATTAGAACTTTATAAAAAAGGGGGGGGAAAGTAAAATGATTCATGCCTTGGACAAACAGGCTTCCCCGGGGAAAAGGGTTGCGGACAAAGGGATTCTGGATGGTCGTCCCCCTCGTCGCGTTCACGCTGGGGGCAGGTGGTTGCCTCGTCACCACATCCAAGTACGAAGCGAAAACGAAGGAAGCCGACACGCTACGGGATGGTCTGGCGTCCGCCAGCAAGGAGAGGAACGCCCTCGAGGCGAGATTCGAGGCGATCCAAAACCAACTCTCCGATGAGGAAAAGGGGAACATGGCCCTATCCTCACGGAACCGGGAACTGGAGGAGGAGCTCGAAAACGTCAAGGAGGAGCTCGCCTCGATAGCCGGTAAGTACGAGGGGACGCGAATCACACGGGAAGAGCTGATATCGGAACTGCTCGAAAAGGAGAAAGCGACCGGGAAGAGGATCCAGGAACTGGGGGCAATGGCGCAGCAATGCGACATGGAACGGGAAACACTGCGGAGGGAGGCCATCGAGCAGCAGGCTGCTATATCCGATCTGGAAAAACGCGTTGCGGAAACCGCCGACGCGGAGACCCTCAGGCGGGAGCGGGACATCCTGCTTGGCCGGGTCGAACGCATCAAGGAGGAGCGCCTCCAAGAGGCGAGGCGCCGGGACCTCCGGTTCGCAGAGCTTGCAAAGACGTTTTCCGGCATTTCCTCCCAGATCGAGGCGGCACCGGTAGGCCCCGTCATGGTCGTCCGGGTGCCCGACACGGTTCTTTTCCGGAAGGGGAAATCAACCGTCAGCAGCGCGGGGAAGAAAGTGATCCAGGAAGTGGGAAACACGGCAACGGAATTTCCCGCGGCGGCGATCATCGTCACGGCAAAAGGGAAGTCGAAGGCCGAAGAGATCCGGACTCTCCTAACCAAGGGCCACTCCCTTCCCCGGGACCGGGTATACGCGAACGCGGAGAGCGGAGGCCGGGTGACGACCGAACTGTTGCTTGTTATCCCCTGAGAGGGCGACGCACCGGCCGCAGGGGATCGCACGACCGGTCCGCAAACATTCCGCGAGGAGGAGCATGAGGATGGACGTTTTCACTGCCATGAAGGGGCGGCAAAGCATCCGAAAATTTCGCAAGGATCCGGTCCCGCGGGCGAAGATTCTCAGGATGATCGAGGCGGCCACCTGGGCACCGACCGCGGGAAACACCCAGAACGCCCGGTTCCTCGTCGTGGAGGACGCCGCCCTCCTCTCCCGGATGAAGGGGATCGTGGACGAGGTCCTTTCCCGTGTCACGGGGAAGGAGATCGCCCCGGACAAGATCAACTACCACAACCTGTTCGCCGCAGCGCCCGTTGCGGTCTGTGTCATCGGAAAACCGTACGAATCAGCGACGGACCGGCAACTGCGGGAGAAAGACCCGGAGAGGCACAGGGTGCGGCGCTACCATGTGAACGCGGGCCTGCAAAGCGTCGCCTCGGCCATCACCCAGTTTCTCCTTGCGGCCCATTCCCTTGGGTATGGCGCGTGCTGGATGACCGGTCCCCTCGTTGCCAAACCCGAACTCGAATCCGCCCTCTCCCTCCGGCCCCCCGAGGAACTCCTCGCGGTGATCGCCTTGGGGAACCCGGATTCGCCACCCCCGAAACCCCCCCGGAGACCACCGGAGGAGATTACGGAATTCCGGTAAGTCCCTTTTTCTCGATTCGAAGACGCTTGATCCGGAACTGCTCGGTTTCGGCAACCGTCACCCGGTACCCGTAGGCGAGAAATGTCACCACCCCCTCCGGGAATCCCTGGAGGCAGTCCAGCGCGAACCCCCCCGCGGTCTCATAGGTATCCCCCAGGGGTATGTCGATGCCGTACTCGTCGCGGAGGACCCGAACCGGCGTCGCAGCGGGAACCGACAGCGCCCCATCCTTCTCCCACTCCGGCACCTCGTTAACATCCGATCCCTCCGCCAGCCTTCCCACGATCTCCTCGAGTAGATCGTGGATCGTGATGATTCCGCACAGCTTGCCGTGCTCGTCGATGGCAACGGCCAGGTGGACTCTCGTCCTCTGGAACTGGCGGAGCAAATCCGACACCCGCATCGACTCGGGCACGTAGACGGGTTTTTCGATGAACTGCTCCCATTTCTCGGCCCCTCCCGGCCGGAAGAAGCTCCGGGAGGATAGGATCCCCGCGATATCCTCCCCGTCTCGGCTCAGCACGGGATACCTCGAGAAACCGCTGTTCCCGACGATGGCCGCCGCATCCGCGTACGCCATCTCCTTTCGAAGGCACACGACCTCGGACCAGGGGGTCATCACCTCGTTCACCACCGTCTCCCCGAGGCGCAGGACCCCCTCGATCATCCTCTCTTCCGTCGAATCGATCGTGCCGTGTTCCGCCCCCTCCTCGATCACGTCGAGAATCCCCTCTTCCGATCCGAAACGGATGTCCATGAGGGCCTCGGGGACATACCCCTCCCCGAACAGCCGTCTGCCAAGACGATCCAGAAGCCTCGCGGGAACGGCTGCCCCGCGCAGCAAGTGAAGGGACGCCTTTCCTCCCCGCCGCAGGATCCGCCGCGGATGGGACATCGCACCCCGTGTGGAGAGGTTCTCCAGCCAGAAGAGCACAAGCAGGAAGAGACAGACCCACCCGGCAGCCGACGCGGCCCCCGCACCACCCCGCAAGCGGTTGAAAAGGGAAAGGGCCGCCGCCCCCGCGCAAAGTCCCGCAAGAGCCTTGCAGGCCGACGCCGCGACCCAGAGAGAGAAGGGGTGACGGACCCGGGGGTCGCGGACGGCGGAGAGCAGATCGGGGGCAAGCCTTTCTCCCGCCGATGCGTCTTCCGCCATTCCCTCCTCGCCGACAATGAGAAGGGAGGAGCGAAGCGCGGTCACCGCAGCACCCGCTGCAGCCAGCAGCCCCGCCGCCAGCGCCCAGCCCATAGAGGTCCACATAGTACCAATATATATGATGTGATAATATTATGCGTCGGGGACTTGATGAAAAACATCGCGTATGTCTACCATCCGGACTATCTGCTCCACATCCCTCCGTTCGAACACCCGGAATCTCCGGATCGCCTTATTGCAATCCACGAACATCTCAAGAGCGTCGGCCTCCTCGAGACGCTCGTGCCGGTAACCCCGGACTACCCGGAGGACGGGGAAATTCTCCGGGTTCACGACCCCGACTACCTGCGGAGGCTGGAAATTGCCTGCCGCCGGGGGGACCTGACGCTCGACGCCGAGGACACCTACCTGAGCAAGAACTCCTACTCGATCGCCCTGCTCTCGGCCGCGGGGGCCATCGCGGGAGCTGATGCCGTTGCCACCGGGAAGGTCGACCGGGCGTTCTGCGCCGTCCGCCCCCCGGGGCACCACGCCGGGCGCGCCGAGGGGATGGGATTCTGCCTCCTGAACAATGCGGCGATCACCGCCCGGTACCTGCAGGCGAAGCATGGCGTATCCAAGGTGATGATCATCGACTGGGACGTCCACCATGGCAACGGCACCCAGAGCATCTTCTGGGAGGATCCGTCGGTATTTTACTTCAGCATTCACGAGAACCCCGCCTTCCTCTACCCTGGCACGGGGCGGCGATGGGAAACGGGGCAAGGAGCCGGGGAGGGGACGACCCTCAATGCGCCGATGGCGCCGGGGTCGGGAAACGACGAGTACCGGCTGGTGTTCGAGCAGATGCTCGCCCCCGCGGTGGAACGGTTCCGCCCGGAAGTTTTCGTCCTTTCCACTGGATTCGACGCCCACCGCGACGACCCGCTGGCCGACATCGAACTCACGGAGGAAGGGTACCAACGACTGTCGGGACTCCTCGTCGATCTGGCAAACCGATCCTGCGGCGGTAAGATCATCTCCCTGCTCGAGGGAGGATACGAGCTGGAGTCCCTCACGCGGTGCACGGAAATCCACATCCGGGAACTCCAGAAGGACTGACCCCGGGGAAATGACAGGAGGGATGCATGTTTGTCACCCGAAGAATGCGGCGGGACGTCGCAACCGTCGCTCAAACCTCCACCCTGAAGGAGGCGCGCCTCCTGATGCGCGAGCGCAACGTCCGCCAGCTTCCGGTCACCGGTGAGGACAACAAGCTCTTCGGCATCCTGTCAGATCGGGACATCCGGGAGGCGATGCTGCCGGTGGGACTCCTTCCCGGCACTTCGGAAAAGGAGATGGAGGAGATGCTCGCGAACACCCCCGTGGAGAAGGTCATGACCCACAAGGTCGTCACCGCCACGATCGACGACTCCCTGGAGGACGCGGTCGTCCTGCTGCACGACTTCCGGGTCAACTCCCTTCCCGTGGTGGACGACAGGGGCAGGGTGGCCGGGATCATCACGAGGACGGACATCCTCAAGGCGTTCATCGAGGCGCTGGGTGTGGGGGAGATCAGCAGCCGCCTGGAAGTCGTCGTCCCCGACCTTCCCGGGACGCTTGTCCCGATCGTCACGATCATCAAGAACTTTCACGTGAACATCACGAGCATCCTGACCACCGGGCACACCGATCCGGACAAGCGCGCCGTCGTCTTCCGCATCGCGACCCGCAACGTCGGACCGATTCGGAAGGCCCTCCAGGAGGCGGGGTACGAGATCCTCAGTCCGGGGGACTTCCGTACATGAAAGCCATGCTGCTGTGGGGGAGAGGACCGATCGAAACCTCCCCCCTCGTGGCAACGGAACTTCCGGACCCTTCCCCCGGGCCGGGGGAGATCCGTGTGAAGGTGTCCGCATGCGGGATCTGCCGGACGGATCTCCACGTCATCGAGGGCGATCTTCCTCCCCGGGGGACGCCCGTTATCCCGGGGCACCAGGTCGTGGGCGCGGTGGACACCGCAGGCGAAGCGGCGACCCGGTTCCCGCGGGGGGCCCGCGTGGGGATCGCCTGGCTTGCGCGAACCTGCGGGGTCTGCGATTTCTGCGCCGGGGGAAAGGAGAACCTGTGCGACCGCCCGCTGTTTACGGGGTATCACCGCAACGGCGGGTTCGCGGAGTACGCAGTTGTGCCCGAGGCGTTCGCCTATCCCCTCCCCCCGGCCTTCCGGGACACCGAGGCCGCCCCGCTCTTATGCGCCGGGATCATCGGGTACCGCGCCCTGCGGAGGGCCGACCTGCCCGCCGGGGGAAAGCTGGCGATCTACGGGTTCGGCTCGTCCGCCCATATCGTGATCCAACTGGCCCTGCACCGGGGGTGTGAGGTGTTCGTCTGCACGCGGGGAAAGCAGCACCGGGAACTCGCGAAACGGATGGGAGCATCCTGGGCGGGGGAGGACCCGGTGAAGATGCCGGCGCCCGCCGACTCGGCCATTCTGTTCGCCCCGGCGGGAGAACTGGTTCCCCGGGCGCTGAAATGTTTGAAAAAGGGGGGGACCCTGTCGCTCGCGGGCATCCACATGAGCGACATCCCCTCGATGAAGTACGAAGAGTGCCTGTTCCACGAGAAGAACATCCGAAGCGTCACGGCCAATACGCGTCAGGACGGGGAGGACCTGCTCCGGGAGGCGGCGGAGATCCCCCTCCGCCCGAAGGTCACCCTCTTCCCCCTCGAAGAGGCCAACCGGGCGCTCCAGCTGCTCAAGGCCGACAGACTCCAGGGAACGGGGGTCCTTACGATTCCGAAGTGATTTCCCCCTTTCGCAAACGAGCTACCCCTTCCCCTCTTTTCGCAGAATCCCCTCCCCGGCGAGGATGCCGTTGAGCGCGGCGCCGACGATCCCACGTGATTTTCCCACGCCGTCCCCGGCCACGAAGAGGTTCGGGACATTCGTCTCGAGATGGCGGTCCGTGGCATACTTCGTGTCGTAGAATTTGATCTCCGGCACGTATACCGTCGTGGAAGGGTGCGCCACCCCCGGGATGACGCGCGCGAGAAGAAGCAGGCTCTCCCTCAGGTTGTCGACGATGCGCCCGGGGTAGGCATAGGAGATGTCCCCCGGCGTCACGCCCGGCCCCAGGGGAAGGGTCGGAGTCATCTTGTCGTAGCCGAGAGCGGACGAGTGGAACGTCTCGGCCTTGGAGCGTCTCCCATCCGTCAGGTCCCCCCACCGCTGGACGACGAGGCTGTCTCCGCCGCCCCAGAAGTTGGCGAATTCCATAATCTTCCGCCCCATCTCCGTCGTGTCCTGGATCGGTTCGGTCATCGAGACGGTGTTGAGAATCGCGAAATTGCTGTTCCCCGTCTTTTTCTTCTTCAGCGCGTCCCCGTTCACCAGCCGGTATCCGTTCCTCATTTCGACCCGGACCCTCCCGCCGGGGTTAGTACAGAAGGTTCGTGTGCGGTCACCGTGGGTCGGGGTGACGAACAGGAACTTGGGGTCGTACAGGACCTGCGTGATCTCGTCATACACGGCGCGGGCCACCTCGACCCGGCACCCGATGTCGATGGCCCCGTACTGGGTTCTTGCACCGATCCCGCGAGCGATCTCCCGGAACCAGTAGGCGCCCTCCCTGCCCGGAGCCGCCAGTACGTACCGGGAGCGGAATTCCTCCTTCGCACATTGCACGAGGAACTGTCCGTCGTCACACAGCCGGATGTCCGTGACCCGCGTCCGGAGCGAGAAAACAGCCCCTTTTCCGGCGAAGGAGTCGGTCATCCGGGCGACGACGCGATGGGCAAGATCGGTCCCCATGTGCCTCTGTTTCGCGGGAAGGAGAGTGATATCCCAATACCCCTTGGCGGTCCTGTGCCGCACCCAGGAGACCCGGTCCAGCCACCCGCTGATCCGCAAGGCGTCTACACCATAGAGGGTGCGGTCGGCCCCGTGCTCCAGAAACACCTCGTCGATCCCGGCGATTCGCTCTTCGGCCTCGGCTTTCGACATGCCCAGCTCAGAGAGGTCGAGACCGATGTACGGGGAGAGGTTCAGTTTGCCGTCGGTCATCGCTCCGGCCCCGCCGGTACGGCCCTTCTCCTCCAGTACGAGCACGCGCAGCTTCCCGGCCAGCGCCCGTGCGGCGAAAAGCCCGGCGGGCCCCGCCCCGACGATAACGACATCCCAAACGGCAGCGCGGTCAGCAGGCAAAGGTTTCCCCCCCGCGCGCAACGCGCGGCCCGGCGGAGATCCGGAACGGAAAGGGGGAGAAGCCGCGGCGCTTGAGGACCTCCTCCATCGCTTCCCGGTCCCCCGGCTCGCGAAGCAGACCGAACACCATCCCTCCCCCGCCGGCGCCGCAAAGCTTCGCCCCGGACACCCGCCTGCGGAATTCGGGCGAGGAAAACAGTCCGTCCACCGCCCGCAGGGAGATGCCCTGCGCGATCGTCCTGCGGATCGCCCACTCCCGTGCGACGGCCCGCCCGGTCCTGTCGATCTCTCCCGCGGACACGGCCTCCCACGCCTCCCGCGCGGCCTGCCCGATCTTGCGGAATCTCCGGAGGGCCTCGGGATTCCCGTCGATCGCCCCCCGGATCATCCGCCAGTTCAACCCCGCGGAGAAGTGGGACTTCCCCGTACTTGCCAGGAATCCGTGGGCCGCGAGCTTCCGCCCTGCCGGGCTTTTCGGTGCGATCCTCTCCGCCTCCGTCCGTCCCGGTAGGTAGCGGATACCCTGGATCCCGCCGCGCAGGGCGGCGATGTGGTCCTGGGATCCGGTGAGGTTTCGGAGATGGGCAGCCTCGATCTCCATCGCCTCCCGCGCGATCTCCCTCCAGCCCTTTCGCCCTCCAAGGTGGCAGCCCATGGCCAGCAAGGTGGCGACCAGAAGGGCGGATGACGCCCCGATCCCGGAACCGACGGGAGACTCGTTCCAGAACCTGAGCTCGATCCCGGTCTGTGGGGGGAAGCTCCGCAGGGCCGCGGCGACCAGCCCCAACGCCCCTCTCGTCGAAAAGCCGTGCGTGTCACGGGCTTCCACCCGGTGGGAGAAGTTATCGGAAACCAGCCGGGAGGGCCCCCGAACGAGGCGGATCGAGACGACGCTCGCAACGCAGATCGCCGCGTTGACGGTCATCGCCCCCGGGACGAGAAGATAGAGCGGAAAGATGTCGAGCGTTCCCCCCGCAAGGTCGACCCGGTTGGGCACCACCACCTGGACCAGAGGCTTTCCTTCCCAGCGTTTGGAACCGGCCATGACTCCCTTTCCGCGCGATGCGTCGTTCAGGTCTTATCTTACACAGCGAAGGAAGAAGGGAAAGACGTCATTTCTTCCTTTACGTCCCGATGCGCCCACCTGTATAAGGGAGAAAAACGCCCGAACCGCCCATCTTCGGAAAGGAGATTTCCGATGCCGCGCGTCAAGATCCGCTGGTTTGGCCACTCCGGTTTTTCCCTCCAGGACCCCTCCGGCAAAATCGTCCTGGTCGACCCGTGGTTCCAGGGGAACCCGACCGCTCCCTGCGGGCCGGAGGACGTGAGGAAAGCGGAGTTCGTGCTCCTCACGCATGACCACTTCGACCACGCGGCCGACGCCGCCACGCTCGCTCGCCAGACCGGAGCCCTCGTGGTCGGGATTTTCGAGCTGGTCGGCGACCTGAAGGCGAAGGGGGTCCCCGAGTCCCAGCTTCTGCACGGTGGGATCGGGATGAACGTGGGCGGCACGGTAGTCCTCGACGGCTTTTCTATCACCATGACGGAGGCGAAACACTCCTGCACGCTCGGCGCGCCCGTGGGTTACATCATCCAAACCCCCTCGGGCCTGACCGTTTACCACGCGGGGGACACGGGCATCTTCGCCGGCATGGCGCTTCTCGGCGAACTCTATCCCATCGATGTGGCACTCCTGCCGATCGGTTCGGTTTTCACGATGGATTTCCGTCAGGCGGCGAAGGCGGCAGAACTGCTTAAGGCGAAGACGGTCATCCCGATGCACTTCGGAACGTTTCCGATCCTGGAACCGAATGCGGACCGGTTCGTCGCGGAGATGAAGAAAACCGTCCCGGGAACGCGGGTGGTTGTCCTCGGCCCGGGGGAAGAGATTTCTCTCTGACCGGAACACGGAATCCGGGACGGTCCTGACGACCCTTTACCGGTTTATCCACCCTTCGTCGTGGACGACGATCCCGTTATGGGCCTGCCAGGTCCTCCCGAAAACCGGGACGGTCCTGTCATCCCTTTTCGGCTCCACCACCCTCGGTCGTGAACCGCTATCCCTCTTCGGCCTTGTCGAGTCCGTCCTCAGGACCGTCCCGTTAGAGTTTTTCCATCACGGCGGCCATAAGGAGGGGGAAGAGGATCTCGTGCGGCCCGATCAGGTGAAATCCTTTTCCGCCGTTCCGGGTGGGCCGCAACACGACGTTGACATCCGGACGATACAGCTTCTGGAAATCCATGTTCACCGTGGTGATTTTCGAAAGAGGCTTCCCGAGATTCCGGGCTACCGACACGGCCTTGAGAAAGACTTCCGGGAGGACCACGGCCGACCCGACGTTGAGATACACCCCCCCCTGCAGGCGTGCGACCAGTCCGCAGAAGGAGCGGAAATCCCGAAGCGACGCCTCCCCCATCGATGCGCCGTCCGCCTCCGGGTGCATGTGCGTGATGTCCGCGCCGATGCAGACGTGGACGGTCACCGGAACTCCCCGTTTCCACGCCCCGGCAAGAAGGGAACGTCCGCGGTGGGGAGCACGGGACACGGAAAGGGCCTTCCCGACAGCTGCCCCGAAGCCGAGTCCTTCCCCGGCCCCGGAGGCCAGGGCGGAATGAATGAACTGGGCCGTTTCGCGGGCCATCCCGAAGGATCCGTCCGCCAGCAGGGAATCCACATCCTCCGATGTCTTCCCCGCCAGAGCGAGCTCCACGTCGTGAATCACCCCCGCGCCGTTCATCGCGACGCCGTCGAAGATCCGTTTCGATAGCCCCTGCTGAAGAAGGGGGGAAAGCCCCACCTTGATGAAATGGGCCCCGATCCCGAGCAGGACGGGCGCGTCCCGACGTTTGGCCCGGACCACAGCGTCGACCACCGCGCGGAAATCCTTCGCCGCCAGGTAATCGGGGAGACCGGCGAGAAACGCTCCGAAGGACATTCCTTTCCGGACGGGAGTCGCAAACCCGCGGAAGGAGACCTTGCTTTTTCGGGTATGGAGGGAGGTGCGTCGGAGCCGGGAGAGATCGAGTTCCCTCATCGCTTCCCGACCTCGCGGAACAGCAAGGTATCCGTGAGATCGCACAGGATGTGTCCCACCACCACGTGTGCCTCCTGGATCCTCGGGGTAACCTTGGAGGGAATGCACAGGGCGATATCCGCGAGGGAGGCCGCCTTCCCCCCATCCCCCACGAGCGCGATCGTGATCAGTCCCTGTTTTTTCGACACCCGTAACGCCTTGAGCACGTTCTGGGAGTTCCCGCTCGTGCTGATCCCGAACGCGATATCCCCCTTCTTGCCGAGGGCCTTGATCTGCTTGCTGAACACATCGTCGAAGGTGTAATCGTTCGAGATGCTCGTAAGAATGGATGTGTCCGTGGTGAGGGCGATGGCGGGAAGAGGCGGCCGCTCGATCTGGAACCGGTTCATGAATTCGGCCGCAATGTGCTGGGCGTCCGCGGCGCTCCCCCCGTTGCCGAAGAGGAGAACCTTGTTCCCTGCCTTGAAGGCCTCCGCGATCGTCTTCGCCGCCTCCAGGATGTCGCCGGTCATCGTATCGATCATCCGGAGGCGCAGTTCAACCCCCTCCTTCAGCATCTTTGCGATTGCTTCTTTCACGCGGGATCTCCTCCGGGATGGTAGAGAAAATCTAATCGCGTTTCCCCGAGAGTGTCAAGAAACAGGAAACAACGCACCTTCCTTTTCGGAAAGAACCAAGGTAGCATGAATCGCATCTAAAGCTACCGGAAAGAGGATTTCCCTTGGAAGACGTGATCGACAGGATCCTGGACGGGTCTGAAACCGTGGCCGTCGTGGGACTTTCGGATAAACCCGAACGGCCGAGCCACCTCGTGGCGCACTTTCTTCGGGAAAAGGGATACCGGATCATTCCGGTAAACCCCACCGTACATGCGGTGATGGGAGAGAAGTCCTACGGATCCCTGTCGGAAATTCCGGGCAGGGTCGATCTCGTCGACGTGTTCCGGAAATCGGAGAATGTGCCCGCGATCGCGGAGGAGGCGGTCCGGGTCGGAGTGAAATACTTCTGGATGCAGGAGGGCGTCGTAAGCGAGCAGGCCCGGGAGAAGCTCGCCGCGGCGGGGATCCCTGTAGTGATGAACCGTTGCGTGAAGAATGAGCTTATAAAACGGGGAAGGTAGTCATATCCATTTGCCCGGCGCTGCTGCGGGAGAGCAGGCGGGCACGGAGGAAAGGATGGCGGAAAACATAGTGGAACTCAACAGCGGCAATTTCAAGACGACGGTCGAAACCGGGCCCACCCCGGTGCTTGTCGACTTCTGGGCCCCCTGGTGCGGCCCGTGCCGGGTCATCGCGCCCATTCTCGAAGAGGTGGCGAAGGAATTCGAGGGGAAGGTGCGGGTGGCCAAGCTGAACGTGGACGACAGCCCGGACATCGCATCGCAGTTCGGTGTGCGCGGGATCCCCACCCTCATCCTGTTCAAGGAGGGGCAGATCAAGGGGCAGATGGTCGGAGTCAACCCCAAGAACAACATTATCCAGCTGATCCAGAAAAACCTTTAATTTGACCGGAAAACGGGACCCAAGGGGGGGCGGGAAGCACGCGACGAAAGCTCTCTTCCTCGCGGCAGCTCTATGCCTTTCCGCGGGGTGCGGAGCAAAGAACATCACAACCGGTTCCATTCCCTTTCCCGCGGAGAAACCGGTCCTGCTTACCGAAGGCGGGAAGGAGACGGCGGGTCTTCCTTCCTCGCCGGAACCCGTCCGCCTGGTGTTTTTCGATGCTCCCTGGTGCCCGCAGTGCGGCGAAGCATGGGACGCCATCGGTTCCGCCGCCTCGACGTTTCCTCCCGGATCCGTTCACGTGTATAGGATCCGCTTCGACCAGGAAAGGATCTACACGGCGGGAGGCAGCCGGGAAGTTCCCCCCCTGCCACGCGCGTCCACGCCGGCCGGGATAGCCTCCCCGCCCGATTCGCCGCCGACCCCCGTAACGACCCTTACGGTCCTCCCCGGACCGTTCCGGAAACAGCTCCGGGTCGGCCAGATGCCCGTTCTCCTGCTCCTGGACGAAAACGGCAGGGTCGAAAAACGCTGGACCGGCTACTCCCCCTCCCTGCGCGACTCGTTGGCGGAGGAAGTCAGACGGATAACGTCTTCTCCTCCCCCGTCTGGAAAGTGAACCGCGTCCGGGAGAGGTTGGCGAGAATCCCGAGCGCCATCATGTTCGTGAGCATCGAGGAGCCGCCGTAGCTGACGAAGGGAAGCGGTATCCCGACCACCGGGAACAGACCGCACACCATCGCAATATTGATCACGATGTGCGCGAGGAAATAGGAGGCAAGTCCTCCGCACGCGAAGGATGCAAAGCGGTCCTGGGACTGGGAGGCGAGGTAATACATCCGGTAGACCAGCGCGAGAAAGAGGAGAAGCAGGACCATCGAGCCGGCGAAGCCCCATTCCTCGGAGAGCACGGCAAAGGCGAAGTCGGTGTGCTGCTCGGGGAGAAACCGGAGCGATCCCTGGGTCCCCTGGAGATACCCTTTCCCCAGCAGTCCCCCCGATCCCACGGCAATCTTGGACTGGATGACGTGGTAGCCGGCCCCCAGGGGGTCCCTTCCGGGGTCGAGGAAGGTGAGCACCCTCTGCTTCTGGTAGTTTTTCATCAGGAACCAGAGACCGGGAACCGCCACCGCTCCTGCAGCGCCCACGAGGAAGAACACCTTCGCCCGGACGCAGGCGATCACCATCATGGCAACGAGGATAATCAGGAACACCCCCGCGGTCCCCAGATCGGGCTGCAGCGCCACGAGCAAAAACGGAATCAGCGTGATCCCCACCGCCGGTGCCAGGTCGCGGAACCCGATCCCTTCGTAGCTGTACCGGCCGGAGAAGTAGCTCGCGAGAGCGAGGATGAGGGCGATCTTCGCGAATTCCGAAGGCTGGAAGTTGAAGAAGCCGAGGGACAGCCATCGCTGGGCACCTCCCCGGACCTTGCCGACGATGAGGACCACCAGGAGAACCGCGACGACGGCGAGAAATACATACCAGGCCATCTCCTCGATGAAACCTCCGCTGAGGTAGCAGAAAAGGAAAAATACGGCCATCCCGAGCAGGATCCAGATCATCTGCTTGTAGAAAACGGGGATTCCGGAAGACGGGAAGACCCTCGTCCCGCTGTACACGTTCAGGAGCCCCGCTCCGCACAGAGCGAGGACCAGGAGGAAAACAGGCCAGTCAACCCGGACGAATTTTTTCCGGACGTTCATTGGTCTCCTCCCTTCTCCGCGTCCTGCTTCAACCGGAAAAACTCCTCCATCACCGCCTTGACCAGGGGGGCGGCCGCCGATCCCCCGTGCCCGCCGTGTTCCACCAGCGCCACGACACAGATCTCGGGATCCGAGACAGGCGCAAAGCCTATGAACCAGGCGTGGTCCCGTATTTTATAGGGAAGATCCTCGGTTTTGATCATCTTCCCTTTGATGGTGATTATCTGCGCCGTCCCGGTCTTCCCCCCGACAACGATATCGGGCAGTCGGGCTGCCCCTCCCGTCCCGTGATCGTTGACCACCCCCGCCAGCGCGCGCCGTATTACCGCCACGTTATTGGGGTTCCACGAAAGATCCCTCTGCAAGACGGGAGGAAACTCCTCCGAGGTGCCGTCCATCCGGACTATCCGGCTCACCAGGCGGGGGCGCATCACCTTCCCGCCCGTCGCGATCGCCGCGTAGGCGGACACCATCCCCAGCGGAGTCACGTGGATCGCTCCCTGTCCGATGCCGAGGAGGAGACTTTCGTAACTGTACCACTGCCCCTTCATCACCTCGCGCTTCCAGAACGTGTCGGGAACCAGACCGGATTTTTCCCCCGGCAATTCCACCCCGGTAAGGACACCGAGGCCGACGCCCCGTTCCAGGGAGGCAAGACGGTCCGTGTTGAGTTTCAGACCCAGGGTGTAGAAATAGACGTCGCAGGACTGCACGATGGCCTTGTACATGTCCACCCATCCGTGCCCCTGCTTTTTCCAGCAGCGGAACGTCCGGTCGCCGAGCGTGAGGGACCCCTCGCACCGGACAAGTGCTTTCGGGTTTTGGACCCCCGTCTCCAGGGCGGAGAGCGCCAGAAAGGGTTTCACCGTGGATCCGGGCGCGTATGTCCCCTGCAGGCCCTTGTTCTGGAGGGGGGTTCCCGGATCCGCAACCAGCTGCGCCCATTCCTCTTTCCGGATTCCCCGGGAGAAGGCGTTCGGATCGAACGCCGGCGCCGAGACGAAGGCAAGGATGTCTCCGGTCTTGGGGATCATCGCGATCACGGCGCCTGCCCGGTTCTCCATCCCCTTGTACGCCGTCTTCTGAATGTCCGCGTCGATCGTGGTCTGGATGGCTCCCCCGGTCCGCGGGGGGACTTCGTTCACCAGCCGCTTGTCGCGGCCGGCGGCGTCCACTTCCACCTGCCGCCCCCCGTTTTCCCCGCGAAGCACGTCGTCCCTCGCCTTTTCGAGCCCATACTTGCCCACGATGTCCCCCAGCGAAACCTGTTCCCCACGCACCGCCGCCAGTTCCTTCTCGCTCGCTTCCCCCACGTACCCCAGGACATGGGCGAATTCCGGCCCGAACGGATAGCTCCGTTTCGCTTCCACCAGGATGGAAAACCCGGGAAGGACTTCCCGGTTGAACTCGACCACCGACACCTGTTCGAACTTCAGGTCGCGTGCAACCGTGATACTTCGGTAGGGGTTCGCCTCCTTCGCCTTGAGAATCTTCTCGCGAATCTCCCCGGGATCGAACTCCACCACCTTCGAGAGGAGCTGAAGTTCCCCATCGAGGTCCTCCACGTCCACCGGGGTGACGATAAGATCGTAGGACCCCTGGGTCACGCCGATCAACACCCCTTTCCTGTCGAGGATGACGCCTCGAGGGGCCCGTACGACCCGGATCCGTATCCGATTGTTCTCGGAAAGTATCCGGAATTCTTCGTATTTCACTACCTGGAGCCAGTAGAGGCGCCCCAGGAGCAGGAAGAACAGGGCCAGCCCGATACCCTGAAGGATGCGGACCCTCGATGTGATCCAAGGGTCCTGTTCCCGCGTTCGGATTCGCCCCTTCATTCCCGTATCCTCTGCCACCGCCCCGAGAGGTCCATGAAGAGGAAGACGGCGAGAAGCGATGTCCACGCGATACGGACCGCTTCCTCCGCTCCCCAGAGAAAGGAGAACGGGTTCCCTCCCTCCAGGACCAGCAGGAGGACCACGGAGAGCGACTCGGCCGCGAGCAGCCCCCCGACAATCAACAGGATGAAGATTTCGGCCCGGACAAAGATGCGGCGGCCGATCTCGCTCGCGGCGAAATAGACCGCTATCGAGGCGAGAAAAAACGAGCCCGGCGGGCCGGAAATCGTCACCTCGCGGAACAGCGCAGGGGGGAGGGCGACGAGGAAGCCGAGCGGCCCGGGAAGGAACAATCCGGAGTAGACAATCGCAAGGAACGAGAAATCCGGCAGGAGAAACCAGGGAAGGAACCCGGAGAGCAGCCACACGTTCATCGCCGGCCCGGCGAACGAAAGCGCGAGGAGCACGAGGAGGGGCCTCACGGTTTCCCTCCCCGAAACGGAATCGCGAGACGGGACAGTACGACAAGGACCTCTTCCACGGACAGGATGTTCACCGCGCTCACCACACGGATATTCAGGAACAACCCGTCCCGGGGACGGTCCACGCTTACCACGGTGCCCAGCAGGGTTCCCTTCGGCATGCTCCCGTCGAACCCCGAAAAGAGAATCCGGTCGCCCTGGACTACGTCCTGGGTCTGGGAGACGTACTTCAGCCGGCAGAGGTTTCCCCCCATTCCCTCGGCGATCGCACGGACACGCGTGCGCTCGACGATCACGTCCGCGGCGAAGCGGCTGTCCGTCAGGAGGAGGACTTCCGAAAGATCCGGGTAGGTCCGGTGAATGCGCCCGACCGCGCCTGCGGGGGTGACAACCGCCATCCCCGTCTCCAGCCCCTCCCCGGTACCGCTGTCGATGAATATCGCCTGGAACCAGGGGGACACGTCGTGCCCGACGACGCGGGCGCCGACCATCTGCTTCCCCTGGGTCTTTGAGAATCGCAGCAGTTCCTCGAGACGCCGGTTCTCCAGTACCGCATCGCTGCTCTCCTTGAACTTCTCCCGCAACCCCGCCACTTCCTTGCGGAGTTCCGCGTTTTTCCGGGATACGTCCAACAGTTCGATGTACCCCGACCACACGGAGGAGACCCTCTGACGGAGGAAATCGACCGATTCATAGACGGGGCGGAACAGGGAGGTCACTACCCTTCCGGCGAACTGATCCAGAGGAAGCCCGGGGGGGCGGACGAAGAACTGGAACGCGGCCACCAGAAGGACGACCACGAGAAGGATGCGCCACCACTTTCGCAGGAAATTCAGCACCATCAGCCGAACTTTCCGGCGGAGACTACGCGCAAACCCTGCTTATCGGAGTGCAACCTGGCGGAGCAGGTCCAGTTCATCAAGGGCTTTCCCCGACCCGAGCACGACGCAGGACAGGGGATCTTCGGCGACGGTCACCGGAAGGCCCGTCTCTTCCCGCAACAGGACATCCAGGTTCCGGAGAAGGGCACCGCCGCCTGCCAGTACGATCCCCCGCTCGTAAATGTCGCCGGCGAGTTCCGGAGGGGTCTCCTCGAAAACCCCTTTCACCGCGTCCACGATCACCCGAACGGTTTCGGAAAGGGCCTCCCGCACCTCATCGGCGCTCAGGATCAGTGCCTTCGGGACGCCGGTCACCATGTCGAGCCCTTTCACCTCGCAGGTATCCTCGAACCCGGGGAAGGCGTTTCCGATGGTCACCTTGATGTATTCGGCGGTGGGTTCGCCGATGAGAAGGTTGTATTTCCGTTTCACGTACTGCAGGATCGCCTCGTCCATCTTGTCCCCCGCGACGCGGACGGAGTAGCTCTGGACGATCCCGCCCAGGGAGATCACGGCGACTTCGGTTGTCCCGCCCCCGATGTCGACGATCATGTTCCCGGAGGGCTCTGTGATCGGGAGGCCTGCGCCGATGGCCGCGGCCAGGGGTTCCTCGATCAGGTACACCTCCCGGGCCCCCGCACTCTGCGCGGACTCCCGGACGGCTCGCCTCTCTACCTCGGTGCACCCGTAGGGCACGCAGATGATGATCCGGGGGCGGACAAGCGTCCGGCGCTTGTGGGCCTTGCGGATGAAGTAGCGCAGCATCGCCTCGGTCACCTCGAAGTCGGCGATCACCCCGTCCTTGATGGGGCGAATGGCGATGATGTTCCCCGGCGTCCGCCCGATCATCCGCTTCGCCTCGATCCCGACGGCGAGAACCTTCTTGGCGCCCCGGCGATCCCGGTGCACGGCCACGGCCGAAGGTTCCGAGCAGATGATGCCTTCGCCCTTGACGTACACCAGGGTCGTCGCCGTGCCGAGGTCGATCGCGAGGTCGTTCGAGAACAAACCGAGAAATCTGTTGATGATCATCGGTTCCCTCCGGTATTCCCGTTCCCGTCCCGGGACACACGGTTAACGCCGTATCTTAACAGGGCAATCCCGCCATTGCAAACATTTGGGAGGCGGCGGATCCGGTTGCATTTCCCGGAAGAAGCGAAGTAAGGTAATATGGTTTTATCCGACGTATTCATCCCGACGGGAGAAATCACCACCATGCTCGACGTGCTTCGCCGGAACGCCGGCTCCTGGGCCATCAAGGGAATCCTCACGTTCATCGCGCTCACCTTCATCTGGTGGGGAGTGGGTTCATACTCCCAGAGCCGGCGCGACGTGGCCGCCACCATTGGCGAGGAGAAAATCTCCATGGCGGAACTCGCCGAGGCGCATGCGGGGCTGGAAAAGACGTACCGCGATGTGTACGGAAGCGCATTCACTCCGGAGATGGCCAAGGCACTCGACCTCCGCAGGCAGGCGCTGGACAGCCTCGTCCGCCGGAAGCTGATGCTCGCCGAGGCGGCCGCGATAGGCCTTATCGCCTCCAACGAAGAGGTGCAGCGGGAAATCTCGGCAACCCCGGCGTTCCAGGTCGACGGCGTGTTCCACGAGGATAGGTACCGGAGCATTCTCTCCTACAACCGGGTTCCCCCGGCAGAGTACGAGGCCTCCAAGAAGGAGGAAATCACGATCCGGAAGATGGAGGGCCTGTTCTCCGCCTCCGCCCGGGTCTCCGACAGCGAGGCGCGCGAACTCTTCGACCTGACGTTCCGGAAGATCCGGCTGCTCGTTGTCTCCTCCGACCCGGCGGAGGAGAGAGGATTCGCTCCCGCGACGGAGGGCGAAATCGCAGCAAAGTATGAGCAGACCAGGGAGAGCTACCGGGTCCCCGCCCGCGTGAAACTTCTCGTTGCCCGGTTTTCCCCGGAGATGTTCGCCCGCAAGGAAGATCCTTCCGAGGAGGAGATCCGGGCGTTCTACGAGGGGAACGCTGAAATGTTCCGGACGGAGGAGTCCCGCCTGGCATACCCCGTGATCATCCCCTATACGGCCGGCACCAGGGAAGCGGCCCGGAAAAAGGCGGAGGAGGTGGTCGCGGAAACAAGGAAGGGGAAAACCCGGTTCGAGGAGATCGCAAAGAAGCTGTCGCGGGACAAGGGAGGGGCAACCTGGGTCACGCGGCGGGAGATGCTTCCCGAGCTTGCCGACGCCGTCTTCTCCGCGCCGGTGGACGATGTCGTCGGTCCCGTGGACACCGGGAACGGATTCACCATCGTCCGCGTCAATCAGATAAAGTTTCCCGAAAACCTCCCCCTGGCGCGGATCCGGGACCGGGTGACAACGCTGCTCAAACGCGAGAAGGGCAGGGACACGGCGGTCATCCGGGCCTACGAAGCGCACGCGAAGGCGATGGAGTCGCACGACCTGGAGGCGGCGTGTGCGCCGTTCGGCGTCACCCTCCGGGAGACCGGCTGGACAAGCGACGGGAAGGACATCGACGTCCCCCCCGCGGTCGTCCAGGAGGCGCTGCTTCTGACGGCAGGCGAGATCGGGCCAGTCAAGACAGTCGGGGACACGCACTATCTTTTCCGTGTCACCGCCAAGGAGAATTCCCGCATTCCGCCCTTGCCGGATGTGCGCACCCGGGTCGCCGCCGCCGTGGAAAGGGACAACCGGACGGTCGCGGCTCGGGCGGAACTCGAAAAAGTCCTTGCCGACGCCAAAACGGCGTCCGACCTGAAACGAAATGCGACGCGGGCCGGCCTGGGCGTTACGACCACCCCTTTCTTCGCACCGCTTTCCGGATCCCTCCCCGGGGTCCTCGCATCGGCGGGCGATATCCGAAAGGAGCTGCTCGGCCTCTCCCCGAAATCTCCCGTTTCCCCCAACATCCTTCCCGCCGGACCGCAATTCCTCTCCATCGCTTTCATCGCGGAACAACCCGTGGGACCGGAGGAATGGAAAGCCAAGAAGGATTCCTTTGTCCGGGGACTGGCGGAGCGGAAACGAATGGGCGCCGTCGAGGCGTTCCTCGCCGAGCGCATGAAACAGGCCAAATTGAAGATCAACCCCGAAGCTCTGAAATAATCGAGCCCGTCGGGAATGGGAAACGGAAAAGGGGCCCCCTTGCGGGGGCCCCTTCCGGATGTTTCCGACTATCCTATGGCGCATCCCGGCGGGGCCTCCAAAATCCCCGGGCCGGGACGCCCGCCTATTACCCGCGGGCCTTTTCGGGCTCGGCCGACAGCTTGTCCTACGCCCGTTCCTCCACCTTGATCCGCATCCGGTAGAAGGACCGCCAGACGAAGATCACCGACACGGCAAAGAAGACCGCTGCCGCGATCCGGCTGGTGGCCACGGGAAGCTCGATCGCCAGCTCGACCGCCAGCAGGCCGAACAGCGTCGTGAACTTGATGATCGGGTTCATGGCTACCGAGGAAGTATCCTTGAAGGGGTCCCCCACGGTGTCGCCCACGACGGTAGCCGCGTGCAGCTCGGTCCCCTTCATGTTGAGCTCGGTTTCGACGAGTTTCTTCGCGTTGTCCCAGGCCCCGCCCGCGTTGGCCATGAAGATGGCCTGGAACAGGCCGAATATGGCGATGGAGATCAGGTAGCCGATGAAGAAGTAATGGTTGACGCAGGCGAAGGCCAGCGTGGCGAAGAAGACAGCCAGGAAGATATTGAACATCCCCTTCTGGGCGTACTGGGTGCAGATCTCGACCACCCGCTTGCTGTCCTCCACGGAGGCCTTCTCCGCTCCCTCGTCCAGGTTGATGTTCGCCTTGATGAACTCCACGGCCCGGTAGGCTCCCGTGGTGACCGCCTGCATGGATGCGCCGGTGAACCAGTAGATCGTCGTGCCGCCGGTGATGAGCCCCAGCAGGAAGACCGGATTCAGGATCGACAGCCCGGCCGACACTTGGGGGGCTCCGAACATCTTGGTGAGCACCTGGATGATGGAGAAGATCAGCGTCGTGGCCCCGACGACGGCGGTCCCGATGAGCACCGGCTTAGCGGTGGCCTTGAAGGTGTTCCCCGCCCCGTCGTTCTCCTCCAGGTACATCTTGGCGTTCTCGAAGTCGGGTGTGAACCCGAACTCCTTCCTGATGTTTTCGGAAATATTCGGGAGGGTCTCGATGGTGGAGAGCTCGTAGACCGACTGGGCGTTGTCCGTCACGGGGCCGTACGAGTCCACCGCGATGGTGACCGGCCCCATCCCCAGGAATCCGAACGCGATGAGGCCGAAGGCGAAGATCGCCGGCGCCGCCATGATGCTCCCCAGGCCCGCCGTGCTCACGCCATACCCGATCGCCATCAGGATAATGATGGCCATCCCCAGCCAGTAGGCGCTGAAGTTCCCCGCCACGAAGCCGGACAGGATGTTCAGTGACGCACCTCCCTCCCGCGAGGCGGTGAGCACTTCGCGCACGTGGCCCGAGTTCACGGAGGTGAAGTTCTTGACCAGTTCCGGGATCAGGGCTCCCGCGATGGTTCCGCAGGTGATGATCGCGGAGAGCTTCCACCACAGCGTCCCGTCCCCCGCGAGTTCCGGCACCAGGAGGTACGACAGAACGAAGGTCATCCCGATGGAGATCAGGGAGGTCAGCCAGACCAGGGAGGTCAGCGGGTGCTCGAAGTTGAACTTTACGGCCTCGCCGTACTTCGCTTTGGCGATTGCCCCGTTGATATAGTACGAGAGAGCGCTCGTGACGATCATCCCGATGCGCATCACGAAGATCCAGACGAGAAGCTGGACCTGGACGATCATGTCGGGCACCGCCAAGACGATGAAGGCGATGAGCGCGACCCCGGTGACGCCGTACGTCTCGAAGCCGTCGGCGGTCGGTCCCACCGAGTCTCCCGCGTTGTCCCCCGTGCAGTCGGCGATGACGCCCGGGTTGCGGACGTCGTCCTCCTTGATCTTGAAGACGATCTTCATGAGATCGGAGCCGATGTCCGCGATCTTCGTGAAGATCCCGCCGGCGATCCGGAGCGCCGCCGCCCCGAGGGACTCGCCGATGGCGAAGCCGATGAAACAGGGTCCCGAGTATTCGCCGGGGATGTACATAAGGATGATCAGCATCATGAGGAGCTCGACGCTGACCAGCATCATTCCGACGCTCATCCCGGATTTCAGCGGGATCGCCATGGTCGGGAACGGCTTCCCCTTCAGGCTGGCGAATGCGGTCCGGGAGTTGGCGTACGTGTTGATCCGGATGCCGAACCACGCCACGCCGTAGCTGCCCAGGATCCCGACGATGCTGAAGACGATGATGATGACGACCTGGATGGTCGCGTAGTGGAGGAGGAATCCGAAGTAGATCACCATGATCGCCGCGATGAAGGCCCACAGGATGGCGAGGAACTTCCCCTGGGTGAAGAGATACGTCTTGCAGGTCTCCCAGATCAGTTCCGAAATCTCCCGCATCGACTGGTGAACAGGGAGGTTCCGGATCTGCGTGTACTGAACGAACCCGAAGACCATCCCCAGGATGCAGATCAGGAGACCCCATACCAGGAGGTTGTGGCCGGTCATCCCGAGGAACGACACGGTGGACAGGTCGGGAATCTTGAGCTCCGCCTCGCTGGCGTTCGCGACGGCGGCAAACAGCAGGATGCACAGCGGGATTGCGCAAAACACCAGTTTTCGCGCAATGCCGGATTGCTTGAGACGGTGAGCGTTGGATAACATCATGCCCCTCCCTGTCATTGTTTTATGAATGCGGTTCGTGCCGGAAACCCCCCAGAAACAAAACAAAAAGCTCGTTTTCCGGAGACACTCCGAGGAAAATGAATCGCAGAATTAATACCACGACTTCCCCGGGGGGTCAAGGGAAAATGTATACAGTATACTCCCCTGTCTCGCAGGGGGCCGCTCCGGAGATCGGCGGGCGTGAAAGGGGGATTATATTAGGGAGATGGATTCCCGGGGAAAACGGAGCCGACGTGACGGTCACGGGGACATTCGGAAGCCGGAGGACTCCTGCTCGCCCCTAGGAAGGTACTTCCAGGTAGCCCGTAAGTTCCTCAATCACTTCGTGAATCCCGGGGGATTCGGGGGCCTGCCGCCCAAGTAGGCCCTCGAGGGTGGACAGTTCACTCCGGATGGCCTTCCCTGCCTGGCCGGCCAGGCGGGTGATCTCCGCAGCGGTGCTTTCCCTCCAGGAAGCGGACAGGCGGAACAGGTTTTTCTCGGTCTCGAAGCCGACATGGTGCAGGAAGTGGCGCCGGATGAGCGGTCCAAACAACGCGGTGGGGATGAGGAACCATACGATGTCGAAGTGCGAGTCGAATACCTGGCCGCACGACGTGTCGGGCATGGGGGGGACACTCACATCCAGGAACACGCGGGACCTTTCGAGATCGATTCCGAGAACGGCCCGCACGTTTTCCGCCAGTCGTCCCTGAAACCCCTCAACCAGGCGCTCCATACGGTCCCGAACCTCCGCGAGCATCTCCCCGAACCCTTCTTTCTCGGCATCGGATAGGACGGCTACCTCCCGGGCAAAGTGGTCCTGTGCCCACTGCTCGTACCGGCGGGTAAGTCGCCAGAGATTTCCCCGCCAGGAAGGCATCTCCTCCGCAAGCCTCTCCCGGGTCTTCCGCAGAAGCATCCCCTGGTGGCGAAGGATCCTCTCCTCGATCCTCTTCCGGGCGTCCTCCCGGCACTTGCCGGCGACCAGCGAGACCTCTTCCAGGACGTTTGCGAGCTGCACGCGTTCGTTCAGGATCCGCCCGCGGAGGCTCTCCCGGAGGGAATCGTGGGCGCTTGCGGCTTTCCGGGCGATCCGCAGGTACTGGCGCTGTTCCTGCATCAGGGTGCACATCTTGTGGGTGAAGATGACCTTCCTCTCCTCCTCACTACGGGAAGCCAGCTCCACGAACAGGCGCTCCGCGATCTCCCCGCGCCAACGGTCCGCCCCGGAGCGGCAGGAAAAAGGAAAGAGCGGGAACTCCGTCCCCAGTTCCCTGTCAAGCGTGGCTCGAACGTGTCGGGTCACGGCCAGAAGGTCGGAATCGCTTAACAGGTCCACCTTCGTAAGGAGGATCACAATCCGGGGGGTGTGTCGCGCCAGATCCCGCAGGAGGGAGATGTCCTGCTCCGATACCGGCTGGTCTACGCTGATGGCGACCAGAGACGCGGCGGCCCGGGGGAGCCACTCCATCGTCACCTGCGTGTTGTGGCGAAAGGCGCTTCCCAGGCCGGGTGTGTCGAGGAACCGGGTATTGGGATACCGGTCGAGAGAGGGAAGGTCCACGGTCACCTGGGCAACGCCCTTGCGGTTCTCCGGGTTTTTCTCTTCCGTTACGAAGTCCGGCAGCTCGGCGACGCGGACGACGTGTTCCTCACCATCCGCGAACCGCACGCGTGCCTGTTCCCGTTCCCCGAAACAAAGGACCGTGAGGACGGAGGTCACGGGGATTGCTCCGACGGGCAGGACGTCCTGCCCAACGATACAGTTCAGGAAGGAACTTTTCCCCGCCTTGAACCTTCCCAGTACGGCGACGTCGATGATCCCGTCTTGTCGAAGACCCTGCCGGCATGCCTCGATCTGCGGGTCGAGGCTTTGCAGACGATAGCGGTCACGGATCTCGACGATCCGCTCCAGCCGCCGTTCCGGATTTTCCTCCCGTATCATCACATTGCGCGCCATGATGCCTGAAAACTCCTTCTTCTTCGTGCCGGACCCCGAAAACGAAAACGCCCCCCGGGAACTCCCGGCGGGCATCGTTTCCCTCTCTCCGTCAAAGCAGCGCCCCGGCCGGGCATTCTCTCTCCGCGGTCAGGGGTCATCAGCCCGGATGGGCGGTTATAGGCGAACCCCATCGCCTTTCCTTAACCATCGTTCGTACCCATGATATCACATCGTCGGGGGTACAAACCCCCGTTTCTCCGCCCTTACCGCCTGGGCAGGCGCAGGGTTTCCGCCCCCGGCAGCAGTGATATAGTAGGACGATCATGGATTTCAGGGGAAAATTGATCCTCGCCCCGCTGGCCGGGATCACGGACAGCACGTTCCGGCTCCTCTGCCGGGAAAACGGGGCCGACGTGACGGTGACGGAGATGGTTTCGGCAAAGGGGCTGCTCATGCAGCCCGGACGGACGAAGCGGTATCTCCGATTCGGGGAGGGGGAGCGCCCCATTGGAGCGCAACTGTTCGGCGCGGTCCCGGAGGAGATGGGCGAAGCAGCAGCTACGATCGGACGGCTCGGGTTCGACTTCGTGGACATCAATATGGGATGCCCGGTACGCAGGGTAACGGCAGGCGGAGCGGGGGCGGCCCTGCTCTCCCGCCCCCGTCTCGCAGGAAAAATCGCAAGGGCCGCCTCCGATGCAGCAAAGATCCCCGTCACCGTCAAGATCCGGTCGGGCTTCGGCACGGAAACCGACTCGTACCTCGCAGTGGCGAGGGAGGCCTTCGACGCAGGGGCCGCAGCCGTCACCCTCCACCCCCGGACCCGGGGACAGATGTTTTCCGGCAAGGCCGACTGGGGACAGATCGCCCGGTTGAAAAAGGGATTCCCCGACCGCGTCGTGATCGGAAACGGGGACGTAGGGCATCCGGAGGACGCCCGGCGTATGGTTTCGGAAACCGGGTGCGATGCCGTGATGATCGGGCGGGCGGCCATGGGAAATCCCTGGATCTTCTCCGCGATCCGCCGGGAGGTTGCCGTCGGTGCATGGCCCGGCACGCCGGGGGCATCGCCGGCCGGCCCCTCCCCGGAAGAACGCAGGGCGCTGATCCTGAGGCACGGAGAGGAGATGCACCGCCGTTACGAAGAGGTCGGGATTCGGGATATGCGAAAGCACCTTGCCTGGTACAGCCGGGGAATCCCGGGCGCTTCCGCGTTTCGGGGCTACCTCGTAAGGGTTACGACCCTCGATGATTTCCGCCGTGCCGTAGAGAGATTCTTTTGAACGGCCTCTTCCAGCAGACGCTTGAATCCGTAAACATCGGTATCCTTGCATTCGATGGGACGGGAAGGCTCGTCTACGCGAACCCGGCCGCCGAGGAGATTCTCCATGGGTCGTCGCGGGCGTTCACCGGAAAGCATTACCGGACGATCTTCCGGGGGTCCCCCGGCGCCGCACGGATCCTCCGGAAGGCTCTCGAGGACAACGCGGCCGTCACCGGATACGACGTGAAGCTCAGGATCCCCCGGCGGACGCAGGCGGCGGGCAACCCGCCTCCCCCAGCGATCTCCGTCATTATCGGGGCGTCCCCCACGCCGGGCCTCGCTGGAAATCCGAACGGGGCCGTGCTGTCGATCAAGCCCGCCGAGATCCTCAGCCTAGTCGGACAGGAGGAGAGGGCCTCCATGAGCGCGGAGGAGATGCAGACGCTCGCCTACGGAATCGCCCACGAGATCAAGAATCCGCTGGGGGGAATCCGGGGGGCGGCCCAGTGGATGCTGCGGGGGGAGGCATCCGAGGAGGAGTTCCGGGAGGGGACCCGGCTGATTCTTCGGGAGGCGGAGAGAATCAACGGGCTCGTGGAAAAGATGCTCGAGATGGGGAGGATCCCTCCGCCGGCCCGGCCCTTCCCCGTCCACTCGATCCTTACGGAAGCCGAGGAGCTCATGCGCTCGGATGTGC
>JBAULH010000160.1:0-5440 GCA_049578085.1 Candidatus Deferrimicrobiaceae bacterium
CTTCCGATGATGAGAACCCCTTCGTCACGCAACGGGGCAAGCCTTTTCCCGATTTCGAAGTGGAATTTCGCCGGCTGCCGTTTGTCGATCGCAAGCTGGACCACCGGGATGTCGGCCCCGGGGAAGACATGGCGGAATACCGTCCATGTCCCGTGATCCAGTCCCCAGTCCCCGTCCGGTTCGACGGACACCGGCGCAATCAGGCCCCGGACACGGTCCGCAAGGGCAGGATCCCCGGGTGCCGGGTATTCGATCCGGTACAGCTCCGGCGGGAAGCCGCCGAAATCGTGGATCGTTCGGGGAGCCGTCATCATCGTCACCGAAGTCCCGGAAATGTACCAATGGGCGGAAACCGACAGGACCGCACTCGGCCGGGGAACCTCCTCGCCGATCGCGGCCCAGCCTCGAGTATAAGAGTTGTCCAGCACCGCGTTCATCGGATTGCCGTGTCCGAAGAAGACGGCGGGCATGGGCTTTGTCATTTCCCTGCACCTCCCGCTGGATGCCTCTCTATAAGATTGCACGCTCTTGGATTTTGCTTCACGGATATCGGTGCCATGCAAGCAACACAGTGCAGGAGGAAGCAAGGCGAGCCACTCCTTTGCCGCACGTGCCACGAATACGAATAAGAGGAGCTGTTGTTCGTGACCGTATTCCCCTGAATCATGGGGATTTTTCTCGAAGAGGGAACTCCGGAATCGCCGACTCATCCAATTCACAAGGGGAATAAGCGTTTTACAAGAGAAGTAGGCGGGCAATTCGACCCACTTTTCGAATTGAGGAGGAAGAAATGCAGCAGCGCACTAACAGAGTCAATCCATCGGAAGAGACCATCAAGATCGGTCCGTTGGGAATCCGGTTCCTCCTTACGGGCGAGGATTCCAACCGCAGCGTGTCGATGTTCGAGGTTCTCGTCCCCGCCGGGCAGAAGCTGGCGGCTCCGGCCCACAAGAACGATGCCTACGAGGAGATCCTCTACGGCATCGAGGGCGTCCTTACCTGGACGGTTGACGGCACGCCGATCGAGGTCGGTCCCGGGCAGGCCTTGTGCATCCCCCGAGGCGCGGTACACCGCTTCGACAATCTCGGCACTGCGGAATCGAAGCAGCTCGCCGTCATAAGCCCGGCGATCATGGGGCCCGCTTACTTTCGCGAAGCAGCCGACGTGATCGGTGCAGCCGCCGGAGGCCCACCCGACCGGGAGAGGATGACGGACGTCTTCCGGCGCCATGGCATGACGGTGGCCACGCCTCCGCCCGCCAAATAACGGGCGGCTCGGCGACGCGATCGATTTGGAGTACACGGCAATCCCCCCCGGGCCCCTGTCGTGAAGCGATTGCGGGCTACGTCGTTCATGCCTAAAGGGGGGGGTCGAACCCGCACGGGTCCCCGCCCGAACCGTATCCGCTCCGCTCGACGCTTGAATCGAAAAAGTAGACCGGCCAGGGAAAGGAGGCGGCAAACCATGGTGGCAAGGAAGATCGACGATCCGGTTACCCGGTCAACCCTTGAGGCGGTGCGGCGATTCAACGAAGCGTTCGACCGCCAAGACGTGGACGGAATCATGGCCGCGATGACCGAGGATTGCGTATTCGAGAACACCTGTCCCCCCCCGACGGGGAGCGATATGAGGGACAGGGACCGGTGAGGACATTCCGGGAACGCTTTTTCGCCTCTTCCCCCGACGCCCGTTTCACGACAGAGGAGATCTTCGCTGCAAAGGACCGATGTGTGATCCGATGGCGGTACGACTGGATGGGGGAGGGAGGAACGCCCGGACATATCCGCGGGGTAGACCTCTTCCGCGTGCGCGACGGAAAGGCGGCCGAGAAACTCGCCTATGTCAAAGGGTAACCTCCTCCCCCGTTTGACTTTTCTCCCGCCTCCCCATAGAAATAGTTCATCACAAATCCAAATGGCGGGGGAATGTTCATGAGACGCGGTTTTCCATGCCTGCTGTTTGCACTGGCAATGTCTCTTTCCCTGGTGACGCTCCTGCCGGCCCCGGCGAAGGCGGCCTACAAGAGCGAATACAAACTGAGCGTCGTGGTCGGCCCCAAGTTCCCGTGGGGCGAAGGTGCGACGAAGTTCGCGGACCTGGTACGGGAACGGACGAAGGGGAGGATCAACATCAAGGTGTACACCTCCTCCTCCCTGATGGCGGGGAAGCAGACCAACGAGTTCCTCATCCTCAAGCAGGGGGTGGCCGACTTCGCCTTCGCCTCCACGATCAACTGGTCCTCCACGATCAACGAGCTGAACCTGTTCAACCTTCCCTTCTTCTTCCCCGACTACCGGACGCTGGACGCGGTCAAGGCGGGGAGCGTCGGAAAGAAGATCGCCGCGCTGCTCGCGGAGAAGGGAGTCCTCTTCCTCGGGTGGGGGGAGAACGGGTTCCGCGAGATCACGAACTCCAAACGGGCCATCCACACCCCCGCGGACCTCGAGGGACTGAAGATCCGGGTGGTCGGAACGCCGGCCTTCATCGACACGATGAAAGCGTTGGGGGCCAACCCGGTGAACATGAACTGGGGGGAGGCGCAGGTCGCCTTCCAGCAGGGGGTGGTCGACGGGCAGGAAAACCCGGTCGTGGGGGTCCTCATCCCGGTCCAGATCTGGCAGTTCCACAAGTACATCACCCTCTGGCACTACGTGATCGATCCCCTGATGCTCACGGTGAACCAGGAGGTCTTCCAGTCCTTCACGCCGGAAGACCGGAAGATCGTCCGGGAAGCGGCGGCCGAAGCGACGAAGTGGCAGGTGGAGACCGTCCGCAAGGGGCTGATCCCGCCCGACCTCTCGGCCCTGGATCTTTTAAGGAGCAAGGGGATGGAGGTCACGACCCTCACCAAGAAGGAGCGGCTGCTCTTCATCGACAAGACCAGGGGCGTGTACGAGGAGTGGAAAGGCAAGATCGGCAAGGACCTGGTGGAGGAAGCGGAGAAGATCATCGGGTCGCGCTGACCGGGTATCCGATGAGGGACAGGCTCCGGTGGTTCGCTGAACATTTCGAGGAGGTCATGGGGGCGCTGATCCTCGCCCTCGTGACCCTCTTCGCCTTCCTGAACGTCGTCACCCGCTATCTGATCCGGTATTCCTTCGCCCCTTCCGAGGAGATCGAGGTGAACGCCCTTGTGTGGATCACGATGTTCGGGTCCGCCGCGGCATTCAAGCGGGGATCCCACCTGAAACTTGTCTTCCTGAACCGGTACGTGGGAGAGAAGTTCTCCCGGCTCTTCTGGCTGTTCGGAAGGGTCCTCGCGGTCGCGGTGTTTTCGCTGCTGATCTATCACGGCATGTTGCAGGCGAAGGTAGAACGGGAACTGGGAATCATCTCCGAGGCGTTGAGCGTTCCCCAATGGGGGTACACGCTCCTGTTGCCCGCCCTTTGTCTTCTCGTCATCGTTCGGATTCTCCAGGAAGTCGCGCGGGATTTCCGGACCCGGGGGGGCGGCTAAAATGGACTATGGGATCCTCCTGTTCCTCCTCTTCTTCTTCCTGCTCTTCCTCGGAATCCCGATCGCGGTGGCCATCGGAACGGCAGCCATCGCCGTGATCTACGGGGCGCATCTGGGGACCCCGATCATCTCCTCGAACTTCTACGCGGGGATCGCCAAATTTCCTCTGCTGGCGATCCCCCTGTTCATCCTGGCCGGGTTCCTGCTGGAGCGGTGCGGGATCTCCTACCGGATCATCCGTCTGGCGAACCGGCTGATCGGGCATCGGACAGGAGCCCTGGCGATCGTGGCCTTATCGACCTGCGTCTTCTTCGGGGGGATCTCGGGTTCGGGGCCGGCGGACGCAGCCGCGATCGGGGCGATTCTCATTCCCGCCATGGCCCGGGAAGGGTACGACCGGTCCTTCTCCGCCGCACTGATCGCCGCGGGCGGGTCGACCGCGATCATCGTTCCTCCTTCGATCGCCCTGATCCTGTACGGGGCGATCACGAACACCTCCATCGGTGCGCTGTTCGCGGCAGGCGTGTTCCCCGGAATCCTTGCGGGGGCGGCCCTGGTGGTGCCGGCCCTGATCATTTCCCGCCGCCGCGGGTACGGTTCCGTGGCAATCCCCTCCGAGCCGCTGCTCATTGTGTTCAGGGAGGCGATCTGGGGGCTTTTGGCCCCGGTCGTCATTCTCGGGGGGCTCTACGGGGGGATCTTCACCCCCACCGAATCGGCGGTCGTCGCGGTCGTCTACTCCCTCTTTGTGAGCCTTGTCGTCTACCGGTCTCTCACGCTTCGGGACCTGTTCCGGATCTTTGCCGACGCGAGCGAATCATCCGCCGTGGTGATGATCATCGTCGCATTCGCGACCCTGTTTGCCTGGGCCGGTTCGACCGTGGGAGTGCTGGACCGGGCGGCCTCCGCCATGATCGGTTTCAGCGAAAACCGGTACGTCCTTCTGCTCCTGATCAACCTCCTCCTACTGGTCGCGGGGATGCTCATGGACCCCGTCACCATCTACTACATCTTTCTCCCCGTCCTTCTTCCGATCATCGCCCATCTCCGGTGGGATCCGGTCTGGTTCGGAGTCATGATGACCTTCAACCTGGCGGTCGGACAGTTCACCCCTCCGGTGGCGGTGAACCTCTACGTCACCACGAACATCGGGAAGATCCCCCTGGAGGACACCTTTTGGGAGGTGATTCCGTTCATTTTCGCCATGGTGGCCGCGCTGGTCGTGGTGGCGATCATTCCCTCGCTGTCGACCTTCCTGCCGACCCTCTTCGGGCTCAACTGACCAGTATCGGACGGTTACCGGTGCGTCCCGGTCATCGCCGGCCGCGGCTGCAACCGGCCGATAACCTCCAGCATCTCCGGAGAAGTGTCCGTGTGGTGATGGGTTATCTTCCACGCTCCTGCCTCTCGCTGATAGATGTTCGTGACGCGGTGCTCGATGGTAACCTGATGGCCGGCAAGCTTGAGCCGTCCATGCTCGACACCAGCTTCACAGGCCACATCCCCGACGACGTGGATGATTTGATCCTTCAGTTCCACCTTCCCGTCCGAGGCCATTTGAGCCACTTGCTCAAACGACACCCTAACCGCATCCCAGCCGACTTGCCGACCGCCGAACGGGTGCCTGGCAGTCACGGATTTACCGTGCGACCAGATGTCCGCCAACGGGGCGGCATCCCCGTTAACCATGCGGTTCAACCCCGCGTAGAACTGCCTTGATGCCTTGCGGACTGCGTCTTCTGTCGACATGTCCAATGCTCCTTGACGCCCCGTAGGGACTTGCGGTGCGATCCGGAACGAACCACACCTACAGTTGATGGTTGCCCAGTGGGCACCTGTTTTCCATTAGATCCAGCCCCGGAGTTTCAAGATTCCGTTTCCCGGCAGCTTGCGGGGCCTCTCTTGACTGACGGCGAATGTGGTTGAAAAGGGCTTGATCCGCAAGGAATACAACGCATCACTATGTGGGGAGGATATGCAGG
>JBAULH010000161.1:0-2541 GCA_049578085.1 Candidatus Deferrimicrobiaceae bacterium
ACCCCCCAGCCCACCTTGTCGAACAGGAGGAACAAAAGCCCCATGCCGGCCAGAACCAGCCCGAAGACCAGAAGGATTTTCCCCAGGGACGCCACAGGGAAATTCTATCTCATTTCCCGCCAAAGACCGTCTTCAGGAGGTCGGTGACCCGTGCGGCCGGGTTCGTACGGATCTTTTTTTCCTCCTGGCCCACCATAAAGAACAGGCCGTCGAGCGACTTGTTCGTCACGTACTGGTCGAGGTTGAGCGATTCGGCTTTCATGAACGGCAGGTCGGTGTACTTTCCCATCATCTCCTTGTAGCTCCGGGTCGCCCCGACCTCGTCCATGCTGGAGGAGATGATGGGCTTGAACGCCTCGGAAAGCTTTCCGCTCGTCTTCCCCTTGAAGAATTCAGTGGCCGCGGTGTCACCTCCGTTGAGAATCGTTTTCGCGTCCTCGAAGGTCATCTCCTGGATCGCTCCGACAAAGATCGATTTCGCTTGCGGGGCGGCCTTTTCCGCCGCGCGGTTCATGCTGAGGACGAACTCGTCCACCTGCTTCTGGTACCCCACCTTGCCCAGCACGTCCGCTACCTTTTGGATCTTGCTGGGCATGAGGATCTTGATGGCCTGGTTGGCGAAATAGCCGTCCGTCACGGAAACGAGGCTCACGGCGTTGCCCGTCCCGACCGTGAGGGCCTCCTTCAAGCCCCCGGCGACCTGGCTCTCGTCGGGCACGGTCTTCGTACCAACACTTCCGATCCCCTTCTTGATGTCGTCGAAGAATCCTGCGTGGGAAGAAAACGCGATCAGAGCGAAACAGAAAACTGTCAGAAAGGCGGCCCGTCTCATCTTGTTGTCACCCTCCTTCTCCGAACAATCCTTCCTGCTGGGGTGCGCGCTTGGGGGGCGTCAACCCGAGGTGGCGGTACGCCGCGGGCGTGGCCACCCTTCCCCTCGGAGTGCGTTTCAGAAACCCTTGCTGGATGAGAAACGGCTCGTACACGTCCTCGATCGTGTCCCGCTCCTCGCTCACCGACGCCGAGATCGTCTCCACGCCTACCGGTCCGCCGTGGAACTTCTCGAGAATGACCCGGAGAATCTTTCTGTCCATCACGTCGAGTCCCTCCCGGTCGACCTCCATCTTGAGGAGCGCATGGTCGGCGATCTCCTGGTGAATCTTCCCCTCCCCGCTCACCTGGGCGAAGTCGCGAACGCGCTTGAGAAGCCGGATGGCCACGCGGGGCGTGCCCCTTGACCGGCGGGCGATTTCGCGCGCACCGGCATCGTCGGTCGGAATCGACAGGGATCCCGCGGACCTACGGATCACCTCCTCGAGCTCCTCGGGGCGGTAATACTCCAGCCGGAAATTGACGCCGAATCGATCCCGCAGGGGGGAGGTGAGAAGACCGGTCCGCGTCGTGGCGCCTACCAGGGTAAACCGCGGCAGGGAGAGCCGGATCGACTTGGCCGAAGGCCCCTGCCCCAGGATGATGTCGAGGGCGAAATCCTCCATGGCGGAGTACAACAACTCCTCCAGGACCCGGCTCAGCCGATGGATCTCGTCGATGAAGAGGACGTCACCGGGCTCGAGCGCCGTCAGGATCGCGGCGATGTCGCCTTTCCGCTCCACGGCGGGGCCGGAGGTGGTGCGAATCCCCACCCCCATCTCGTTGGCGATGATGTGGGCAAGGGTCGTCTTCCCCAGGCCGGGGGGGCCCGACAGAAGGACGTGATCGAGCGGCTCCCCCCGTGTCTTCGCCGCCCTGATGAAGGTCGTAAGGTTGGAAACGATGGGAGCCTGCCCGATGAAATCGGCGAGGTATTTCGGCCGCAGGGAAAGATCGAACCCCCCTTCCTCCCCCCCTACCTTCGGGTTCACGATACGCTCTTCCACCGCCTCTCCTCCGTCACCGCGTGCCGGTTATCTGCGCGGTCCCGAGAGGCGCTTGAGCGCCCCCCGGATCAGGACTTCCGCGGGGGCGCCCGCCCCGGACTCCTTGCGCAGGCTGGCCACCGTGACCTGCGCCTCGCCCCGGGGGAATCCCAGCGCGATGAGGGCTTCGGTGGCCTCGACCTCCGGCTCGGAGGATACCTCCACCCCCTCGCCGACGGGGAGGGGGGTCAGTTCGACCGACACTTTCTTCAGCCGGTCCGGAAGCTCCAGCGCGATCCGCTGCGCCAGTTTCTTCCCGATGCCGGGGACCCGCGTGAAGGGTACGGCATCCTCTCGCGCGCAGGAGGAAAGCACGCCGGCAATCCCCATCACCGACAGGACGGCAAGGGCGGACCTGGGCCCCACCCCGCTCACGCCGATCATCGCAAGGAAGATCTCCCGCTCCGTCTCAGAAGAGAACCCGAAGAGGTCGGATCCTCCCTCACGCATGTGGAGGAAGGTCCGCAGGAAACACGCTTCCCCCTCGGGGGGCAGATCGGACCGCGTAACGGAGGACACGCTCACGCGAAAACCCACCCCCGCGCATTCCAGCACGACGAAGTCTTTCCCCCCGCCCGAAAGGCGACCACGCAGATGGTCGATCATTGCCGCTTATCATATCACT
>JBAULH010000162.1:0-7160 GCA_049578085.1 Candidatus Deferrimicrobiaceae bacterium
GATCGACCTGAAGCGCTCCCTGTATCCGATGATGGGCGTCGTCGGGCTGCTGTCGTTCGTGCTCATCGTGCTGCCGGTTATCGTGCTCTTCTACACGTCCATGCTTCCCTACGTCATGGTGCCGACGGCAAAAGCATTTTCGCAGATGAGCTGGAAGAACTGGGCAGAGGTGCTCCGTGACCCGATATCGTTGCTGGCGCTGAGAAACAGCATCACGCTCGGCCTGGTGGGGGCCACCCTGGGGGTGATCCTCTCGATCTTCGTCTCCTACGTCATCGTCAAGGTGCGCACGACGGCGTCCGGCATCCTGGAGTCGCTGAGTTTTCTGTCGTTCTCCTTTCCCGGCATCGTCATCGGGGTGGGGTTCATGTGGTTTTTTGTCCGAACGCCTCTTTACGCCACGATATGGGCGCTCCTGATCGGGTACATAGCCACCTATCTGCCTTACGGGATCCGGCCGCTTTCCAGCGCTTTCGTCCAGATTCACAGCCACCTGGAGGAATCCTCCCGGGTCTGCGGGGCAAGCGCCTTCGCCACATTGCGGCGCATCGTGATCCCTCTCCTGATACCGGGGATCCTATCGGGCTGGATCCTCATGGCGACCATGTTCGTACGGGAACTGACCCTTTCGGTGGTTCTTTCCCGGCCGGGGTCGGAGGTGCTGGCCGTACAGATCCTGCGATTTGCCGAAGACGGCCTGTGGGGCAGGTTATCCGCTCTGGGCATCATCATGATTTTCATCTCTTCGCTTCTTGTTACCGCGGCTTCGATTCTCGGGAGAAAACTGACGAACAGGGAAGCTCTGGAAACGTAAAAACTTTCCTCACTGCCAGGATAGGCCGGTCTCCCCCGGTAAGCTGCCGGCCCGCGAGGTCTCCTGTAGTAGCCCTCACGGCAAGGCCCGGATGGCCGGGAGGTTCAGCGGCGGAACCGGGCGAGAACCGTTGAAAAGTCGAATGTTTTCCTTTGGCTCAGGGACTGCGATTTCCCATGAATGCGCGGCTTGATGGGGACGTTCGGGACGCGGGAAATATCCATCGAGGGAGGTTTTCGTTCGACCCGGAGGAAAAACAGATCCGAACGCTTCGCGATCATCTTCACGGTGTCGGACAGGAAATTCGTCGTATCGTATCCTTCCGTCGTCGTGATCCCCGTCCCCCACCGGGGAACGATCGAGAACGAAAAATACCCCCTGGGCGTCTCCACCACCTCGATCCTCTCGATCTGCTCGAACCGGAGAAACGAACCGTGGAGATTCTTCGGGAGCATCATTCCGGAGAACATGATTTTCCGCTCCGCCATGTCGAACGTGCACTCCACTTCCTGGAAGTCGATGACCATCGGTTTCTCCGTGATTCTGGCAATCTCGTCGACCAGCTTCTGGACCTCGCGGATCTTTTCCCGGATGATCATGCTGTTTCCTCCCTGGTCGTAAAGATCCGCGTATATTGGTACCGTCGAGGCATCCCGAAGCTCGAGGAGGACTTCCGACACCGCGGACACGGACCGGAAATAGGTGTATCCCCCGCCGTCCAGTCCGGTGCGGATGATCGGAGCGTTGATCTGGTGACGAATCTTCAGGATCTGGCGGTAGGGAATCGCCTGTTCCGCTTTCGAGAAAAGACGGGGGCGTACCGTGACCTCTCCCCACGTCCTGTCGAAAACCACCTCCTTCACCGAGGGAATGATCCGTCCGAAGAAGAAATCGAAAGGGGATGCGTCGATCGTAAAGGTCGATCTTGTCTTCGTGATCCGCACTCCCGTACCTCCGTCCCGTAGCGGCCCTGTCCCCCCGCTTCCCTTTTCCGATATTCGATGCCCCGGCTCCGGTTTCTTTTCCCCCCTCCTCCATCATGGGGGAGCGTGCCCGGTTTCCGCAACCGGCGAGGGGAAAGGTCGGAAATATTGGCCCCCGAAAGGGGGTATTTATTGCTATCGTATTCAGGTTACCTATCATCCGAAAGATTTTTTTGCCTTACGAAAGAAACTGGCATGGAACCGATGGATCCCAGGCGTCGATTCGCTTCCCGAGGCAGAAGGATGCCCGTCGAGGAAGTAGAATCCGAGTTCCCCCTTTCCGAAAAATCCCCCCCGAAAAAGGGTTCGACCAGGGGAAAAATGTTCCTCATCGGCGCCTCCGTCCCTCTTCTGGTCGCCGTCGTGTATCTGGGAGCCCTCTACTCGCAGGGCGGGAAGCTCTTTTACGGCGAAGTGTACCCCCCTCCTTTGTTCCGGCAGTTGGTGGAAGGAAAGACCATGGAACAGGTGCTGGAATTTCTCGGTCCGCCGATGAGTCTGGGAGCGGACGGGGACGTCAACCAGTGGATCTACGAACCGGGACCCTTCGATTTCTCCCTGTACCCCTACCTTCCGTGGAAGACTCCGATCATGAAAGGGAAGATTGTCCGTGATCCAGTGGGAAAGAAGGTTCCCCGGAGAATCCTCGTTCGGTTCGATAACGAAAAGGGGATTCCCCCGGGGGCAAAAGGGGGGCCCCGGTCGCCGGACGGGTTCCCGTATCCCACGGCAAAAATAAAGATCGAATACTAAAAGATACTGCCTGCCTTACCCCCTTTCGGCGTCAGGTTTTCCCGGCATCCTCGTCATCTTTTTATTCAGTATGTTGGGTGCGTTTAAAACATGAAGGGGCAAGGGGCCCTTGTTCTTGGCCTCCTGCCGTTAACTTCCCCCCTCACGCCAACGGTCCCTGGTGACGCACATCCTTTCCCTTCACCATGAAGATCACATCCTCGCAGATGTTGGTGGCGTGGTCCGCGATCCGTTCCAGGTGGCGGGACACCAGGATGAGGTCCATTGAGGGGGCGATGGTGGAGGCGTCCGCCATCATGAAGGTCAGAAGTTCCCGAAAGACCTGGTCTTTCAGCTGATCGACGGCATCGTCCCTCTCGATGGTGCGGTAGGCGGATTCGACGTCGCCCTTAACGAAGGCGTCGAGCGCCGCCTTGAGCATCTCCTCGGCGATCTCCGCCATCCTCGGGATGTCGATCAACGGTTTGACAGAAGGGACCGACAGCAACTCCTCTGCCTGCTCCACGATGTTGATCGCCTGGTCGCCGATCCGCTCCAGGTCGGTGTTGATCTTCATGGCCGCGGTGATGAACCGCAGGTCCGTTGCGGTTGGCTGGCGCAGGGCAATCATTCCGAGGGCGATCTCGTCGATGTCCATATGAAGCTGGTTGACCTGCGTTTCCATCTCCTGTACTTCCGAAAACTTCTTCCGCTTCCGCTCCACGAGCGCCTGGACAGCCTGGTGGGTCATCTTTTCGACAAGCCCCCCCATCCGCAAGACCATCTCTTTCAGGTGGTTCAGTTCCTCGGAATAGTGCTTCTTCATCGCTTTTCTCGCCTCCTGATTATCCGAATCTGCCGGTAATGTACTCCTCGGTCCGTTTGTCGGAAGGATTCGTAAACATTTTCGCGCTCTTGTCCATCTCGACCAGGACTCCCATGAGAAAGAAGGCGACGGAATCGGAGATCCGGGCCGCCTGCTGCATGTTGTGCGTGACGACCACGATGGTGTATCGGTCTCCCAGGTCCTCGATCAGTTCCTCGATCTTGGCGGTGGAGACCGGGTCCAGGGCGGAGCACGGCTCATCCATCAGAAGAACCTCCGGCTCGACGGCCAGGGCCCGCGCGATGCAGAGGCGCTGCTGCTGTCCTCCCGACAGGGACGCCCCTGCCCGGTCGAGATGGTCCTTCAGTTCGTCCCAGATCGCCGCCATCCGCAACGATTTCTCCACCACATCGGCGATTTCGCCGCGGGATTTTCCTCTTCCGTTGAGCCGCAAGCCCACGGCCACGTTGTCGTACACGGACATCCGCGGGAAGGGATTCGGCTGCTGGAAGACCATCCCGACCTTTCTGCGGAGGAGAACCGGGTCGATCTTTTCCGTGATGATGTTCCTGCCGTCGAACAGGATCTCCCCGGTCATGCGGAAGCCGGGCGTCAGGTCGTGCATTCGGTTCAGGCACCGGATGAACGTGCTCTTGCCGCACCCCGAGGGTCCCATCACCGAGGTGATGGAGTTCCGCCGGATGTCCATGGTGATCTCCTTCAGCACCTGGTTCTGGCCGAACCAGGAGGAAAGATTTCTCACCTCGATCGCATTGTCCATTGTCGTCTCCCGTTAATTTCTTTCGCGTGTAAGAACCCTCGCCCCGATGCTTAAGGCCAGGACCATCAGGATGAGAACGACCGCTCCCGCCCATGCCTTGTCGTGCCAGTCATCATACGGAGAAATCGCGTAGGAGAACACCTGCAGCGGCACCGCCGCGATCGGCTGGTCCAGGCCCGTCTGCCAGAACTGGTTCCCCAGCGCCGTGAACAGGAGGGGAGCCGTCTCCCCGAGGATCCGTGCCATCGCCAGCAGGATCCCCGTGATGATCCCGGCCGATGCCGTGCGAACGGTGATGAAGAGCGTAGTCTTCCACCGTTCGATCCCGAGCGCCAGTGCCGCCTCCCGGACCGACACCGGGACGGTTTTTAACATCTCCTCGGTGGTGCGGACCACGATCGGGATGAAGATCATGGCGAGCGCGGTGGCTCCGGCCCAGGCCGAAAACCGCTTCAGAGGGAGGACCCACAGGACGTAGCCGAAGATCCCCATGATGATGGAAGGGACGCCGGCCAGCAGATCGACCGCGAAGCGGACGACGGAGGCAAGCGCTCCTTTCCCGTACTCCGCGAGGTAGATGCCGGACAGGACCGCCAGAGGGATCCCTCCGGCCATCGCCAGTCCGGCGAGCGTAAGCGTCCCCGCGATTCCGTTCGCGATCCCGCCCCCCGGCTCCCCGACGGGCCGCGGAAGATCGGTCAAAAGGGACCATTTCAGCTCCTTTGCCCCCTTCCAGAGCAGGTCGAAGAAGATCAGAAAGAGGGGGAGGATAACGAGGAACACGCTCAGGAGAAAGAGTGTTTTCATGATCCTGTCGGTGACACGGCGGCGGAGGGCGATCGATTTCATCACGCGGTCCCCTTCGATGTCGTCGGGGCGAAGCGCGATAGAATCAGCTTCGCCGCGAGGTTGACGACGATCGTCAGGAAGAAGAGGACGAGACCGATTTCGACCAGGGCCGAAAGATAGACGTCGCCGGTCGCCTCCGTGAATTCGTTGGCGATCACCGCGGCCATCGAGTAGCCCGGCTGGAAGAGGGACAAGACGATGTCCGGCCGGTTGCCGATCACCATGGTGACCGCCATCGTTTCCCCCAGGGCCCTTCCCAGCCCGAGGATCGTCGCACCGAAGATCCCCGGGATGCAGTGCTGTCCGATGACGATCCGGATCATCTCCCAACGGGTCCCGCCCAGGGAAAGAACAGCCTCCTTCTGGACCTTCGGGACGGTGGCCAGGACTTCCCGGCTAACCGACAGGATGAAGGGGACGATCATGATCGAGAGGAGGACTCCCGCAGCGAGCATGCTCGGGCCGTAGACCGGCCCCTGAAACAGGGGGATCCAGCCCAGGATGCGCGAGACCGGCTTCATGAAATAGTCCCGTAGGATCGGAAGGAGAACGAAGATCCCCCACAGGCCGTAGATGACGCTTGGGATGGCCGCCAGGAGCTCGGCCAGGAAGGAGACAGGGGTTTTGAGCCAATCCGGCGCGAATTCGTTGATGAAGATCGCGGCCCCCACTCCGAGGGGCAGGGCGATGAGGATCGCGAGGAAAGAGGAGACCACGGTCCCGTACAGGAACGGCAGCGCTCCGAAGTCCTCGAGTACCGGATCCCAGGTCGTGTTCGTGACGAAGGAGGCGCCGATCTTCCGGATCGCCGGAAGCGACTCCCGAACCAGAAGCGCGAACAGGAGAAGGGTCAGGGCGAGCACGCACAGCGCGAAGAGAGCGGTCGTCTTCTCGAACAAAAAATCCTTAATGTTTTTAGGCTGTTTCATTTTTCCGGCCGTTCGTCTGGCCTTTTAACCCTCATGTTGCAGAAAAAAGAGAAGGGGGGCACGCCCCCCTTCCCGTTTCCCGCGGATCTCCTGCGAAGGAACGCTTAGTAGAGACTCTTGCCCTTGTACTGGATCTGTTTCAACGTGGCATCCACCTTCTCGACGACCGGCTTGGGAATCGGCGCGTAGAGAAGGGGAGCGTTCATCCTCTGCCCGTCGTGCATGGCCCATTTCAGGAACGAAACGAGGGCCTTTCCCTTGGCCGCGTCCTTCTGGTCCTTGTAGACGAGAAGCCAGGTCAGTCCGCAGACGGGATAGGAATCCTTGCCCGGGGCATCCACCAGGGCGACCCGGTAGTCGGCGGGCATCGATTGCGCTGCGCCGGCCGCCGCTTCCGAAGTCGACTCGAGCGAGGGGAGGATGAATTTTCCTTCCCGGTTCCGCACGGCCGCCACCGTCATCTTGTTCTGGGTCGAGTAGGCCAGTTCGACGTACCCGACGGCGCCGGGGGTCTGCTTGACCACGCCGGCCACCCCCTCGTTCCCCTTGCCGCCGAGTCCGACCGGCCAGTTGACCGATTTTCCCCGCCCGACCTTCTCCTTCCACCCGGAGTTGACGGTGGCAAGGTAGTTGGTGAAGATGTCGGTCGTCCCCGACCCGTCCGACCGGTGGGCCACCACGATTTCTACGGCGGGAAGCTTCACTCCCGCATTGTGGGACATGATCCTCGGGTCGTTCCACTTGGTGACCTTCCCCAGGAAGATATCCGCCACCTCATCCGACGTCAGTTTCAGGCCGCTGTCCACTCCCGGCAGGTTGTAGACGATCGTGACCGCGCCGATCGCGGTGGGAATGTGGAAGATCGGGCCGGGAAGCTTGGCTATTTCCTCGTCCTTCATCGGGGCGTCGGAGGCGCCGAAGTCGACCGTTCCCGCTGTGATCTGGCGGATGCCGCCGCCCGAGCCGATCGACTGGTAGTTGAAGTTCACCCCGGGGTGGGCGTTGGAATATTCATAGAACCACTTCGAGTACAGGGGGTAGGGAAACGTCGCCCCCGCGCCGGTTACGGTGAGCGAATCCGCCGCCCCCGCCGGGGTTGCTCCACCGATCCAGAAAGCGATGCCGAAAAGGGCGATACCGATTGCCAGACGCTTTTTCATCGTGCTTTACCTCCATATGGGATTCATTTTCGAGATGGAGGAATCATCCGAACTTTACATCAAGGAGGGATGAGGCGGATGTTAAG
>JBAULH010000163.1:0-6545 GCA_049578085.1 Candidatus Deferrimicrobiaceae bacterium
TCCTTCTGCTGGCCAAGCGAAGATACCGGAGAGCGGTCCGCGGCCTGGTCGACCTCGACCTGCAGACGGGGGAACGGGACCTGCGCTCCGCCGTTAACCTCCTCGCCCAATCGGGATTCACGAGGGATGCGGCATCCGCCGTTGTCGCGAAGTACGCGCTCAGGCCGGGATACCAGGTGTGCTACACTTTTGGACTCAGGAGATTTCTCGATCTGTACGAACGGTACGGCACACAGGATGTAAAGCGGTTCGTCGAAACGGTCCTTTCCGGCGGGGAGATCGGTTTTGCCCACGTGGAGACGGCGCTTAACAGGCGCTTTTGCTGATTTTAGGGGACGGGAAATGGAGAATTTTCTCGGCTACCACTCGGAATGGAACCTGGGAAGCCCCGGAGGATGGGACTATCAGCGCATCACCCAGGTGATCGGCAAGGAAGTGTGGAAGAGGCTAAACGATATAAAGAAGGTCCGGGTGGACCTGGATTTCGACCATCCTCTCCTCTATCCCATCGACGGGTTCGTTACGATGCTTCTCGAGGCGCACCGCGCACGGGAAGGGAAAAACCCCGGAATCATCGCCGTAGTGGCGGAGGCGGAGACCTTAAAAGACGTTACCGAGAATATCAATCTCGCGGAAAAACTCAGTACTATCGATGGGATAACAGGGGTCCTCCTCGCGCCCCACGAACTGGAGTCGAAAAACGGCAGGGCCTGCTTTCGCGGCAAACCCGTATCCCTGATCTTCCTCGATTTCAACACCGATATCCTCCTTTCGCTGCACCGGAAGCAGGACCTTTCCCCCCTGCTCGCGGCGGTGAGAGATGGGCGCGTCATCAATCCCCGGGGCACCGAACCGATCAATGTGAAAAGCATGTTCGAGCTCATCACCGGCTCCTTGCGGGGCCGGTTTCATCCCGAAACCGTCGCGCGCACCCCTTGGACCCGCAAGTTCTATCCCCGGAAAACGGACGGACCGTCGGGGGAGGCGATCGGCGACCTGGTCGAATGGACACGGAGCCACTGGGACGAACTTGTCCTCAAGCCCGAACGGGGGTACTCGGGAAAGGGAGTCCGTGTGGGAGGGGTCCACAAGAATGGGGAGGAGGCGGTAGGGATCGCGCTTGCCGGAGGCGACTACATCGTGCAGGAGAAGATCCCTCTTCCTCTCTGGGGGGAGGACAATCCCCTCGTGGACAGGGAGCGCGGGCAGGCCTCCCTCGTGCGGTTCCAGACCGATTTCCGCTGCCTGTTCGGCCCGCAGCGGGTCTTCGGGTTTCTTGTGCGGTACGGCGGAATCCCCACCAACGTCGGAAGCGGCGGAGGAGTACAGCCCCTGGCCGTATTGCGCTCGGATATGACGGTCAGAGACGCGGTCGACCGGATCAACGAGACCGTCCTCTCTCTCGCGTACGGAGACCTCCTCGAGGTAGTCGAGATGCAGGAGAGGATGGCGCTTGACCACAGGTTCACCTACCTTCTCGGCCCGATCAAGATGGCTCTGCGGCCGAGAGTGATGAGGCCAGGCCACATAAAGTCCCTGCGCTCCTACTGCGCCGCGGTCTGGTCCGATTGCCTGACCCTCGAGAAGATGTGGCTTTCGGGGGAAATCGACCGGTTCGTGGACATCGAGGAAGAGGAGCTCGCGATCGCCCGGTCGCAACCCTGGGGCGGATCCCCCGCCGTATTCGCATCGGACGGGCTCTTCAGCTTCGGGGCGCACCCGGAGGAGGCATGAGGTTCGACGTCGATCCCGAATGGTGGAAGGAACTCTTCGACGAGGTCTACCTCAAAACCGATGCGCGATCGATATGTGATGACGATGTCACCCGGAGGGAAATCGATCTTATACAGAAGTTGATCCCCCTCTCCCCGGACCAGGAAATCCTCGACCTTTGCGGGGGGCACGGCAGGCACAGCAGGGAACTGGCTCTGCGCGGGTTCGGGAAATGCACCGTTTTCGATTTCTCGCAATTCCTCATCGACCGGGGAAGGGAGGAGGCGAAAAAAGCGGGGATGGCGATCACGTTCCTCCAGGGAGACGCCCGGCGGACCGGTCTTCCCCCGGAACGATTCGACCACGTCCTGGTCCTCGGCAATTCCCTCGGATATATCGCCGCGCCGGAGGGCGACCGGGACATTCTCTCGGAAGCGATGCGCCTGATGAAAAGGGGAGGGCGGCTCCTGCTCGATATCGTGAACGGCGGGGTGCTGAGAAACGGATTCCAGCCCGTTGCCTGGCACGAGATCGGGGAGGAGATCGTGGTCTGCCGGAGGAGACGCCTGGAGGGGGATGTCGTGTTCACGCGGGAGCTGGTGGTGAGCAAGACGAGCGGGCTGGTCAAGGACAGCACCTATTCCTTGCGGATCTACGATCCGGACTCGATGCGGCTCCTCCTGTCGGAGCTCGGCTTTTCGAACGTAAACGTCATCGGCGATTTTTCCCCCTTCCGGGAAACGGGGGATTTCGGGTTCATGAACTTCCGGATGATCGTCACCGCGGAGAAACCGGCATGACCGGATTGCCCACCGGCATCGTGTATCATCCGTCCTAGTCCCGGAGCAGTTACCTGACCGTCGGGGCGCGGCTGGCCGATTTTCCCATGGTGCTGGACAAGATATTGGCGAGCGATCGGGTCAGGCTCTATGAGCCGGGGCCCGTCCCGCGGGAGTTGCTGCTCAAAGTCCATACCCCGGACCTGATCGAGGGGGTCAAGGAAGATCCCCTTTGCTCCACCGCCTGGCACTCGGCGGGGGGCGTGGTGATGGCGGGAGAAAAGATCGCCGAGGGGGAAATCGGCAACGCCTTTGTCTTCATCGGGGCCGGCGGCCACCATTCGGGGCGGGAGTATTTCGGCGGCTACTGCTGCTTCAACGACGTGGCCCTCTGCATCGTCAACCTGCGGGAGAAATACGGCCTCCGGCGGTTTGCGATCCTGGATACCGACGCCCACCACGGCGACGGCACCCGCGACCTTTTCCGGGACGACCCCGATATTCTCCACGTCTGTCTGTGCGGCACGAATTACGAATCCCCCGACGGGACGAAAGTGGATGTGGCCTGTCCCTCCCCCTGGGGAAGCGGGCGGACCGAACGGTCCATGAACGAAATCTATTTCGACCTGGTTGGGAGGCAAGTTCCACCACGGGTGCGGAAATTCCGGCCAGACCTGATGTTCTGGTATTTCGGCTTCGACACCCACCAGGGCGATTACGGCGACATCGGCCTTACCGGCCCGTGCTACTGGGACATCGCTTCCCTGATGCGGGACCTGGCGGAAGAGGCCTGCGGGGGAAGACTGGAGGTCGTTCTGGGCGGCGGCTCCCACACGCAACTGGCAACGTATCTGATCCCGCCGATCATCGAGCGGTTGGCGGGGACGACCGAAGACCCGCGACCGGGGGAGAGGAAGTGAAACGGCCTCAGGAGATGCGGACGTTCTCCAATGAGTCGGTGAGGAAATCGGCTTCGATCAGTTGCTTCTCGCGGTAGCTGTTGGTGACCGCCAGCACCTTGAGCCCCGCGCCTTTCGCGGACCGGATGCCGGCGGGCGTGTCCTCGATGGCGAGACACCTGTCAGGGGTCGAGAGAAGCAGGGGATGCGTCTCCTTGAGCCTTTGGTACGCAAGCAGGTAACTTTCCGGGTCGGGTTTGCTTTTCCGGACATCGTCGGCGGAGATGACGTGGGAGAAGCAGCGGGTGATACCGAGAATGTCCAGGATGGGGAGGACGTCCGAACGAAGCGCCCCGCTGCTGATCGCAAGCGGAAGTCCGGAGGCGTTAAGGGAAGTGATCAGGGAGACGGTTCCGGGATACGCACGAACCCCGTTTTTGATGATTTCCAGAAATATTTTTGACTTGGAAGCCACCAGCTGCGTAAGATTTCGGTCGTCGAGATCCTTCCCGTGGGCGCGAAAGGCCTCGAGAAACGCGTCCCGGTCGTCGAACCCCATATAGGCCTCGACGTATTCCCGCCAGGAGAACCCGATGCCAAGCGGTTCGAGAACTTCCTGAAACGCCTTGTAGTGCAGCGGTTCGGTGTCGACGATGACCCCGTCTAAGTCGAATATCACAGCGTCCGGTCTGGGTAACGCCAGGGTCTCCATCACCGGCCACCTTACCGCATTTTTCCCCTCGGGAAAAAGGATGTTTCATTAATTTCCCGGGGCGCGGGATATAAGAAAGAAGGGCGAACCCGATGGTTCCTTATCAGGAGCGATTTCGCATGTCCGGTCGATTCCGTCGCGCCGTCCTTTTCCTTTTCGCGTTCGTCGCCCTTCTGGGGTCCTCCGTTCCCTCGTGTACCTCTCCGCGAACGGTGGACGGCGAGGTGACCCGGGCCATCGACGGCGACACCCTCACGCTTACCACCCGGGAAGGGACGAAACTCCGGGTCCGGCTGTACGGGATCGACGCACCGGAGGTCCGGCACGAGGAGCTGGCGGGGCAACCGTACGGGAAAGAGGCAAGGTCCGCGCTGGCGGCGCTGGCGCTGGGCAGGAAGGTGACGGTGGAAATCGTCGATATCGACGCCTACAGGAGAACGGTGGGCATCGTGCACCGGTCGGGAGTGAACATCAACCTCGAGATGGTGCGGAGCGGATATGCCTGGGCCTATCGTCGCTATCTGTCCGCTCCCTACGCTTCCCGGTACCTCGACGCGGAGAGGGAGGCTCGCGGGAAACGCCTGGGGCTATGGAAGGATGCCAATCCGGATCCGCCCTGGGAGTTCAAGAGGAGGACCCGGTAGCCAAGGGGGGGAGGAATCAGGGTCGTCTTTGCCTCGACCGGATTCGTTCTATGTTGGTGATCGCCGTCACGTTTCCCCTTTCCGCCGCCAGGCGGAACCACCGCAAGGCCTCCGTTTCGTTTCTCGCCACGCCTTTCCCGTACTCGTACATCATCCCCAGGTTGTTCTGCGCCTCGGCATTTCCCTGTTCCGCGGCCCTGCGGTACCATCTCGCCGCCTCGGTGTAGTCCCGCGGGAGGCCGCGTCCGTTGAAATACAGAAACCCCAGATTGGTCTGTGCGGTCGCATCCCCCTGTTCCGCGGCCTTGCGGAACCACGATGCCGCTTCCGCGTTGTTCTGGGGAATGCCGCGGCCCATATAAAACAGGACGCCCAGATTGGTCTGGGCAGCCGCATCCCCCTGTTCCGCGGCCCGGCGGAACCATTTCTCCGCTTCCGTTGTGTTTTGGGGTACTCCGCGGCCGTTGAAATACAGAAACCCGAGATTGGTCTGGGCGGGCGGGTATCCCTGTTCCGCGGCGCTTTGGAACAACTTCGCCGCCTCGGTGTAATTCTGGGGCACGCTGGCGGCCCCTGTTGTATACATGTCCCCCAGATTGTTCTGGGCAACGGCATCTCCCCGTACCGCCGCCATGCGATACCACTTCGCCGCCTCGCCGTCGTTTTGCGGGACTCCGCGGCCGTTGTAGTACATGAACCCGAGACTGGTCTGCGCGGGCGGGTATCCCTGTTCCGCGGCCCGTCGGTACCACTTCACCGCTTCGGCGTCGCTGTAGGGAACCCCGAGCCCCTTGAAATAAAAGAATCCGAGATTGTGCTGCGCTACCGCGCTTCCCTGTTCCGCGCCCTTGCGAAACCACCTCGCCCCTTCGGCGCGATCCATGGGGACTCCGCGCCCGTTGTAATACATGAACCCGAGATTGGTCTGGGCATCCGCGTTTCCCTGTTCCGCGGCCTTGCGATACCAGGAAACCGCCTCTCCGTCGCTCTGGGGGACGCCGGCGCCCAGGAAATGAAGATACCCGAGATTGTTCTGCGCCGGGGCATTCCCCTGCACCGCGGCCTTGCGGAACCACTTGAGCGCTTCGTCGTCATCCTTCGGGACGCCCATTCCGCCGGAATACATCATCCCGAGATCGTACTGCGCGTCCGGGTATTCCTGGGAGGCGGCCTTTTTATACCACCTCACCGCCTCGACGTCGTTTTGCGAGACGCCGCGGCCGGTGTGGTACATGAATCCGAGATTGGTCTGACCGGCCGGATCTCCCCCTTCCGCGGCCTTGCGGAACCAGATGACCGCCTCCGCGTCGTCCCGGGGGACGCCCCGGCCCGAATAGTACATGAAGCCGAGGTTGGTCTGGGCGTCCTGGTACCCCTTCTCTGCGGCTTTTCGGTACCAGTTGACCGCCTCCTCGTCGTCCTGTTTCACTCCCAACCCGTGGGCGTGCATCCGCCCGACATAATATTCCGCCTTTGCGATTCCCTGTTTCGCGGAGAGTTGGAACCAGTACATGGCTTTCAGGTAATCCTGCGGAACTTCCTTGCCCGCGTAATACAGCAGCCCGAGGTTGAGTTGCGCCTCGCCATTCCCTTTCTCGGCCTGTTTCTGCAGGGATTCCTCTGCCAGCAGGGACGGAGGGGTAATAAGCAACGTCAGAATCAGAACCATAACGGCATATATTCCCATCGCTCCCAGGCGATTTCCGTAAAAAGAGATCGTTCCGGTGGTCATCCTTCCCATACCGCAGGCTCCCTTGAATTTTCCGAAGGTATATGGCAATTTTTCGGCGTTTCCCGC
>JBAULH010000164.1:0-11623 GCA_049578085.1 Candidatus Deferrimicrobiaceae bacterium
ACCCAATATATGGTGTTTCCGCCGGGATGTAAAGGCAAAAAAACGGCGGCCCCGTCAGCGGGCCGCCTTCCTCCCGGAAAGGATAAACCCCTTATTTTTTCTTCTTTCCCGCCGGGGCTTTCCCCGCCGATTTTTCCTTGAGGACCGCCTGGGCGGCTGCCAGGCGCGCGATGGGCACCCGGTATGGTGAGCAGGAGACGTACTCCAGCCCTATCCGGTGGCAGAATTCCACCGTCTTCGGGTCTCCCCCGTGCTCTCCGCATATCCCCGTCTTGAGGTTGGGCCTGGCCGCCCTCCCCTTCTCCAGGCTGATCCCGATCAGTTGTCCCACGCCAGTCTGGTCCAGTGTGGCAAACACGTCGGATTCCAGAATGTTGTCAGGCCGCCTCGGGTACTTGACACCGCAGGACGTGCAGGAGAGGTCCTTCCCGAGCTTCTCGCCACACCGTGGGCACAATTCGGAATAGGCCAGGTAGGTCGGCATGAATTTCCCCGAGTCGTCCCGTGAGAAACCGAAGGTCGTCTGCGTCAGGTCGTTCGTCCCGAAAGAGAAGAACTCCGCCTCCCGTGCGATCTCGTCCGCCGTCAACGCAGCCCGGGGGAGCTCGATCATGGTGCCTACGCTGTAGGCGATCTTTTTCTTGTGCCGTTTCATCGTATCTGTCGCCGTCTGGACGATCAGCTCTTTCTGGGCCTTCATTTCGCTGACCATGCTGACCAGGGGGATCATCACCTCGGGCTGTACCCGGATCCCCTCCCGGTTCACCTCGCATGCCGCCTCGAAAATGGCCCGCACCTGCATCCGGCTGATCTCCGGATACACGATTCCCAGGCGGCACCCACGCAGGCCCAGCATCGGGTTGATCTCGTGCAGCTCCTCCACACGTTCGAGAAGATGCTTCTTCTCCTCGATGATCGAGCGGTCGGCGTGGATCAGCTCAAGCTTCGTCACCTCGACCATCAGATCCTCTCGCCGGGGAAGAAACTCGTGGAGCGGCGGGTCCAGCAGACGGATGGTCACCGGATACCCCTTCATCTCCCGAAAGAGCCCTTTGAAGTCCTCCCGCTGCATCGGCAACAGTTTCTCGAGGGCCTGCTCCCGTGCTTCCCTCGTCCGAGCGAGAATCATCTCCCGCATGATCGGAACCCTGTCCTCGGTGAAGAACATGTGCTCCGTCCGGCAGAGCCCGATTCCCTGGGCCCCGAATTCCCTTGCCGTCTGGGCGTCTCGCCGGGTGTCCGCATTGGCGCGGACCTTCAGTTTCCGGAAGGAGTCGGCCCACGACATGAGTGTCCCGAATGCCCCGATCATTTTGGGTGCGATGAGGGGGATTTCCCCCAGAATCACATCTCCCGTGCTCCCGTTCAGGGAGAGGAAATCTCCTTCTCTGATCATCCGCCCGCCTACGACGAACCGGTTGGTATCCTCGTCCACCTCGATCGCCTCGCATCCTGCGACACACGCCTTCCCCATCTGTCGCGCGACCACCGCCGCATGGGAAGTCATCCCCCCCCTGGCGGTGAGAATCCCCCGCGCTACGTCCATCCCGCGGATGTCGTCCGGACTCGTCTCCTTTCTCACGAGGATGACGACCTTTCCCGCCGAGGCCAGCTCTACCGCCTTGTCGGAGTGGAACACGACCACGCCGGTCGCGGCTCCCGGGGAAGCGGGCAACCCCTTTGCGATGATCTCCCCTTTCGCCTTGGGGTCGATGACCGGGTGAAGAAGCTGGTCGATGTTTTTCGGCTCGAGCCGCATCACCGCCTCTTCCTTCGAGATCAGTTTTTCCTTCACCATGTCCACCGCGATCTTCACCGCCGCGGCGGCTGTTCTCTTCCCGGGCCGTGTCTGGAGCATGTAGAGCCTGCCGCTCTCCACCGTGAACTCGAAGTCCTGGATGTCCTTGTAATGCTTCTCGAGCCTGGCCGTGATCTTCTCCAGCTGTTGGGAGACCCTGGGCATCTCCTTCTTCATGTCCGCGATGCGACGCGGCGTCCGGGTACCGGCCACCACGTCCTCGCCCTGCGCGTTGACGAGATATTCGCCGTAGAACTCTTTTCCCCCTGTGGCGGGATTGCGGGTGAATCCGACGCCGATCGCGCAGTCCTTCCCCATGTTCCCGAACACCATCGCCTGGACGTTGACGGCAGTCCCGATGTCGTCCGGTATGTTGTTCGTCTTTCGGTAATACCGGGCCCGATCGGTATTCCACGATTGGAAGACCGCGTCGCGGGCGAGAGCGAGCTGCAATCGGGGGTCCTGGGGAAACTCCTTCCTTGTCCTTCCCTTGGCGAGGGCCTTGAATTTACCGCAGACCTCCTTGAGTTCCTCGGCGGTCAGGTCGAGATCGGCTGCCACTCCCCGTGCACGCAATTTCTGATCGAAGAGGTCCTCGAAATGCCCCTTGTCGACGCCGAGGACAACGACGGAAAACATCATGAGGAAACGGCGATAGCAATCGTAGGCGAACCTGTCGTTCTTTGTTTTCTTCCCCAGCCCCTGGACCGTCCTGTCGTTCAGGCCGAGGTTGAGGATCGTGTCCATCATCCCCGGCATCGAGAACCTCGCTCCCGATCGCACCGACACCAGCAGCGGGTTCTTCGGATCCCCGAATTTCTTTCCCGCGGCCCTCTCCAGGCGCCCCAGCTGCGAGGCGATCTCCCGGTTCACGTCGGCAGGAATCTTCCCCCTGTTCTTGTAGTAGAGAGTGCAAACTTCCGTGCTGATGGTAAATCCCGGGGGAACGGGGAAGCCCAACTTCGTCATCTCGGCGAGGCCGGCGCCTTTTCCGCCGAGGATGTCCTTCATCACGCCGTGTCCTTCGGCCTTTCCGTTGCCGAAGAAAAACACCCGCTTGGTGGGCATTCGATACCCCCTACGGTCCCCTTATTTTTGCTGCCCGACGGCTACCCGGGAAAAATCCGCCACCGAGGCGATCAGGCCGGACAGGTTCTTCAGGAGGGCCAGCCGGTTGTTTTTCACCTTTTCCTCCTTCGCCATCACGAGGACCTTGTCGAAGAACGCCGCCACGAGCGGCTGGAGGCTGGCCATCTCGCGGAACGCGTCGGAGTACATCCCGCTCCGGGCCGCGCCATGCACCTTTCCCGACACCTCCCCGACGGCCTTGTGCAGTGCGTGCTCCTCCTCATGCTCGAAGAGCGCCTCCGACACGTCGAACGGACCCGGGTACCCCCTCGTGATGTTGATCGCTCTCTTGAACACCTCGGCCAGCGGTTCGAATGCCGCTTCCCGGCGGAACGTGACGAGGGCGGAGAGCCTCGCGCGCATGTCCACCACATCGGTGAGCCCCGCCGAGAGGACCGCGTCCACCAGATCCCCGGGGGTTTTTCGTGAAGTCCAAAGGTTGACAATCCGCCCGGTGATGAATTCCATCACTCTGCGCTTCACCTCGCCCGCCGGCGATTTGAGTTTTCCGCCGAGGGTGGCGAGCGATTTATCCACCAGTCCCCCCAGCGGTATCCGAAGTCCCTTCGCCTCGAGGATGGAGAGTATCCCGAGGGTTTGCCTGCGAAGGCCGTACGGGTCGGCCGTACCGGTGGGAATCAGTCCTACCCCGAAGCACCCGCATACCATGTCGATCTTGTCCGCGATGGCCACAGCGGCGCCCACGTCGGTTTCCGGCAGCTCGTCGGACATGCCCTTGGGGAGATAGTGCTCGTATACCGCCTGTGCCGTTTCCTCTTTCTCCCCGGTCTTGCGTGCGTAATCACGCCCGATGACCCCCTGAAGCTCGGGAAACTCCTTGACAACCCCCGTCGTGAGATCGGCCTTCGAGAGGATCGCGGCGCGCCGGCACTCCTCCGCCTTTTCGGGAAAACCCGCCGAGGCGACGTACGCCGCGATCTCGGACATCCGCTCCACCTTCTCCCAGTACGTCCCCAGGTCCGCCTGGAACAGAACGTTCTTGAGCGCCTGCCCCCGGTCGAACAGCGACTGCTTCAGGTCGTCCTGGTAGTAGAACTCCGCATCCGACAGACGGGCGCGTATGACCCGCTCGTTCCCGACCACCACCACCAGGTTGTCGGGGACGATCATGTTCGAGACGAAGGCGAAACCGGGGAAGAGATTCCCGTGCTCGTCCTCGAACACGAAATATTTCTGGTTGTTTCGCATGCTGGTGATAAGGATCCCGCGGGGAAGGGCCAGGTATTTCTCCTCGAACCGTCCCACCAGGACCACAGGGTACTCGACCAGGTTGGCGACGGTTTCCACGAGCGGCTCGTCCTCGACCCATTTCTTCCCGATCTGTCTCTCGGCATCCCGTATCCCGGCGCGGATCATCTCCTTGCGGACCTCGAGGTCGACGAACACCTTCGCTGCCGCGAGCTTGTCGACATACTCCTCCGTAGAGGCGAGAGGGATTGCACCCGGCGCAAGGAAGCGGTGCCCGTACGTCGTAGCCCCCGCCGTCACGTTTCCGAACGACAGCGGGATCACCTTCTCCCCGAAGAGGGAGATGATCCAGTGCACGGGCCGGGCGAAACGAACGTCCAGGTCGGCCCACCGCATCGTCTTTTTGAAGGGGATCGTCGGAATCCAGTCCGAGACGAGCTGGGGGAGAATGTCCTCGACGGGTGCTGCCGCCTCTTCCCTCACGTACCCGAGGTACTCTCCCCGGTCCGTCGGGAACAGCTTCATATCGGAGACGGCCACGCCCTGTCCCCTGGCAAATCCCTCCGCCGCCTTGGTCGGCTTCCCGGCCGCGTCGAAGGCAACGCTCTTGGGGGGGCCCAGAACGGTCTCCTCCGCCCCCTTCTGCCGGTCCTCCAGATCCCGGACGATATATGTCAGCCGGCGGGGAGTGCCGAAGATATCGACCCGGCTGAAGGAGAGCCTCCCCTTTTTCAGAACCTCGGCGAACTGCTGGCCGCCGTACCAGAGTGCAGGGCCCACAAATCCTGCGGGGATCTCCTCGCACCCAATCTCCAACAAGTAGTCGCGTCCCATATCTCTCTTCTTCCTGATCGATGGATTCTCAATCGGAAAACTTGTTCAGCAACGGGTACCCCTGCTCCTCGCGGGACTTCAGATACCCGGTCGCGCATAGCCGGGCCAGGTTGCGCACCCGGCCGATGTAGGAAGTGCGCTCCGTTACGGATATGGCCCCGCGCGCATCGAGCATGTTGAACGCGTGGGAGCACTTGAGACAGTAGTCGTAGGCCGGGAGAACGAGATTTTCCTTGATCAGGCGCAGGCACTCCTTTTCATACATCTGGAACAGGGAAAAGAGCATCGGGATATCGGCCGACTCGAAATTGTATTTCGAGAACTCCACCTCCCCCCGGTGGTGCACATCGCCGTACGTTACGTTGCCGACCCACTTCAGGTCGAACACGTTCTCCACGTTCTGAAGGTACATCGCGATACGTTCGATGCCGTAGGTGATCTCCCCGGACACGGGCTTCAGATCAATCCCGCCACACTGCTGGAAATAGGTAAACTGGGTGATCTCCATCCCGTCCAGCCATACTTCCCACCCCAGCCCCCAGGCACCGAGGGTGGGGGACTCCCAATCGTCCTCCACGAGGCGAATGTCGTGTTTCAGGGGGTCGATGCCGACCGCCTTGAGGGAGTCCAGGTACATCTCCACGTAGTCGTACGGGCAGGGCTTCATGAGAACCTGGAACTGGTAGTAGTGCTGAAGCCGGTTCGGATTCTCCCCGTATCGGCCGTCGGTCGGGCGGCGGGAAGGCTCGACATAGGCGGTGTTCCACGGCTCCGGGCCAAGCGCCCGAAGAAAGGTCGCCGGGTTGAACGTCCCGGCCCCCACTTCGATGTCGTAAGGCTGGTGCACCACGCACCCTTTATCCGCCCAAAACTGTTGCAGGGCAAGGACAAGGTCCTGGAAAAGCACTGCATCCCCCCGTTGGAAAAGTGATACGGTTTCATATCATCCCCTGTACGGAGCTGTCAAGGAATTTCGTTATAAAAACAAGGGTTTTACGGTTTCCGGCCTGCGGAATCGACGCCCAGGCTCCGGAAACGGGACCCAAGGCTCCACTCGAGGTATTTAGGTATAACAATTTGTAATTCTTCAAGAACTGGTTCTGGAATCCGGACTCGCCCGACGGTGGCAGGAGACAATGCCTGGAGGGCTCGCCATGTCCGAACCGCCCCAAGGGAGAGAGGATGTCCCCCTTTCCCGGAGCATGCTCCGCAGTAAAGCCTTCCCTCGGAGACGACGAACCGGAAGGACCCGCTTTCCGCCCTGCCGCACCGAAGGCATCCCGACAACTCCGGTCCCCACCCCCCCAAGGAGAGGAAGGCGGCTTCCGCTTTCCTCCCGACGGAGACGGGGGACTCCCCCCCGGAAAGGGACCGGAATCCGGCCAGGAGGAAGGCGAATGCCTTCGTTTTGTGGCCGGACTGGGGGAAGAGCGACGAGACGAGCTCCAGCAGGTAGTCGGCGTACCGGACCCTGTCCCAGTCCACCACGATATCCCAGAAGGAGACGAGGATCGATGCCGACGTGAGGATCGGCATTCTCCGCGGCTCCTCCGTCCAGGCCACCTCGAGGAGAAAGTACTTCTGCAGTGCCCCTCCGAAGCGTTTCCGGCTCCGGCGGGCGGCCTTGGCGACGACGCTCACCGCCCCGTCTGTTTCCGTGAAAAAAGCGAGCCGCCTGTCCGCCTCCCCCATATCCACGGAACGCACGAGGAATGCCTGGGAGGAACGGAAGCTCCGCCGGCCGGTCATCTTCTACCGGCCGTCCGGCGGAGCTTCGACCGGTGCGTTGATAACGCGGTCCCGCACCCGGAGGCGGGAACGGGATGGGCGGGGTCGGATCCGGGCGGAAAGGTCCTCCTTGGTTTTCAAGCATCCTCCCCCACGGCACTCCGCATCACCCGGAACGGGTTACTTGGTCGGCACCCTACTGGCCCAGCGTGATCTCCTTCACCTGTCCTTTTTCCCCGAAGGGCGGAAGCAGGTTCCCGTTCAATGTGCCGATCACGCCTCCTGCGTTCCCGATCTTCAGGTAAATCTTTCCCCGTGCTTGAATGCTTAGGCGGTCCCCCGGATACAGCATGACGTCGACGGGCTCCGACCCGTCGTGACGGTACATGATCCAGGTCATTTCTCTTGCCTCCAGGAACAGCGACGACAAGGTATGGGAGGGAGCAGAGGCCGGTCCGCTTCCTCCCGCGGCGGTCACCGTTTTCTGCCCGGGAACAGGGGAGGGCTTCGCCGCCGGGAGGCCACTTCCCGCCACGTTGTCGGATGGCGGGGGGGGGATGGCGACCGGAGCGGGAATCGGGATGGGGACAGGTGGGGACGTCTCCGCCACCTCGGGAGGGGAAGGGGGGCGAAGCGTCGTTCGCCTCGCGTACCAGGCGAGAAATACACCGATCACAAGCACCGCAACGGTGGCAATCACATACGCCGTGCGGCGGCTTCCCCGCCTGCGCTCGCGCTCCAGCCACTCCGGCTTGGTGTGGAAAGGCGCATCACCGAATGACCGTTTTTGGAGGAAGGCAAAGTATTCCGTCAGCACCGGATCGGCGTCCACCGAAAGGAAGACCGCGTAGGCGCGGATGAATCCGGTGGAAAAGACCTTGGGCGGCCACCGGGAGTAGTCTTCTTCCTCGATGCCGCGCAGGTACTTCTGGCTGATGCGCAGTTCGAGGGAGGCCTCTTCCAGGGTCTTGCCCATCTCCTCCCGACGCTTCCTCCAGTCCGCTCCCGTTCCCATTCCCGCTGCCCTACCTTTTTCCCTGCTCGAGAACGTTGAGGTACTTCGCCGCTTCCGCCCGGATCGCGGGGTCGTCCGAATTCGCCATGGCTTTCCGGAACGCTTCACGAGCCTCCGCGGTTCGTTTGAGCCGCAGATACAGGCGGCCGAGATCCATCCACCCGGGGGCATGAGAAGGCGCCACATCGACAAGCCGTTCGAGGGTCCGTGAAGCCTCCTTCCACTCCCCCTCTTCCGACTGGACCATCGCCAGTCCCCGGTACGCTTCCGCAAACGACGGGTTCAGGGCGATCGCCCGCTCGTACATCCCTTCCGCCTTGGGCAGATCCTTCAGGCGGGCGTACTCCCGCCCCATGTTGTAATACCCGTATTCGGGCGTACGGTAGAGAACGTTCGCGACGGCCTTTTCATATTCCCGGATCGCCTCTTCGCTCTTGCCTTGGAGACCCAGGAGGTTTCCCAGGTTGTTGTGGGCTTCCGCGTAGTCCGGTTTCTTCCGGATCGCGCTCCTCAGGTACTCCTCCGCCTTCTCCAGGTCTCCCCGTTTCTGGTAGGCAAGACCGAGCGTCATGTCGACCTCGGGATTTTCCGGATCCAGCTCCGAGGCCTTCGTAAGCTCGCGCATCGCGGCAGGCAGGTTACGCTGTTCCAGGTAGGTGACCCCCATCTGCATCCGGGCGGACGCCTCTTTCTTCATGTCCGCAGTCGGTGCCGAACAAGAGAGGAGCACCCCGCCCGCCATCGCGAATGCCACCGCTACGATCCGCAATCGCGCCCCCCGGGTCACAGGTATTTCCCGATGAGAAGGGATAGTCTCTTTCTCGCGGCCGCCGGGATCTTCTTCGGGTCCGTGATGATGGCGTACCGGAGCGTCTCCCCGCACCCGCAATCGCCCTCCCCGGGGAGGCGTCGCGCCACCTCACGGACAATCTGCTTCGAGTGTTCCACATTCTGCCGGATGATCGCCAGGATCGCCTCGATGGAGACGTCCTCCTCGCTCCCGTGCCAGCAATCATAGTCGGTGGCCAGGGCCAGGGTGGCGTAGCAGATCTCCGCCTCCCGGGCAAGCTTTGCCTCGGGCATGTTCGTCATGCCGATCACATCAACACCCCAATTCCGGTAGATCCGGGATTCCGCACGAGTGGAAAACGCCGGACCTTCCATGCAGAGATACGTGCCTCCCCTATGGGTACGTCTTACGACCTTCCTCGCGGAAACGTAAGCGATTTCCGCGAGAGACGGGCAAACGGGATCGGCGAAGGGGATGTGCCCCACGACACCGTCCGAGAAAAACGTGTTGGGCCGGAACCGGGTGTGATCGAAGAACTGGTCTACCACCACGATATCCCCCGGCCGGATCTTCTCCTTCATGCTTCCTACGGCGGAGAGGGAAAGCAGCCACCTTGCGCCGATCTTTTTCATGGCGTAGATGTTGGCCCGAAAATTGATCTGGAATGGCGGGATCCGGTGCCCCCTACCGTGGCGGGGGAGGAAGGCGACCGTCCTTTCCCCGATGTCCCCGATCACCAGGGCATCGGAAGGGTCGCCGAAGGGAGTGCGGACCCTTACGGTCCGGACGTTCTTCATCGCCTCCATCTCGTACAACCCGGAACCGCCGATAACACCAAGAATATCCGACATTATCCTTTCCGGCTCCCTGCGGGGAACATTCTCTTTCCCAATATAGGGAGAACGTTCCCGGGGCTCAAGGGTTTTTCGACACCTCCGCTCGCCCGGAACGCGTTCTTCCGCGGACCTTCGGGTCCGCAGGCGCGCCCCGTAACTGTCCGCAGGCGGCACGGATATCCGCTCCCCTCCGCTCCCGGGTGATCGTCTGGACCCCCGCGGCCATCAGGATGTCGCGGAAACGGTCGACGGACGCCGGGGAAGGCGGCTGGAAATCCCCTTGTTCGTGGGGATTTACGGGAATCAGATTGACCTTGATGCGGGCACCCGACAGCAGGCGCGCAAGCGCTTCGGCTTCTGCGGGGGAGTCGTTTACCTCCGAAAGGAGTACGTATTCCGCGGTTACCTTGCGTCCGCTCCGCAGAGGGATACCTCGCATCGCTGCGATCAGATCCCGCAACGGATACCTCCGGTTGACGGGCATGAGCCGGGAACGGACCTCCTCGCTGGCCGCGTTGAGCGACACGGCGAAGCTCACCGGGTACCGGTCGGCAAGGTCCCGCATCGCGGGGAGTATTCCCGCCGTCGAGACGGTCACCCGTCTCCCTGGCAATCCGAACCCGAACGGGGAGAGCAGAATTTCGATCGCGCGGGACACCTCCGGGACATTTTCGAGCGGTTCACCCATCCCCATGAAAACGACGTTCGTCAGCCGTTCTCCCCTCGTTGCCAGCCGACGAGCGGCAAAGCACACCTGGTGGATGATTTCGGCCGACGTCATATTCCGCCGGAACCCCGACGCCCCCGTCGCGCAGAACGCGCAGGATATGCCACATCCAACCTGCGTGGAGACGCAGAGGGTCCTGCGGGTCTCCTCGGGGATCAGCACGCTCTCGACCGCTTCCCCGTCCTCCAGCCGGAACAGGAACTTTTCGACCCCGTCATGCGATCGCTCCTCCCTTTCCGCGGGGGGCGAAGAGATCCGGCACGACCTCCCGATCTCTTCCCGGAAGTCCCGGGAAAGGTCGGTCATCACGGAAAACTCCTCCGCATGACGACGGTAGATCCAGCGGGACACCTGTATGGCCCGGTAACGTTCCTCCCCCCGGGATCGGAAGAAGCGTTCCAGCTCCTCCAGGGTCATTCCCTTAATATCCGTGCGCACATCACCCATGGCATTCATCATACAACGGGGTGGGGAGGCAGTCGCGATGCGGAAGGGAGAGAGGGCACGAACCCGGCTCGACCGGGCCTAGCCGGTTCGCCCGAGAATGCGTTTTATCGCACCAGTTCCAGGTCGCTGAAAAAATACCGTATCTCGGTTTCCGCCGTCTCCGGGGCATCGGAACCGTGGACGATGTTCTGTTCCACGTTGTGGGCGAAGTCGGCCCGGATCGTCCCCATTTCCGCCTTCTTCGGGTCGGTGGCTCCCATCAGTGCCCGGTTGCGGGCGATCACGTCATCGCCTTCGAGCACCATGACGACGACCGGCCCCGAGGAGATGAACTCCGTAAGAGAACCGAAGAACGGCCGCTCCCGGTGCACCGCGTAAAACCCCTCCGCCTCCCGGCGCGTAAGGCGGAACATCCGCATGGCGACGATCCGGATCCCCTCTTTTTCGAACCGGCGGATCACTTCGCCGACGAGCCCTTTTCCCACCCCGTCGGGTTTGATGATCGAAAGGGTGCGCTGGTCGGACCGCCCCCCGGCGACCACGTCAGTTCATCCGGGCCTTGGCCATCTTGTACCCGGTCATGAGGGCCTTCTTGTTCATTTCCTCCGTCCCCTTCGGCACGCGGGAGAGGACGGCCTTCTCCACCGATTCGATCGTCACCTTTCCGGTGATTGCAGCGATGGCTCCCGTCGCGACGATGTTTGCGACGAAGGCCTTTCCGATCTCCTCGGAGGCCGTCCGGATGATCGGCAGCTTGATGACCTTGAATTTCCCCGGGGGGATGTCCCGGACGAAATCCTCGTCCACGAGGAGAATTCCGTCGGGCTTGATGTCCTTGTAATACTTGTTGCACGATTCCTGCGTCAACGAGAGCTGCAGGTCGATCGCGGTGGCCTTCGGGTAATCGATCACCTCCTCGGAAATGATCACCTCGGACTTGGAGGCCCCGCCGCGCGCCTCGGGACCGTAGGACTGGCTTTGCACCGCATTGATCTTGTCGTAGATGGTCGCCGCCTCGGCGAAGATGACCCCCGCGAGGATCAACCCCTGGCCGCCCGAACCGGAAAACCGGATCTCGTATCGTCCGCTCATCTCACTCCCCCCTCGCCTC
>JBAULH010000165.1:0-1527 GCA_049578085.1 Candidatus Deferrimicrobiaceae bacterium
GATCACATCAGAGAAATAAAAATCGGGTACAATAATTATCCGGATAAGTTTGCCATGTTAAAAGATGTTCTTTTTTATCTGGAAAAGAATGGCGGGTTTTCACGCCTCGAATCAATTGATCTTAATAATTTGAATCGCATCGTTGTAAATCCTGCGAAAATAGAATCCGCTGCCAAGGATCACAAGGAGGTTTGAAATGCAGGGACAGGAAAATATTATTGTCGGGCTGGATATCGGAACGACGAAAATATGTGCCGTGGTCGGTGAAATAACGGGAGATAAAATAAACATTGTCGGTATTGGAACACATCCCTCCATCGGACTTCGAAAGGGTGTTGTCGTAAATATTGAATCCACCGTAGAGTCGATTCAGAAGGCAATTGAAGAGGCGGAACTTATGGCAGGCTGTGAAATTTCATCCGTATATGCCGGGATTGCAGGCGGTCATATCACCGGTTTTAACAGTCGCGGAATCGTAGCCATTAAGGGGCCGGAAGTGACCCAGCAAGATGTAGATCGGGTCATCGATGCTGCACGAGCCGTGGCAATTCCAATGGACCGTGAGGTCATTCATGTGATTCCCCAGGAATTCATGATCGACGAACAGGGTGGAATTCAGAATCCTGTGGGTATGTCCGGTGTACGCCTGGAAGCCAAGATTCATATTGTGACCGGTGCGGTAACATCTGCACACAACATTGTAAAAAGTGCCAATCGTTCAGGTCTTGATGTCTGTGATATCGTTTTGGAACCGCTTGCTTCAGGAGAAGCGGTTTTGACCAGTGAGGAAAAAGATCTGGGTACGGCCCTTATGGACCTGGGCGGCGGCACGAGCGATCTCGCTATTTTTTCAGGGAAAAACATCAAACATACATTTGTTCTGGCACTTGGCGGTAACAACCTGACAAACGATATCAGTATCGGTTTACGTGCATCCATGGCCGACGCCGAAAAGATCAAGAAAAAATACGGCACATGCATCCCAAGGAATGTTAGCTCCGACGAAACCATTGACGTTCCCGGTATGGGCGGACGTAAGTCCAGAAAACTCCAGCGGCAGATCCTCGGTGAAATACTGGAACCGCGTATGGAAGAGATCTTTTCGCTGATAAAAAGAGAAATTTACAGGGCCGGAATGGAAAGAATTATTACTTCCGGTGTTGTTCTAACCGGTGGGACATCCCTTTTAGAGGGTGTAACGGATATTGCGGAGTCGGTTTTCGATCTGCCAGCCAGACTGGGCACGCCAATGGGGATAAGCGGTCTAACGGATGTGGTCAATAATCCCATGTATGCCACAGCTGTCGGACTCGTACTCTATGGCGCCAGAAATCAACCAAAGAAGAAATTCAGGATTCGTGACACAAATATTTTCAACCGTGTCATGACCCGAATGAAAAGATGGTTTAAGGAGGTCATATGAAATAAATTGATCTGGAATCAGAAGGTAAGGATCGAAGCGGATATGGGGGCCGCTTGAAAATGAAAAATAAAAGCAAACTATTTTACAGGAGGTGGGGGAAATGA
>JBAULH010000166.1:0-18457 GCA_049578085.1 Candidatus Deferrimicrobiaceae bacterium
CATGCTGTACACCCTCACCTCCCCCACGGGGTTCGGCTTCAGCAGGGCGATCCTCTTCCTTCTCTCCGAAGACGGCCGCACGCTCCTGGCCCGGATGGGGATGGGACCGAGGAACGCAATAGAGGCCCGCCGGACCGTGCGGTCCCAACGCATTTTGCCGGAAGAGGGCGCGACGGAGGCGGGGGCGAAAAGGATCGGGAAGATGCTCTGGAGCGAGATCGAGGACCTCTCGATTGCGATGGACAACTCCGGATGCCTCGTGGGGAAGGCAGTTCGGGAGATGCGCGCCGTCCGGGCGGACTCCGGTTGCGGGGCGTCCTCTTCGGGCTCGCCGGCAGGGCTTTGCGGCAACCACCCGCCCTCCTTTGCGACGGTCCCCCTTGTCGTCCAGGGCAAGGCGTGGGGGTGCATCTATGTGGACAACAAGTTCCGGGAGCGGGATATCACGGAGGAGGACATCCAGATCCTGACGATGTTCGCCTCCGAGGCATGCCTCGCCATGGAGAACGCCTCCCTTTATGAGAGCCTCGAGGACGCACTGGGGAAGGTCCGGAAGACCCAGGATCTCCTGGTGCAGAGCGAGAAGCTTGCAGCGCTGGGAGAGATGGCCGCACGGATCGCCCACGAAATCAAGAACCCCCTCACCGTGATCGGGGGGTTCGCTGCCCGCCTGGCACGCGAGGTGGACCGCGGCGACCGGAACCATCCCCAAACGGCGAGGTACGCCGAGATCATCCTCAAGGAGGTGAAACGGCTGGAGCGGACTGTCCAGCAGGCTCTCTCCTTCTCGCGGGAGGAGGTGTCCGACTTCCAGCCGGTCGACATCAATACCGAAATCCGGGACGTCCTGAGGATGTTTCAGGACGCACTCGAGGAGAGCCGAATCACGAGGAAAGTGAACCTCTCGAAGAACCTCCCCGAGATCGCCGTTGACCCGGACCAGATCCGGCAGGTGCTATGGAATCTCGTTGCCAACGCCGTCCAGGCGATGAGTAAGGGGGGGATCCTTACGCTCGTCACCCGGTTGGCCAGGGAAGAAGAGGGGGACGGAGTGATCTTCCTTATCCGCGACACCGGCGGCGGGATCCCTCACGACGTGGTGCACAACATCTTCAACCCCTTCTTCACCACCAAGCCGGAGGGGACGGGTCTCGGGCTTCCCATCGTCCACGCCATCGTCGAGAAGCACGGAGGAACGATCCAGCTGGACAACCGGGAGGGCGAGGGCGTGACGTTTTCGATCTTCCTTCCGCGCGTGCCGAAGGAGAAGGGGGCGGGGATACGGGTCCTGGAGCAGATGCGGAAAGGCGACAGAAATGGAACCCTCATTACGGACCATTCAGGATAAGGTGTCGGCAGGGGAGAGGGTGTCCGAGGAGGACGCCCTTGCCCTGTTCCTCAGCCGGGACATCCATGCGGTGGGGGAAATGGCGGACTTCGCCAACCGTCGCATGAACGGCGACCGTGTGTACTTCATCGTCAACCGGCACATCAACCCCACCAACATCTGCGTCAACCGGTGCAAGTTCTGCGCATTCAGCAAGGGCAGGGAGGAACCCTTCGCCTACACCATGACGATGGACGAGATCCTGTCTCGGGCGGAGGAGGCGCGCTTCCAGAACGCCACGGAGCTGCACATCGTCGGCGGGCTCCACCCGGACCTTCCGTTCGATTTCTACCTCCGGATGCTCCGGGCCCTTCGGGACCGGTTTCCGGAGATGCACCTCCAGGCGTTCACCGCCGTGGAGATCGACTACTTCTCCCAGATTACGGGGCTTCCCCTGGAAGAGGTCATTTGCCAGCTGAGGAATGCCGGACTGGGAAGCCTGCCGGGAGGGGGAGCGGAGATCTTCGACCCGGAGATCCGGAACCGGATCTGTCCGGAGAAGATCAAGGGGGACAGGTGGCTCGAAATCATGGAGGCGGTCCACAACGCCGGCCTGCGCAGCAACGCGACGATGCTCTACGGGCACGTGGAGACGCTTGCCTCCCGCGTCGACCATATGCGTCGACTCCGGGATCTGCAGGACCGTACCGGCGGGTTCCAGTCCTTTATCCCCCTGGCATTCCATCCGAAGAACACGGAGATTGCGAAAGGATACACATCGGGACTTACGGATCTCCTCGCTCTTGCCGTGGGACGGATCTACCTCGACAACTTCCGGCACGTGAAGTCGTTCTGGATCATGGTGGGCCCCAAGGTCGCCCAGGTTTCCCTCCACTTCGGCGTGAACGATATTGACGGAACGGTGGTGGAGGAAAGGATCACCCATGCCGCCGGCGCCCGGACGGGACAGGAGATGACGGTGGCCGAACTGGTCACTTTGATCCGTCAGGCGGGCAGGATCCCCGTCGAGCGGGACACCCTGTACAACGTGGTTCGCGAATGGCCGGAGGGTTCGGCGTGACCTCATCCGCGCCCTGGCGGGACGTGCTCGAGGGGGCGGTGGAAGGGCATGTGACTGTCGGGGAGGCAGCGCTTCTTCTCCGGGAGGTCCCGCTCTTCGATCTGGGGCGAGCCGCAGACCGCGTCCGCCGGCACCTGCACCCGGACGGCGTCGTCACCTACATCGTCGACCGGAACATCAATTACACGAACGTTTGCATCTGCCAATGCTCGTTCTGCGCTTTCTTCCGGGAGAAGGGGGATCCCGGCGCGTACGTTTTGTCGGACGCCGAACTTTCACGGAAGATCGAGGAGACCCTCGAAGCGGGGGGGACGCAGGTTCTCCTTCAGGGGGGACTGCACCCCGAGTGGGATCTTGCGGACGCGGTCCGGCTGACCAGGGCGGTGAAGAGACACCCCGTCCGCCTGCACGGATTTTCGCCGCCGGAAATATGGCATTTCGCCAACCGGTCCGGCGTGACGATCGCCGAGGCGATTTCCCGGCTGAAGGAGGCCGGCCTGGATTCCATCCCGGGGGGCGGAGCGGAGATTCTCGACGATGCCGTGCGTGCTCGTATCAGCCCGAGGAAGATCACCTGGGAGCAGTGGGCCGCGGTGATGCGCGAGGCGCACCGGCAGGGGCTGCCCACCTCCGCCACCATGATGTTCGGAAGTGTCGAATCTCCGGAGCACGTCGCCTCCCATCTGGTCCGCATCCGGGAACTCCAGGAGGAGACGAACGGCTTCACCTCGTTCATCCCCTGGACATTCCAGCCCGGGAACACCCTTCTTTCCCGCGACCCCCGGTTCGGGCAGTCCCTGCCTTCGGGGCTCGGCCACGCGGTCGGCTACCTCCGCGTGCTGGCTGTCGCGCGGCTCGTTCTCCAGAACGTCCGCACGGTCCAGGTATCGTGGGTGACGATGGGGGCGAAGGTCGCTCAGCTGGGGCTCTTTTTCGGCGGGAACGACTATGGGAGCACGATGATGGAGGAGAACGTGGTGGCATCCGCGGGGGTGTCCTTCCGGATGTCCGAGGAAGAGATCGTCGCGACGATCCGGGACGCGGGATTTCGACCGATGAAACGGGAGACGCACCGATGCTCGACCTGAAGTTCGTGCGGGAAAACATGGACTACGTGAGAGATGCGCTCAAGCGCCGCGGGACCGCGGTCACCCTCTCCGGGTTCGTGGATCTCGACCGGGCGCGCAGGGATATCCTGGTTTCCGTGGAAAGGCTTCGGGCGGGAAGGAACGCCGCCTCCGAGGAGATCGGGCGCATGCGCCGGGACAAAAAGGATGCATCCGCCCTGATGGAGCGTATGAAGCAGGTTTCCGCAAAGATCAAGGAGCAGGAGGCGGGTCTGCCCGACATCGAACGGCGGATGGAAGAGATGCTCCTCTCCATCCCCAATATTCCCGATCCGTCGGTACCGGAAGGCAAGGGTGAGGAAAATAACCCGACGATTCGAACCTGGGGTGACCGTCCCGCATTTCCCTTCCCGGTGCGGGACCATGTCGACATCGGGACGGGACTTGACATCCTCGACTTCGACCGGGCAGCCAAGATTGCGGGTGCCCGGTTCTGCCTGATGAAGGGCGCGGGGGCCCTGCTGGAGCGGGCGCTCATCAATTTCATGCTGGATGTCCATACCCGGGAGAACGGCTATTTGGAGGTCCTCCCGCCGTTTCTTGCGAATTCCGCCTCCTTCCTCGGAACGGGACAGCTCCCGAAGTTCGAGGAGGACCTGTTCCGCGTGGCGGGCACGGACTACTATCTCGTTCCCACCGCCGAGGTGCCGGTCACCAACATCGTGCGGGATGAAATCCTTCCCGCCGATTCCCTTCCTCTGAAGATGACGGCGTACACCCCCTGCTTCCGGGCCGAGGCGGGATCACACGGGAAGGACGTCCGCGGGATGATCCGCCTGCACCAGTTCAACAAGGTGGAGCTGGTCAAGGTCTGCCGGCCCGAGGAGTCCTGGGCCGAGCTTGATTCCCTGACCGCCGACGCGGAAGGAATTCTCAAGCGCCTTTTCCTCCCCTATCGCGTGGTGACCCTGTGCACCGGGGAACTGGGGTTCTCGGCCGCCAAGACCTATGACATCGAAGTGTGGCTTCCCTCGCAGGCGCGGTACCGGGAGATTTCCTCCTGCAGCAACTTCACCGACTTCCAGGCGCGCCGGGCGAAGATCCGGTTCCGCGACGCCGCCACGGGGAAGACGCGGCTCGCCCACACGCTGAACGGGTCCGGTCTGGCCGTGGGCCGCACGGTGGTCGCCATCCTCGAGAATTTTCAGCAGGAGGACGGCTCCGTCCTCATCCCCGAGGTTCTTCGTCCCTACATGGGGGGGAGGGAGCGGATCGGCCCCGCCTGAGCCCAACACGAAGGAGAAATGCCGATGCATCATTTCTGGAAACCGGAGGATATCCCGCCCCGGGAACTCGCCCCCGGGGTCATCGCGAAGATCGCATCCGGGGAGAAGGCGATGCTTTCCCTGGTCACCCTCGCGCCGCACGCGGTCGTCCCCGAGCATGCCCACCCGCACGAGCAGATGGGGATGATGGTGTCGGGGACGTTGGAGCTTACGATCGCCGGGGAGGCGCGCACCCTCTCCGGGAACGCGATCTTCCTTGTCCCGGGGGGCGTTTCCCACAAGGCCGTGGCGGGACCGCAAGGGGCGATGGTCCTCGAAGCCTTCTCGCCCCCGCGGGAGGAGTTCCGCGAGGCAGGGGTTCGACCGTCCAACCGATTCCCGCCTTCGGCGTCCTCCCCTCCCTGCCGGTCCCCGGTTACGGAGAGGCGACGGCCAGTTTCCTCACCGCTTTTCTCTTCGTCTTCCGGGCCGCTTTTGCTTTCGCTTCCTCGGCGACCCATCGGTTGACGGCGTTGAGGTACGCCTTGACGGCCGCCTCGATAATGTCCGTGGAACTCGCCGCCCCGGCGAAGATCGTTCCGTTGTCCCGGATCCGGACCGTCGCCTCGCCGATGGCGTCCTTGCCCGATGTGACGGCGGAAAGACCGAAATTGATCAGCCGGAACTTCTTCCCGACGATACGCTCGATGCACTTGTAGGCGGCCTCGATCGGACCGTTCCCCGTGGAGGCCTCCTCGATCACCTCGTTGTGACGGCGCAGCCGAAGCGCGGCCATCGGCGTCGCCTCGGTGCTGGAGAGGATCTGGACGTGCTCCAGGCGGTACGTCTCGGGCACCTTGAAAAGCTCCTCCTGCACAAGTACCTCCAGATCCTCGATCATTACCTCCTTCTTCTTGTCCGCCAGCGCGAGGAACTTCTGGTAGAGGGAGTCAACCTGGCTGTCGGTGAGCTTGTGCCCCAGGTTTGTGATGTGGTGCTTGAGCGCCGCCCTGCCGGAACGCGCCGTGAGGGTGAAGGAGTGGGCCGATCCGCCGACGTCCTCCGGCCGGATGATCTCGTACGTGGAGCGATCCTTGATGATCCCGTCCTGGTGGATGCCCGAAGAGTGCGCGAAGGCGTTCGATCCCACGATCGCCTTGTTCCTCTGGATGGAGAGCCCCATGAGGGCCGAGACCATCTTGCTTGTCTTCATGATCTCCTTCGTGTTGATCCCCGTGCGGAGGTTCCCGAAGATCTCCTTTCGTGTGTGGATCGCCATGACCACTTCTTCGAGCGCGGCGTTTCCCGCCCGCTCCCCGATCCCGTTCATGGTCACCTCGGCCTGCCTCGCCCCCGCGAGAATTCCCGCCAGCGTGTTTGCGGTTGCCATCCCCAGGTCGTTGTGACAGTGCATGGAGAGAATGACCTTGTCCAGTGCGGGGACCCTCTCCTTCAGCCGCCGGATGCGGTCCGCCATCTCCTGGGGCGTCGCGTATCCCACCGTGTCGGGGACGTTGATCGTTTTTGCTCCCGCCTTCACGACCGCCTCGACCGTCCGGCACAGGAAGTCGAAGTCCGTACGTGCGGCGTCCTCGGTGGAGAATTCCACGTCGGGGCAGAGCGAGGCGGCGTACTTTACCGTGTCCACGCACCACTGGAGGATTTTCTCCCGGTCCGAGCGGAACTTTTTTTGGATGTGGATGTCCGACGTGCCAAGGAAGGTGTGGATCCGCGCCCGCTTCGCGCCCTTGACGGCCTCCCACAGCGTGTCGATGTCCTTCTTGATCGCGCGGGCGAGCCCCGTCACGATCGGTCCCTTGACCTCCCGGGCGACCGCCTGGACGGACTCGAAATCTCCCGGCGAGGAGGCGGGGAAACCCGCCTCGATGATATCCACTCCGAGCGCCGCGAGCTGCCGGGCGATTTTCACCTTCTGTTCCTTTGCCAGCTTCGCGCCCGGGACCTGCTCGCCGTCCCGCAATGTCGTGTCGAAGATGAATACTTTGTCTGCCATCCCTTCCTCCCTTCTGGTTTCCTTGTCCGGGGAACATGCCTCGGCTCGAGTAGTACGTTTCAGGAGTGTCCCCCGCCAACAACAAAAAAGGCCGCCGGACTGGTGGTCCCCGGCGGCCGAAGCGAAAAACGCCGCGGGAACCTTTGCCTGTCCCCACGGCCATGTTGAGCGTACGCCTATGTCGTCATGCGCTCACGCGGTCGCGGGCCGGCACCCCCGTAGCCCCAGTAGGGCGAGACCGCAAAGTCGAAGCATCTTCCGCGTATGCGTTACCGGAATCATGGTTTGTTAAGGGTACGGGGGCAACGATTGTCTTGTCAAGTCTGTTTTTTCCCTGGGGAGGAACCTCTCCGGGGCGGCGATTCCCCCGGAGACGAGGATGCGCACCGCCTGTTCTACCGGCATGTTCAGGCGTGTTACGTCCTCATCGGAAAGGAAGAGCACATTCCCGAAGTAGATGTGGTTGGTGGGGACGAATACGGCGGCCAGGATCTTTCCTTCCCTCTCGACCGTGCCCGTCAGAAACCCGATCGCCTGGCACCCCTCCCGGGGATAATCCACGAGTACGACATCCTTGAACGAGCGGGTGTTGTCGGGCGAGAAGGCGTCCGTCAGCTGTTTTATCGTGGAGTAGATCGTCCGGTACCAGGGAATCCGGTTGATTAACCTGTCCAGGGCGGCCAGGATCCGCTCGCCCACGACGTTTCTCGCGAAGAACCCGATGACGAGAATGACCACCAGCCCCGTGAGGATTCCCGTTCCCGGGATGTGGCCGATGCCCGGGGAGATCTTTCTCACCACTCCATCGATGAGGGGGGAAAACAGGTTGTCGGCCTTCTGGAAGAACCAGACGAGAAGGGCGACGGACACCACCAGCGGCACGATGACGAGGAGGCCGGCGAGGAAAGTGTTCTTCAGGTTCTTCTTCACCGTTGTATTCTATCGTAAATTCCGGGGGAGGTAATGCCAAATGGACCACGCGGTCATTCTGGCGGGAGGTTCAGGCAAAAGGTTCTGGCCCGAGAGCCGGATGCACCGGTCGAAGCAGTTCCTGGACCTGACGGGAAACGGCCCGATGATCGTCGAGACCGTTCGCCGTCTCCTCCCCCTGGTGCCCCGGGAGAACATCTGGGTGGTGGCGGGGGAAAAGGATGCTCCTAACCTCAAAGCCCGCGCCCTCGGCGTCCCGCCCGGGAACATCCTCCTGGAACCGGAAGGCAGAAACACCGCTCCCGCCATGGCGTTGGCCGCCGCGCACATTGAGCGCCGGGATGCGGACGCGGTGATCGCCGCAACCCCGGCCGACCACGCCGTAGGGAACCCTTCCGCGTTCCGGTCGGTGCTTAAGAAAGGATTGCGGCTTGCCCGGCGGACGGGCCGGTTCGTGACACTGGGGATTTCCCCCGACCATCCGGCAACCGGCTACGGTTATATCGAGCGTGGGGCGCCATTTCCGGAGGGAGAGGGCGTGTTCGTTGTGCGGAGGTTCACCGAGAAACCCGATCTCCGCACCGCCCGGAGATTCCTGCGCTCGCGTCGGTTCTATTGGAACAGCGGTGTGTTTGTCGTCCGCGCGGCGACCTACCGCAACCGGGTCGCCCGCTTCCTTCCTGCCGTCCACCGGGAACTGGAGGAGGTCCTCCGCAACACCGGCAGGAGGGATTTCCGCCATCGCCTGCGCCGCGCCTATGCCCGCATGCCGTCGATCTCCGTGGACTACGGGATTCTGGAGAAGGAGGACAGGATTCTCGTCATCCCGTCCGAATTCGGATGGAGCGACATCGGCACCTGGCGCTCCCTCCACGAGTTCCTGGGAGGGGCGGGGGAAAACGTTACTGCGGGAAAGGTAATACTCGCGGACTGCCGCGGCTCTCTTGTTCGATCGGACCGCGGGGTGGTCGCGGTCATCGGGATGGAGAACGTGATGGTCATCCGGGACGGGGACGCGGTCCTCGTCTGTCCCCGGCATCGGTCGGAGGAGGTCAAGGAGATGGCGGAGGAGGTAAAGAGGAGGTTCCCCTCGCTGGCGTGACTCGGTTACCGCAGGGTGTTGCCGAATGCTGTGAGAACTTCCGTTACCTCGAGTTCCAGCGTTCCCTTCGGCGTCTGCACCGTCACCTCGTCTCCCGGCCTCCGGTTGAGGAGGGCTTTCCCCACCGGCGAGGCGATCGAGACGAAGTTCTTCTTTCCGTCGGCGATTTCCGGGATCACGAGGGTGTATCCGATTTCCTGTCCCGTCCCGATGTTCTCGACGGTCACCTTGCTCCCGAGACCCGATCGGTCCCTCGGAATGGCCGTAACATCGATCCGGGAGAGGTCGGCGAGCCGCTTCTGGATCTGACCGAGCCTAGCGTTCAGGGTGGACTGCCTTTCCTTTGCCGCTTCGTACTCGCTGTTCTCCGAAAGGTCCCCGTGGGCGAGAGCCGCATGGATCTCTTTCGGGAGGACCACCCGGAGTTCGTGTTCGATCCTTTTTGCCTCTTCCGTCAGCCGATGTATCGACTCGCGGAGAAAATCCATGGCATCCCCCGTTCAATCCTTACAGGAGGCGGAAGAATTCCTTTGGCGCATCGCAGACGGGACATATGTCGGGCGGTTCCGCGCCCTCGTGAATATACCCGCAGATAACGCATTCCCACCGTGCCATAACAGGAGCGATTCTACCAGAGAGGAGCCCGGCGGGAGCAAAATGATTGCAAGTTCCCAGGCCGAAGAGGCGGCTACGGAGACCGCAGGATGTTGCCCGGAGGCTGGGGCACGGCACTGCCCACCACGTCCGGGAGCACATACCCCGCATCCGGAATGACAAGGGCGGGAGGCAATTCTCCCAGCAGCCTTTCCGCCTCTCGTACGCCCTCATCGAGGGAAGTGGCAGCGATCATCCCCATTTTCTCCACTTCCTCTGGCCGCAGGGTGGAAACGAGTATCACCCGGCATGATTTCGCCTTGGTAAACGTCGCGTGGGCCGTCTGCCCGTAGATCTGATAATTGGCGCGGAGCTCGGCCTCCATCTCCGCGGGGTCCTCGAAGCGGAACCAGGGGAAAAAGGACGAGCTTCCCAGACCGTCCCGGCACTCGGCCAGGAGAATGATGACCCCCTCCTCCTCGGCGGTCAGGAACGCATTGTCCAGCGCCTTGTGCGACTGGATGAAGTTGATGTCCTTCGGGAACCCCCCCGCGGAGGCGATCACGAGGGGATATCGCTTCGGCACGGGGACGCGGTAGACCTTCGCATACCTTGCGCATGCTTCCTCGTGGGCCTTCTGCCAGTGGCCGGCGACGGCGTCGAAGATCTCTCGCTGCGGGGTAAGCAGGGTGTTGAACAGAAACGTCGGGGCCGCCATGGTGACAGCCTCGACGATATCCTCGTGCACGGGATTCCCCGCGAGAACCCCGGGGCGGGAGAGCGGGTGCTTTCCGGGCGCGTCCGTTCGAAAGATGCGGAAATGTGTGGCGGACGCGGTTTCCCGCGCTGCGCACCCCGGAACGAGGGCTTTCCTTCCCCCCCCGAACCCCGCGAAATAGTGGAAGGTGATGGTCCCCGTGAGGACGATCCTGTCGTGTTCCATCAGGGAGCGGCTGATTCGGACGGTCGTCCCGCGGGAGGTGACGCCGAGCTGTATCGTCTCGCCGTCGGGATCCGACTGCGCCACGTGGATGCCGGAAGAGATCTCCGGCCCCACGACGGCGTGGAGTTCCGCGTCCGACAGGGCACGGTGGGTCCCCCGTGCGATGAAGACGCTTACCCGCTTCCTCGGGATCCCCGCAGCATCGGTTTCCTCGAGCAGGGGCGTGAGAAACCTCTCCGTGGCGGAGTAGCGCGTGATATCCGATACGGGAATGGCCACCGAGTCCGCCGTGCGAACGAGCATCCGGAGGGGGAGGGACCCGACGGGGCGCGCTATCCTTTGCCGTATCAGGGCGTCCTCGGAGGGAGGGAGGAGAGGAGGCCGGGCGGCCAGCAGATAGACGCTTCGGAGGATCTTGCCCGGGAGGCTCGCCTGTGTCTCTCCGTACTTCAGAACGATCGCCTGCTTCTTCATCGTTCTTTTCCTGCCCGCGGGGTCTCGTCGGGGTGCTCGTGGATGTGGACGACCTCGGGGTGCTCGTGCTCGTGGGCGTGCCAGTAGTCCTCGTGGGCGTGCCGATGCAGATGGACGAGGTTGGCGGCAAGCAGCAGGGACCTGTCCGTGAGAATCTCCTCGGGGGCGCCGGACGCGAGAATTCGCCTGTCCTCCCCGATCACGAGGACTCTCCGGGCGATTTCCGAGACGACGTGCAAGTCATGCGTGGCCGTTACGACCGTTTTCCCCGACTTCTCCGCCTCGATGATCGTGTCCACGAGCGCCCGGCTGCTCCGGGGATCGAGCCCCGCGGTGGGCTCGTCCAGCAGGAGAACCTGCGGGTCCATTACCAGCACGGAGGCGATCGCCACCTTTTTCTTCTCGCCTCCCGAGAGCTCGTAGGGAGCCCGGCCCGCCAGGGCGCCGATCCCGAACGTATCGATCGCCCGTTGCACTTTCGACCGGACCTCCTCGGGGGGGTCGTTCATCTGCAGGGGGCCGAAGGCGATCTCGTCCTCGACGGTGGGGTTGAACAGCTGCGCGTCGGAGTTCTGGAAAAGGATCCCGATCTCCTTCCGGAAGAACATCCCGAACGCGTCGCGGGAGAGCAGGGGGTCGTTGATCTCCCGGCCGAAGGCCCGGTAGGAGCCTCTCTGGGGAAAGATCAGGCCCGCCAGAAGCATGAGCAACGTCGACTTGCCGCATCCGTTGGCGCCGAGCACCGCGACGCGCTCCCCGGGAGAAACGGACAGGGATAGGCCGGCAAGTGCCGGGACTCCCTCCCGGTAGGCATAATGGATGTCGTCCATCTCCAGGAGAGGGGCGACCGGAGGGCTGTGGTACGTCGTCACCGGCATATCAGGCGATGTGTGCACCGGCACAGAATACCACGACCGTGATGATCAGCCCCCACTCCGCGGCGCCGAACCACGGGCCGGAAGGGAACTTTGCCTCTCCCGTGAACCCGCGGGCGGTCATCGCCATGCTTACTTCTTCCATCAGGTGGAGACTCCTTTCCCAGGAGCGGGCGATCCGGGAACCGACCCACGCCTGTTGCGCGGCCATCGGTGCACGGCACACGGTGCGGCTCTTCTTTCCGAGGTGGACTTCTTCGGAATGGCGCAGCAGCGCGTGGGTGTAGCGGAGGGTCATGCCGATCACCTGGAGAAAGATCGCGGGAAGCCGCAGGAACCGGAGGGCCCGCAGGAGATCGGCCCATCGCGTGGAGAGAGTTAGCCAAAGGACCGCCGCGACCGAGGTTAGGGCGCGCAGAAGAAACGTGGCGGCAGTGAGAAGCCCCTCCCGGGTGATTCCGATCACCGCCGGGAGGAAGAGCGGCCCGTAGCGCCACTCCCGTCCCCGGTCGACGAGCGGGACGATGACCGTTCCGTCGAAAAACACATTCAGGGTGGCGGGGGCCGCCATGAGGAGGGTGAACGCGACCGCGACGAGGAATCCCGCCCCCAGGAACTCCGCCGGGCGGATACGGGACAGGGCGATGGCCGCCAGGGGGAGGGAGGCGTGGGCGAGCAGCGCGGGGATCGATCGGGAGAGGCTCACGCTGACCAGGAATAGGAGAGTCGCCAGAAGTCTTGCCCTGGGGTCCACCCTTTGCAGGATGCCCGCCCGGCGTGCCGTCTGCTCCCGGAACATCGAGCGGGAGAAGAACAGGGACAGCTCCCGGAGGGTCTTCTCGACGTGGGTCCTCCCCGGGACCGTAAGCCCCCGCGACGCGGCCATTTCCTGAAAACGTCTTTCCCTGGCGGTTTCGTCCATTGCCCCCTCACGACCGCCTGTCGGCGGGAGGCCGCCCCCGTCGCGTCAGCCAGCGGGCAAGCAGGTAAGCCCCTCCTCCGGAGGCGACGATCCCGAGAAACGCCGAGAGGAGGTAGGAAACTCCTTCCGTCGGGAGGGGGGCGTTCTCTCGTCCGGGGGGGGCGTAGTCGGGCATCGGGGCCTTCCACGTATCCGCCAATTTCTCCATCCCGGGGGGAGCGTAGCCGATCATCTTCCTGACCTCCTGGATCCCCCATTCGCCCCACGCACCCCCCGCCTTCATGATCTGCGGGAGATACAGCCCGATGGGGGCCAGGAACGCCATCAGGCCCAGGGCGACCAGGAATTTCCGGTATTCTCTCATCGCGCGGGTCCGCTTTCCTGTGAGCCGATAACCCAGGCGGATCTCGACCGGTGCAGGTATAGGACCACGAGCCCCGTGACCAGGGCCTCGACCGCGCCGATAACGGTCATGTGCTGGATCATCATGACGGGAACGGCCACGGAGAGAGGATAGGGAGAGTAGAGCGCCCGCCCGTCCGGAGCCGTGTGCAGCAGGGGTTGAATCCCGAACATGACCGCCGTGGTGAATGCCGCCGCATTGAGCCCGATATATCCTGCGAGCCCGGCGGCCAGGGCTTTTCCCCTGTCGGAGGAGACCATGCGGGAGAAAAGACGGTACGTGTAATACCCCGTGAACGGCATCACGAAGGCCATGTTCAGGCAGTTCGCGCCGATCGCCGTCACCCCCCCGTCGCCGAAGAGAAGCGCCTGGATGACGAGAGCGATGCTGATGGAGAGCATTGCTCCCCAGGGGCCCACGGCAATCGCGATCAGGACGCCTCCCACCGCATGCCCCGTGCTTCCCCCGGGAAGGGGCACGTTGAACATCATCAGGAGGAAGGAGAAGGCCGCGGAGATGGCGAGGAGGGGAGCCCGTCGCGTGTCGAGGCTTTCCCGGACCTTCCGGGCCGCAATTCCCCAGAGGGGGACGCAGGCGGCAAATGCCGCGATGCATGTCGGGGGGCCGAGATACCCGTCGGGGATGTGCATTCGTCCCTCTGTCTCCTATCTCGCTTCCTTGCCCACCTCGTGCGTATTGTCCCGTTCGTCTTGCGGGTGGTTTTCCGCCGTCTCATCCCCGGGGTATGCGAGGGTGACGCCGGCGAGGTACGTGACGTCGGGCGATGCGTCGGTCGTTCCCCAGCGGATGCCGACGTCGAACGTCAGATTTCGCGAGATCTCCATTTTTCCCCCCACGAGGAGTTCCGATAAGACGCCTTCGGACCCCCCACCGATGTTTTTCTCCCAAAGGTATTCGCCCACCAGAACATACCGGTTGTGCGCTTCCCACTCTGCGGCAAGACTCGCCGATACGCTGTCGTCCCGGTCCCGGCTCCCGATCGGACGCCCGTCAATCGTGACGCCCGCGTTCAGGTGGACCAGCACGGTGTCGGCTTTCCAGGTGGCGATAGTGGTGAATATTCCGCTTGCCCGCCCCGCCCCGAGCCCTTTCGTTTCCTCTCCGGTGGGAAGGACCGCCCCCGCTTTCACTCCCAGGGCCGGAGTCCATCCCTCCTCGTCGCCAAACGACGTCTTCATCGTAACTTCCGTGTCCGCCATACCTCGCACCGCCTCCGAGCCGTCTCCGGGCCTGCGGAACACGTAGGCGAACGAGGTGCCGAGGTCGATCCTGGGGGCCAATCCCAGCGTGTACGTGTTTCCGAGGGATGTTTCACGGTCTCCCCCGTCGGCGGAGCGCTCGCCGTTGAACTCCACTTCGATGGCACCCATTCCCAGCGTTTCCGCATCCTCCGTGCCGAGAGGGTGTCCTGCGCAGGCATAACCGCCCGGCCCGAGAACCAGGATGACCAGGACAAGCAATGCGATAAGACCCGACGGGATCGTTTTCGACATGTTCCCCCTGCCTGTGACGGCACCCGCCCCGAATATTCCGGTGAATTTACCGCCTGTTATTGCCCCAGTTTTTCAGGCACGGGAAATTCCCGGCCGCAATGCGGGCAGATGATGCTGTCGCCGGACTTCCAGACCCGTACTTCCTTCCGGGAGGCGCAGGCCGGCAACAGGAGAAGGAGGGTGAGAAGAACGGTGAGGATTCGGAGCTTCATCTTGGTCTCCTTGCAAGGAGATTCTGGATGTCCGCGCAACTCTTGCGGGGTCGGCATAATCTCCATACTATAATGACCCGGCGCACGACGCAAAGCAGCCGGGGAGGACACGCATTGGAAAACCGGGAATGGCGGGAATTCGCCGAGGACGTGGCACGAGGAGCGGGGGAGATCCTCCGGAGGAACTACGGGAAGCATCAGTCCATCCATTACAAAGGGGAGATCAACCTCGTGACGGACGTGGACCGGCAGTCCGAGGCCTACATCTTCGAGCGGATCCGGTCCGCCTTTCCGGACCACGGGATTCTTTCCGAGGAGAGTTCGGAGCACGTGTCCCCCTCGCCGTACCGATGGATCATCGACCCCCTCGATGGCACGACCAATTATGCCCACAATTACCCTTGCTTCTGTGTCTCCGCCGCACTGGAAAAGGACGGTAGCCTTCTTGCGGGTGCCGTGTTCGATCCGCTCCTGTCCGAATCGTTCACCGCTTCGCCGGGGAGCGGGGCCTTCCGAAACGGGGAGCGGATTACGGTGTCCGGGGTAGACGACCTGCGGCGGTCCCTGCTTTCCACCGGGTTTGCCTACGACGTGAAGCAGGCGACCGACAACAATCTCGATTTTTTCCGGGAGTTCGTATTCACCGGGCAGGCGATCCGGCGCGACGGGTCGGCTGCCCTCGACTTGTGTTACCTCGCCTGCGGGAGGTTCGACGGGTTCTGGGAGTTGAAGCTTTCGCCCTGGGACACGGCCGCCGGGCTTCTCATCCTCCGGGAGGCGGGAGGGGTGGCGACGCGGCTTGACGGCTCCCCGTACGATATCCACCAGCCCGACCTCCTCGCCTCGAACGGCCACATCCATGAGCAGATGATGGCGGTGATCCGCCGGGTACTGGAAAAGGACGGCCCGTGAACAACGGGGGCGCCTCCCGGCGGGACCGTCCCGCGGAAGCACCCCCTCGGACGGGATACCTTGGAACGGGTCCTACTTCTTCACGCCCTCCAGCAGTTTCACCGAGAACTTGTCGTGCTGAAACGGGTGGACATCCGGGAATTTCGCAAAGAGCCACCCCTTAAACACCTGCTTCCCCTTCTCCTGGATCTCGATGTTGCAGGCCGGATTCGACAGATCGTTGGAGGCGGATGTAATCTGGTCGGCCGTCATCGAGAAGTGGGGAAGGAAGGAGCCGATCTTCACGACCAGGTCGGAATCCGGGAGCGGGAACTCGGAGTTCAGGGGGATGGTGAACTCTTTTCTGGTCTTCGCCTCCTTGAACTCCACCTCGATCTTCACGGCCTTCCACGCCGTCTTGACTTCCTCGGGGACGACAACCGTCTTTGCCGGCCCTCCCCCCATCGGTCCGTGCGGCGCTCCCGGCTGTCCGGAAGCGCCTCCCTGCATCGGCGAGGGAGCCGGCGGCGGCTCTTTCTTCTGGCAGGAGGCTCCCGTGAGGGAAATCGCCAGGAGCGCTGCGAACATCAGGGACATCCTCTTCATGGTTTCTCGTACCTCCTGTTTTGTCGTGTCCCTCCAGGGGACGGAAGTTGGTTCTTTCAGGACCCGGCGACTCGGAGCTGCGGCCCATCGGCTCCGGTTCGAATCCCCGGACCGTCTATTGTCCTGTCCTCCTACGCTCGGCAGCTGCGACTGCACTCCCGAATTGCCCGAGCTACGGAGGACACCCTCCGTAGCGCAAGGTTCCCGACCTTCTCCTGCGAACCTTGGGCGAAGGAGGGTGGCGGAGAGGGAGGGATTCGAACCCTCGAGGCGGGGTTTAGCCACCTACGCGATTTCCAGTCGCGTTCCTTCGGCCAGCTCGGACACCTCTCCGATCCATCGGGGACATTCCCGGGGGGGACATTCCTGGCAGTTATCCTTTCCCGACTCAGGAGTGTCCCCCCTGGAGTTGGGGAGTGTCCCCGCCCACTCTTCCTCCTTTTCGAACATCATGGCGGAGAGGGAGGGATTCGAACCCTCGGTACGGTTTTACCCGTACAACCGCTTAGCAGGCGGTTGCCTTCAGCCGACTCGGCCACCTCTCCGTCTGATTCAACTTCGCGCGATGGCTGCCCGCCTTTGCTCCTCGCGGAATCCGAAGCCCGGCGCTTCGGAGCTACGTCGGGCACCCTCCATAGCACGAGGTTTCCGGCCTTCCCCGGCGAACCTTGGGCGAAGGAGGGTGGCGGAGGGAGTAGGATTTGAACCCACGGAAGCTCGCGCTTCGGCGGTTTTCAAGACCGCCGCCTTAAGCCACTCGGCCATCCCTCCGCAATCTTACTTTTATACCAATCCCATCCCGCGAGCGCCACCAAAAACGGGCCGTAAATTGGAAAACTCCAGGGGGTATGGTACAAGGAGGAAAGCCGGCTAGGGAAACCCCGTACGGAAAGGATCTTCCCCCATGAAATTCGTCGATCTGCAGAGCCAGTTCGCGGCCTACGAGCCCGAGATCCGCAGGGAGATCGAGGAGGTCCTGCTGGGCGCCCAGTTCATCATGGGGCCCAAGGGGAGCGAACTCGAGGGAAAGCTCGCGGCCTACGTCGGGGCGACGCACGCGATCGGCTGCTCCTCCGGGACCGACGCTTTGCTCCTGGCCCTCATGGCTTACGGGGTCAAGGCGGGGGACGAGATCGTCACGTCCCCCTTCACCTTCATCGCCACGGCCGAAATGATCGCGCTCGTCGGCGCCACCCCGGTGTTCGTGGACATCGATCCGGTGACGTACAACATCGGTACGGCCCGGATCGAGGAGGCGATCACGAAGAATACCCGCGGGATCATCGCGGTCAGCCTCTATGGGCAATGCCCGGAGATGGAGGCGATCCTTTCGGTCGCCGGGGAATACGGGCTGTTCGTCATCGAGGACGGTGCCCAGTCGTTCGGCGCGGAGCGGAACGGTCGCCGGTCGTGCGGCTGGCCGCACGTGGGGGCCACCTCTTTTTTCCCGTCCAAGCCGCTGGGGTGCTACGGGGACGGCGGGATGGTGTTCACATCCGACGACAAGGTGGCCGATCGCGTCCGGGGATTGCGCAACCACGGACAATGGGAGCGTTACCAGCACCGGGCCATCGGGATCAACGGCCGTCTCGACGACCTGCAGGCGGCGGTCCTGCTTGGGAAATTCCCCCGCTTTCCCGACGAGGTGAGCGCGCGCGCCTACATGGGAGCGCGCTACTCCGATCGTCTGGGAGACATCGTCGGCGTGCCTGTCGTGAGCCCCGGGAACACCCACGTCTTCGCGCAATACACCATCCGCACGCCGAGGAGGGATGACCTCGTCGCCCACCTGCGCGAAAACGGGATTCCGACGGCGGTCCATTACCCGATCCCCCTCCATTTGCAGGAGGCGTTCCGGGGACTGGGGTACGGGAAGGGGGATTTCCCCGAAAGCGAGGCGGCGGCGCGCGAGGTGGTTTCGCTTCCCATGTCCGCCTTTCTCTCCGAGGCGGACCAGGACGAGGTGATCCGGCAGGTACGGAGATTCTTCGGGAAATAAAACGCCCGAGTACCCTGGCTCGCGGGGGGATTCCACTCCGCTACGCTCGCGACCTCGCGCCCGCTCGCTGCCGGTTCCGCTCACCGGGGACATTCCTGATTCATCTCCGGGATGCGGGAGAGGAGTGTCCCCGCCCATTCGCTCCACAGGCCGCTGCGGGCAACCCCCCGCATCGGCAAGGGTCCCCCGGTTACGGGCGCAGCTGCCGCAGGAGGGGGGTGGAGTGAGGTTAAGCGCA
>JBAULH010000167.1:0-1771 GCA_049578085.1 Candidatus Deferrimicrobiaceae bacterium
CGCAGGAGGAAGGACTTGCCTGCACTCCCGTCACGATCGGGGAGAGGGTGCCCCCCATCCAAGCCTTCTCTTATGTCAGGAGGCAGGAAAGCGGATGCCGTGGAAAGAAAATCACGCCGGGGACTTCTTTAGTAGTAGGTCAGGCGGACCACCTGGAGCCCCCCCCCATGCCGGAGGCGATGATCAGCAATTCGTCCTCGTACGCCACGTGGTTCACCGACTGCAGGGCGCTGAACTGCAGTTGCCCAAGAACTGTGATCGTGGGGAGAGGGAGAGTCTCGTCCCAGTCCTGGTCGAACGGGGTGTCCGCCCAGGTGACATAGCCGCCTGCCTCCCCGTTGGAGATGAACATAAGGTCCCCCTCGGCGGAGACGGCGTTCGTTACGACGACATCACGGGAACGCCCGAGCACATTGTTGTCGGGGACCGGTACATGCCCGAGGACGTTCCCCGTGGCAAGGCTTACGGGCCTACGAGGGAATGTCCCGGGACACGGCCCGGCAGAAGGCGATCGCGAGGGCGTCGGAGGCATCGGGGGGTACCGGCTCCCGGATACCGAGGAGACGGCACACCATCTCGGACACCTGCTCCTTGGGGGCGGAGCCGAATCCGGTTACGGAGAGCTTGATCTCCTTGGCGCTGTATTCATGGACGCCCATCCCATGGACCCGGCAAGTGACGATGGCGGATCCCCTCGCCTGTCCGAGCTTCAGGGCGGACGCGGCGTTCTTCGCGAGGAAGACCTTCTCCACGACGGCTTCCGTAGGCCGGTGGAGGCGGATCACCTCGGAAAGCGTTTCGTGAATACAGTGGAGACGGTCGGGGAAGGAACCGGAGGAATCCGTGCGGATTACGCCCCAGGCCACCGGGGAGAGGTTGTTTCCGCGAACGTCGAGGATCCCGTAGCCGGTCCGCCGGGAGCCGGGGTCGATCCCGAGGATGCGGCGCCGGGGGGGCGTCATCGACCGGGTCTCATGCCGAGCTCACGCGACCTCGGCGGAGCAGCCGCAGGAGGGGGGCGCAGTGAGGTAAAGCGCAGCCGTGCGGGCTGATCGCACGGCGAGCCACGAACGGAAGCCCCCCTCCGAGGCAGCGGAGCCGGTCGCCGCGCTGTTCATGTGCCGGCACGCGATGCCACTCACGCCCCGAACGCCTCCATCGCCTCGTCCGAGATGTCGAAGTTCGCCCAGACGTTCTGGACGTCGTCGGACTCCTCGAGGGCGTTCATCAGGCGGAGCATCTGGTCGGCCGCCTTCCCCTCGAGGTGGACCGTGGATTGCGGGAGCATCGCCACCTCGGAGGTGTTGATCCTCACTCCCTTCTCCTCCAGCCCCCGTTTCACGTCCTCGAAGCCTTCCGCTTCGCACCGGACCTCGTATTCGCGCGCCTCCGGATCATTTACGACATCCTCCGCCCCCAGGTCGATCGCGACCTCGATCAGCTTCTCCTCCGTGATCGCTTCCTTCGGGACGGCGATCGATCCCTTCTTTGTGAACATCCAGTTGACGCAACCGGCTTCACCGAGGTTGCCGTTATTCTTGGAGAAGATGTGCCGGACGTCCGCCACGGTGCGGTTCTTGTTGTCGGTCAGAACCTTGACCAAGACCGCCACGCCATGCGGACCGTACCCCTCGTACAGCAACTCCTCGTAGGTCACTCCCTCGAGCTCCCCGGTCCCCTTCTTGATCGCCCGCGTGATGTTGTCGTTGGGCTTGTTCACCCCGCGGGCGGCGGTGATCGCCGATCGCAGCCGGGAGTTCCCGTCGAGGTC
>JBAULH010000168.1:0-1737 GCA_049578085.1 Candidatus Deferrimicrobiaceae bacterium
CAACTTGTTCTTTGCCGTTTCAGGGACACCAACACCCGTGTCTTCAACGGTTATGACAAGCTCATTTGCTTCTTTGTGGGCAAGTATTGATAGTTTGCCGCCGTTTGGCATTGCTTGAACAGAATTATTAATCAGATTATGCAATATGCGATTTATGAAGGTGAAATCAGACACAGCCTTCCTAGCTGCGGCATCTACTCTAACCTCTAGATCGATATTCTTTGGCAAATCGTTCTTTTCCAGTAATTTGTCAATTATGGTTTTTAGGTCGATTTCTTCTACTCGAGGATTAAGGGGTCTGGAAAAGTCTTGTAGGTCCGCCACGATCTTGTTAATGTAATCGACGTTGTTTTCGATTTCTTGTAGGTTTTCCAACACGTTCTTTTTTGCGTCGCTATCTGGTGCCGGATCTAGTTCCGTTTTAGCTAGGTAGATTTCGCCTGTTATTGCTTGTAGCGGATTGCGAATGTCGTGACCCACCATTCCTGCAGTTAGGCCGATAGCGGCTAGCCGTTCAGTGTCTTTTAGTTGTTTTTCCATTTTTTTGCGTTCTGTAATGTCGATTCCCATCTCTAAAATTATGGTGGAGCCGTCGGTTTCTAAGAATGGGAAGTCGTAGATGTCATAGTCACGTCCGTCTGGTCCTGTCCATTCCCAATGATGAGGCGCGTTATTTTTTAGGGCTTTGTAGGTTTCGCAGTTCTCGCAGGGTGAATTGAGTTTGAATAAGTATTCGTAGCAGCGTTTGCCGTGTGATTCGCCAAAACGTTCGCGGAAAATCTTGTTAGCAAAGGTTACCTGGTAATCCTTATCGAGGAGAGCAACATAGGCTGGGAGGGTTTCAAGTATGGTGTATAGGCGCTGTCGTTCCTTTGAGACTTCTTCTGTGCGTTTTCGTACTCTCTCTTCTAGCTCCTCGTTGATCAATTCGAGTTTTCTTTCGGTTTTTTTGCGTTCAGTGATGTCTTGCACCATTCCGACTGAGCGAACAATTTTTCCAGTTTCGTCTCGAATATTCTCGCATTTTTCTAAGACGGTGCGTATTTCTCCAGTTGATTTTCTTACTATTCGATGTTCAATTTCGTAAGAGTCTTTGTTCTCAAGCAATGACTTGGAATATGCGGCGTCGACTGCTTTTCGATCGTCTGGATGCACTGCCTCCAGAAATGCTTCGTATGTTGCGGCGAATTTTTGTGGGGTTAGGCCAAAAATTCGGTACACCTCATCTGACCACGATAGTTTATTGGAGACTAAGTCAAGTTCCCAGCTGCCGATATGAGCAATCTCTTCACTTTTCCTTAGTCGTCTTTCGTTTTTCTGCAGCTCGTCTTGAGCTATTTTGCGTTCTGTTATATCCTCAAAAATTGCTACGAAATAGCCTTTTTCAGGGCAGTAAGCTGAAATCCTAAACCATTTACCCATGGTTTTTGCGTGATTCTCAAATTGAGCTGGTTCTCCTGTTAGAGCAACTCTGCCATAAACGCCAATCCAGTCGGCAGGGTCCTTCTCGATGCCGGGAAGAGCGGATGTGACTGTCTTGCCAATGATCTGCTGTCTTTTCAACCCTGTTAATTTTTCAAAGGCAAGGTTAATTTCAAGGAAAACATAATCAACTGGCTTACCCGACTTATCGATTACGATCTTATGGTAGGCAAAGCCGTCGAGCATCTTATCAAAAAACATGTCGAATTGTTTTCTATTGATCCCTGCTTTTTTCTTCCATGCGTTTGTAAAATT
>JBAULH010000169.1:0-2278 GCA_049578085.1 Candidatus Deferrimicrobiaceae bacterium
GCCAGCAGATTTACAGTCTGCCCCCTTTGGCCACTCGGGTACCCCTCCCGCAACTACCCTGCCCTCCTTCGCTCCTTCGGCGCAGCGAAAATCCGAGCCTCGGAGCTACGGGGGGCATTCTCCGAAACTCCGAGTTCTTCGGCTTCCTTCGAAACTCGGAGTGCAGGAGAATGGAGCCGACGAGAGGAATCGAACCTCCAGCCATCTGATTACAAATCAGACGCTCTACCGTTGAGCTACGTCGGCACGGCAATTCGCTATCGAAACACGGTATTACCGAAACACGGCATTTCATACCATTCTATCCCGAATGTCAACGATTTTCAGGAGGGAGAAACGCGATGGGACGAAGGGACTCAGGGGTTCCGGACCACGCGCGCGCAGAACGCAAGGATCCCCGAGGTGACGCCGACGTTCAGGGAGTCGATTTCAACCTCCATGGGGATGCGCACCGTCCCGTCGCACTTCTCCCGTACCAGTCTCCGTATCCCCGTGTCCTCCCCCCCCAGAACAAAACCCGTCCGGTGGGCTGGCGCAAATGTCGACACGTCGGTTTCCCCGTCTGTTACAGCCGCGTAGATCCAGAATCCCGCTTCCTGCAATTCCTCGACGGCACGGGCGAGGTTGGTCACCTGCACCACCGGGACGTGCGCGGCGGCCCCCGCGGAGGCCCGGAAGACCGCCGCCGTTACCGGGCAGGACCGGTCCCTGGGAATCACGACGCCGGAAAATCCGAACGCCCGGGCGTTCCTAAGGACCGTCCCCAGGTTGTGGGGGTCGGTGATCCCGTCCAGCAGGAAGGCAGCCGTCCGGGCGGGAAGAGAGGGCAGCCAGGACGCAAGCACGGCATACTGGAATTCCGCAATTTCCGCGGCCACACCTCCCCCCTCCTTTTCCCCGGTCCGCCGGCGCCACTCCTCCCGCGTGCAGGTGAAACAGGGCACTCCGGAGGCCTCCGCCAACGCCGCGAACGACCCCCTGACCTTGTCGGAAAGCGCGTCGGAAAGAAGAACCTTCCTCGGTTGCTGCGACCGGGAGGAAAGGACCTCCTCCACTGGGTGATGCCCGGTTATCCACATCCCCCTACGCCCTCCGCGATCCGGCTTCCCGTCCGTCCCTCATAGCGGCTGCGAATCGTCGTGCCGCGTCGACCGGATCGTCCGCCATAGTGATCGGCCTTCCCACCACGAGATAGTCCGACCCGTTTCGCATCGCTTCGAAGGGGGTCACTACCCGTTTCTGGTCCTGGGCCGCGTCCCCGGGCAAGCGGACTCCCGGGGTGACGAGGATGGCCGAGCTCCCGACGAGTTCCCGGACGGCGGACACCTCCTTTGCGGAACAGACGAACCCGCCGATCCCTTCCCGCATCGCCATCCCCGCAAGACGGAGCACCATGTCGGCCGGGGACGACGAAACCCCGATCTCGGAGAGGTCGGTGTTATCGAGACTGGTGAGGACCGTGACGGCGAGAACCGTCGTCCGCGTTCCCCTGGCGGCTTCCGCCGCGCTTGCCAGCATCTGTCTTCCGCCGGAAGCGTGCACCGTGGCGAACCGGACCCCCAGCGCCGCGGCGGAACGAACAGCCCCGGCGACCGTGTTCGGGATGTCGTGAAACTTGAGGTCCAGGAAGACCTCCGCGCCCGCGTCGCGGATCCTGCGCACGAAGTCGGCTCCCCCCCGAGGGAAGAGTTCCATCCCCACCTTGAACATCCCCACCTCTCCCGCCAGGGTCCTGACGACCGAAAAAGCGGATTCCGGGGAATCGGTGTCCAGTGCCACGATGATCCGTTCCTTCACGGGATGCACTCCTTCTTTTTCTCCTCCACTGCAGTGCAAACCCGGCGGGTGATCCCGGCAAGCGGGATCCGTTCGGTTTCTCCCGTTTTCCTGTCCCGGATCTCCGCGAAGCCTGCCTCGTAGTTCTTCTCCCCGTACGTCACGCGCAGCGGAATGCCGGCCAGGTCCGCATCCTTGAACTTGATACCCGGCCTCTCCTCCCGGTCGTCGAACAGCACCTCGATCCCTTCGCCGGAAATCTCTTCCGCCACCCGTTCCGCCTCGTTTCGCAGCCCGGCGTTTTTCATGTTCACGGGCAGCACGCACACCTCGAACGGTGCGATCGATATCGGCCACCGGATCCCGTCCGGGTCGTGGTGCTGCTCGATGGCGGCGGCTGCGGTCCTCCCCACGCCGATTCCGTAGCATCCCATCACGATCAGCTGCTCTTTCCCGCCGGCGTCGAGATAGGTGGCCGAAAGCGACTCACTGTATTTCGTCC
>JBAULH010000170.1:0-8196 GCA_049578085.1 Candidatus Deferrimicrobiaceae bacterium
CACCTCGATGGGGTACTCCGTGACGAAGGCGGGCCCTTTTATCTTCGGCTCGGCCACCTCCTCGAAGAGGGAGGCCAGGAGGGCGCCCGCGGGGACATCCTCTTTCACGGGAAGCCCCAGCCCCCGGGCCATTTCCCCGAGGAAGGCCGGGTCGGAAAGCCGTTCCTCCGCCACGTTTCCGTATTTTGCGACCGACCCGGCGACCGTCATTCTCTCCCAGGGCGGGGCGAAGTCGATCGTCTCCCCCTGTACGGTTACGGTCGTCTTGCCGAAGAGGAAAAGCGCGAGGGAGGACAGCATTTTCTCCGTCAGTCCCATGAAATCCTCATAGGTCGCATATGCCTGGTAGAACTCGAGCATCGTGAACTCCGGGTTGTGCTGCGTGGAGATCCCCTCGTTCCGAAAGTTCCGGTTGATCTCAAAGACCCGCTCGACCCCCCCCACGAGAAGACGCTTGAGATACAGCTCGGGGGCGATCCGCAGGAACAGATCCATGTCCAGGGCGTTGTGGTGTGTGACGAACGGGCGGGCGGCCGCCCCGCCCGCAATCGGCTGCATCATCGGGGTTTCCACCTCGAGGAAATCCCGCGATACCAGAAAATTCCGGAGAAACGAGATGATCTGGCTTCGGCGCCGGAAGACATCCCGCACCCCTTCGTTCACGATCAGGTCGACGTACCTCTGCCGATAGCGGGTTTCCATGTCCGAGAGCCCGTGCCACTTTTCGGGAAGGGGCCGTAAGGACTTGGTAAGGAGGCGGAAGCGCTCCGCCTGTACGGTCAACTCTCCCGTGCGGGTAAGAAATAGAGGCCCTTCGACCCAGACGATGTCCCCGATGTCCATCGTTTCCCGGAACAGGGTGTACTCCTCCTCGCCGATCCCGTCCCGCTTCAGGTACGCCTGCAGTTTCCCTGCCCGGTCGGCGATCACAAGGAACGCCGCTTTGCCGAAGTTCCGCTCGATAATGACCCGGCCGGCGATGTCGACCCGGATCTCCTCCTTCGACAGGTCCTTGCCTTCCGCGGCACGCATCGCGTCGGCCGTCGTCCACCCCACCCGCTGGTCATTCGCATACGGGTTCCTGCCGCGCCGCCGGACCTCGTCCGCCTTCCGCATCCGTTCCCTGACGAGGTCGTTCCACTCCTCCGTCACGCGGGCCTCCTCCGTTGTTGTTTCGCCGGATTCCCAGGGACCTGCCGTCCCGTTTCGGCGCGCTGTCGCGCGGATTCCGGCTACGCGGAGCGCTGTTCGCCCTGCGCACCCGCCGTAAGAAGATATTTCCGGATGAATGCGATGATATCGCCGTCCAGGACGATGTCCACGTTTCCTGTTTCATGCCCGGTCCGGTGGTCCTTCACCATGCGGTAGGGGGCGAGGACGTAGGACCGGATCTGGGATCCCCAGGCGATGTCCTTTTTCGACTTGTGCGCCTCCGCGGCCTTTTCCGCCCGCTGGCGCATTTCGATCTCGTACAGTTTCGAGCGGAGGATCTTCATCGCCGTGGCGCGGTTCTTGTGCTGTGACCGCTCCTGCTGGCAGAGCACCGTGGTCCCCGTCGGTTCGTGAGTGATCCGGACCGCGGACTCGACCTTGTTGACGTGCTGGCCTCCGGCCCCGCTCGACCGAAGAGTGTCGATTTTCAGGTCCGACTCGTTGATCTGGATCTGCACATCGTCGTCGATCTCGGGGGACACGAAAACGGAGGCGAACGAAGTGTGTCGTCTCTTGTTCGCATCGAAGGGAGAGATCCGCACGAGCCGGTGCACCCCGCTTTCCGCTTTCAGGTATCCGTACGGATGATTCCCCGACACGAGCAAGGTGACGCTCTTGATCCCGGCGTCTTCTCCCGCCTGCCGCTCTATGACCTCGAGGTCGAACCCGTTCCTGTCGACGAAACGGGTGTACATCCGGAGAAGCATCTCCGCCCAGTCCTGGGACTCCGTTCCCCCGGCGCCGGGTTGGATCGTTATGATGGCGTTCCTTTCGTCGTTCTCTCCCCCGAGCATCCGCTCCATCTCCATTTCGTCGAAGCGCTCCGAAAGGGAATCGGCGTGCTGCTCGATCTCGGCGGCGAGGGAAGGGTCATGCGTCTCGTCATAGAGCTCGAGGTACGCGCGGAGATCCTCCAGGGATTTCGCTATGTCGTCCCATTTCGCCAGGACCGTCTCCAGAGCCTTGCGCTCCTTCAGCAGCGATTCCGCCTTTTCGGGGGAATCCCACAGCCCTTGCTTCGCTGTTTCCGCCTCGAGCTCGGCGAGGCGGGCCTGTTTGCGTTCTACCTCAAAGATAGCCCCGAAGATCGTCGAAGCGGGACGCCATCGAAGCGGTTTTATCTGCCAGGATTCCTCCGGCCATGGGTTCCTCTCCCGGTGATCATCAGTAGTAAAAAAGTTATTATAGTACAAGATATTGCGAAACCATCCCCCGTTTTTGCATATATTGTCTCTTCCCCGCGCGGATGGATCTGGCCCATGAGGATCCCCTTGCGGAAGAGCCCCAGTTCCGCCACCACCTCTCCCCGCTCGTCTATGACGGCGCTTATCCCTGCGTTCGCCGCGCGCACCATCGGTCTTCGCAGTTCCACGGACCTCATCCTCGCCATGGCGAGGTGCTGGTACGGCGCGACCGTATCCCCGAACCAGGCGTCGTTGGTGAGGTTCACGAGCCACCTTGCCCCCTCGCGAACACTTTCCCGGAGGATCCCCGGGAAGACCGCCTCGTAACAGACGGACGCCCCGACGGGTTCCCCCCGGACGACGAACAGCGACGGGGCCTTCCCCGCGGAGAAATCCTCCTCTCCCTCCGTCAGCTTCCGGAGGAAGAAGAGGATGCGTCGGAGGGGGATATATTCCCCGAACGGAACGAGGTGTCTCTTGTCGTATCTGCCCTCCGCGATCCCCCTTTCCCCGAGGAGAAACACGCTGTTATAGTATTTTCCCCCTTCGGACGGGTCGAACCAGGGGGCGCCGAAAATGATCGGAACGTGGTTCTCGTAGGCCGCGGCATCCACTACGGCGCTCAATTCCGGTTCCCATCCGTAGAAGAACGGAGCGGCCGTCTCCGGCCATACGACCACCTCCGCCCCCTTCTCCGCCGCTTCCCGGGTCAGCGCCCCGTAGATAGCGAGCGTTCTCTCCTGGTGCGCGGGGTTCCACTTGACCGACTGGTCGATTCCCCCCTGTGCGATTCCCACCAGGACGGCGTGGGCAGGGTATTCCCTTCGGTCCCCCTGCGTTTTCGCGGCGCCATATACGAAGAGAATACCGACGACGGCAGTCGCACCGGCGAGGGAAAAGAGGGCGCCCTTCCTTTTCCCATGGGCAATGCTTGCGCCCGCCAGGTACAGGCATACGTTCACGGTTGCCAGGAGAAATCCCAGCCCGAAGACGCCGGCCAGGTCGGCCGCCTGCCGTAGCAGGGAATGACCGGAGAGTCCATAGCCGAGAAGCATCCAGGGAAACCCCGTGAACAGGACGGACCTCCCGTACTCGACGCACACCCATGCCGCGGGGAACCCCCATAATCCCGCGATCCCGAACCGTTTCCGGAGACGGTAAGCGATCATCGCGGCGAGAGAGACGTAGACGCCGAGATAGGCCGAGACAAGCAGGGCGGCAGCGCCCCCCAGGAGCCATCCCAGGTTCCCCAGCACGGCCACCGTGTAGGCGATCCAGTAGAAGAGAAGGAGATGGGCGAGGGTGCCCGCGAAAAACCCCCTTCGAGCGGCCTGCCGGGCGTTGGTGGACGTCGTGGACAGGATCAGGAGGGGGACGAGGCACACGAAGGGAAGTCCCGGAACGTCGTAGCCCGGCATTCCCGCCGCGTACAGGGCGGAGAAAACCGCGCCAAGCAAAGCCGTCGTCCGCAAGGAACTTCTCAAGGAAGGGAAATCCCCGGCGTTCTCTGCCGCAAAAACTCCCTTCAAATGGGGCTTCTCCCCTCTTTCAGGCAGGAGCGGTACACCCGGATTTCCTCCCTGCGCATCCGGTCGGCTCCCGCTTTCCCCTTTCCATGATCGTATCCGAGAAGGTGGAGCATGCCATGGACGATGAAGTAAAAGACCTTCTCCTCCTCCGAGCACGGCCAGCTCCTCGTGCGGTAGAGACAGGCCCGCGCGGAAAGAAGAATGTCCCCCGCAAGCCGGGAAGGGACCGTTCTCCCCGTCTCGTCCTCGGGGAAGGAGATCACGGTTGTCGTCCCCGTGCGCCCCAGGAACGTCCGGTTCCACCGCTCCATTTCCGCGTCTTCCACTACCAGGATGCGGAGGTCCGCCCCTTCCACCGCCAGGACCTTTATGGCCCTGCGGACGAGTCGACGGAGGAGACCCCCGTGGAAGGGGGCCGGCCGAACGTCCTGCCGGATGCTGACCCGGTACCGGGGAGCAGCCCGGGGCCCCGGATCCGGCGCTCCCGGGCCTTCCGCGGGATCGGGGGTTTTGCTATTCCTGGCTCCGTTTTTCGTATCGCTCATAGGCCTTGATGATTTCCTGGACGATGGGATGCCTGACCACATCGATCTCGGTAAACCAGCAGAACTCGATCCCCTCCACTCCTCTCAGGAGGGAGAGCGCCTCGTTCAACCCGGAGATGCGACCCGAGGGGAGGTCCGTCTGGGTGATGTCCCCCGTGATCACGGCCTTGGAATGGAATCCGATCCGCGTCAGGAACATCTTCATCTGCTCGGACGTGGTGTTCTGCGCCTCGTCGAGGATCACGAAGGAGTCGTTGAGCGTCCTTCCCCGCATGAACGCCAGCGGAGCGACCTCGATGACTCCCCTCTCCATCATCTTGCCCGCCTGCTCGTACTCGAGCATCGTGTACAGGGCGTCGTGCAGGGGCCGTAAATAGGGGTTGACCTTTTCGGCCATGTCGCCCGGGAGGAACCCGAGCTTCTCCCCCGCCTCGACGGCCGGGCGCGCGAGGATGATCCGTTTGACCTCCTTTCGCAGCAGGAAGCCCACCGCCATCGCCATGGCGAGGAAGGTCTTGCCCGTTCCGGCGGGACCGACGCCGAAAACGATGTCGAAATCGCGGATCGCGTCGAGGTATTTCTTCTGCGCAACGCTTTTGGGGGTGATGACCTTGTTGCGGGAGGACTTGAACACCACGTCCTCGAATATGCCCGCGACCTCCGCGTTCCGGTCCGATCGGACGATCTTGACCGCGGCCACGACGTCGTTGGACGTGATGGGGATTCCCTTGCGGAGAACCCGGTACAGCCCCATCAGGACCTTTTCCGACAGCTCCACCTGGAGCGGGTCGCCAGTCACGGTCACCACGTTTCCCTTCGGGAGGATCGTGACCCCCAGAGACTGTTCCACGATTTTCAGGTGGTCGTCGTGGCTGCCGAACAGGTTCGCAAGCACCGCCGTATCATCGAAGCGTACCGTTTGCTTTCCCGGGATGTTCGTTCCCATCGGTCTTTTCGCCTTTCCCTACCGTAAGAAATTCGCCCACCCGGCCAAGATGCGGGTTACCGAGGGAGACAGGAGAACCGTGTACACCCAGGATCCCGCCACGACCGCCGTCAACGTCCATACCACCGCACGGGCGCAGCCGATTACGTATTTCCGGGACATGCTCTGAAAGATCACGTCCCCCGCGTCGGGACTCTCCTCTTCCAGCCCGGAGATTTCCACCAGGCCCCTGTCCCAGAGCCCCCACAAGGACCGAAGCCCCTCGTACCAGCTTAGGCAGGCCTTCCGGAACACACGGTACGGGTCGGGGGAATAGTCGACCACGTTCCAGACCGCCCTTTCCTCCTCGGGCAGGGCCGACGGGTCGATCCGCACCCCCCGCTTCCGGGCGACCTGGAATTTCCCCGGCGGAAATTTCTCGCGTAATTGAGGATATTCATCGAGAAACTGCATCCCTTCCATGAGCAATACGTCCGCTCGCAGGGAAGAGGCCATCCACGTGGGGGGACGAACGGCGAACACTTCGAACCGGTACTCGCCTTCCTTGATCCGCAGCGAATAGTAGATGCTTTCCTTGACCTGCAGATAAAGGTATTTGGCAAGTTTTTCCCGGGAGATCTTTCCTTTGTCCACCAGAATCTCACCGATCTTTTTTCCCTCCCGGTCCTGCAGGGCGAGAATGCGGGGGAGTTCTTGGGCGGTCAGGTAGCCCGCAGCCACCAGCATGGTCCCGAGCAGGGCGTGCCGGGCCCGATGCCGGTCGGGTTGGACGTCGACGATCATCCCGTCCGAGAAGAGAAAAACCGTCTCCCTCCCGTCCCCGCGTATCGTGAGCGAACCGCTCTTCCCCTGGCTTGCCACCAGCTGGAAGATTTCCGGGATGCTGAAATCCGATATCCTTCCCTTCACGGCTTTACCTCTTTTCTCCTGTGATTCCGACGCTCCTCTGCATCCTCCCGAACGACCGGATCCCCCATGCCGCTCCGGCCGCCCAAAGAACCGCCGTGGTAAGTACGGCCCAGCGTGCGACGATCGACTGGAGCTCGGACAGGATATCGCCCCCCTCCCGGGCGCCGAGGGAGGAGGACAGGCCCGCCAGAGACAGGCTGAGCAAGACGACGTAGACCATCGTCACGATCTCCTTCCCGGACCACAACCCCCCGGAACCGGGAACCAGGACGGAAACCGCCCGGACGTAATTCCGGTGCATGCGGATTCCGAGGGCCCGTCGTTCCTTTTCCTCCCCGGCCCGGATTCCCCAGCCGACCTTCGCATGGCACATGTTGCAGAAATCGGTGGCCTCCCGGATTCCCACGACAAGGGTCTGCGCACCGCACCCACGGCAGGTGGTCTGGACCCAGACCCGCAGGGAAAGGAACTTCCAGAGCGCCGAGCAGAGCCAGACGAGGATGAGGAACAAGGGAGCCATTTCCGGAGCGAGAGGCCGGAAGAACATCCGGTAATACACTCCCTCGCCCGCTTTCCAGAGCAGGTCGCCCCGCCGCTTCCCGATCACCCGGATCAGCTCGCCCACGGGCAGGGGGGATGCCAGCCACTCCCCCGCTTCCATGTCCGCGGGGTGGAAGCGGAAGGGGGAAAGCCTTCCCACCCGGTCCCATGCCAGGGGCTGTATCATCCGGGCCCGTTCCAGGTTGAACACCTGCAGGTACGCCTGGTACGCATTCCACAGGGCGGGCCCATAATCGATACGTATCGCGAACGCCGCCTCGAAGTCGGACAGGGCTTCCCCTATCCTTCCCTGCTTCGCCCTGGTGATTCCCCTGTTGTTGCGCACCTCGGGAAGATCCTTCCCCCCTGCGATCAACTCCGTCCAGTTTCGTTCCGCCTCCGCGTCGTTCCCCGCCTGCATCGCCGCGCGCGCCCGGGAAAACTCGACCATCCAGTAGGGCGCCGCGCCCCCCACCGGCACATGTTCCTTCATGGCTTCCGCCGGCCACCGCTGGGGGATATACCCGTCGGCTCCCAGCCATCCTTCCTTCGGCGCGTCGCCCGTCACCCCGTGCAAAAGGTTGAGCATGCTCCCCCCGAGAAAAAGGGTGGCAAGGAGGAGGATCGCGGTGGTCATCAGCATCAGTTCCCCGCGTCGCAGATAGGCCACGGAAAACACCATCCAGTAGCACACCACCACCACGAGCCCGAGACCGGCACCCAGGGGAAGGAGAAAAAGGACGACGGCTGCCAAGGGGGCAAGGTACTCCCGCATGGGGAGCCGGGCAAGCCGGGCGATGTCCAACTCCAGGGAAGGACGCGCCCGCAGGAACAGGGCAATCGAGACCCAGACCACGAACCAGCAGACGGCCGCCGCACCGAAGGAGATTACCCATGCGGCATACCCCAGGAGAGCCGGCCCGAATCCCCGGAGAGCCCCCCACATCCCCTGATAGTCGGAAACGATTTCACCGATCCGGAGGCGGAGAATGTCTTCCTTGACCATCCAGGCCCACATCTGTACCGAAAGGGGGGAAACTTCCGCAATGACCCGGAAATTGGCTACGATTCCATCCTCCCATCCCTCCTGCCTCGCGCGCCGGAAAACCAGGTCCGGTATGGCATTCAGGGAAAGTATCCCGTGTGCATACATCCTCTTCCGAAGCCGCCGGACCTCGTTCGCCAGTTCCTTCTCCTTCCCCCGACCTGCCGCCTCCACCACGCGCGTTGCCTGCGATCTCACCTCGGGGGCGTACCCGGGAAAAAGGTCCTCCGCCACGCATCGCCCGGGAATCGTCAATGACAGAAGGAACAAAAACAGAAGAACGGCC
>JBAULH010000171.1:0-7893 GCA_049578085.1 Candidatus Deferrimicrobiaceae bacterium
CGCGCTCCCAGTAGGCCTGCACGGGCTGGAACGGAAAAGGGAGCGTGAGGGTGATGTCAACCCCTGAGAGCGAGTTGCTGCGATCCGCCGGGTCGTTGTTGCCGAAGTAGTCCGTGAGGAACTCGGAGATCCCGTCGTCTCTTCCCTCCCCGCCGTAGTGGAGCGCCCGGGAGAACCCGAGTTCGAGCCATCCGGCCGGGCGCGCGGCGAGCCGCGTCCCCACGAGGATCGAATGGGAGAACAGCGCCTTCTTCTCCGTCCGGGCGGCGAAGAAATCGTACTGGACGTTTCCGAGGAAACGGAACCGGCCCGGCATCGGGATCGGTTCCGGGTTGTGCATCCGGACTCCGGGATACGGGGCGGCGTTGTTGGTGAAGAGGAGGGCGCCATGGCGGCCGGGGCCGTACCAGGTGGAGAGTTTTCCTGCCTGGACGGCGAAATAGCGGTATCCGACCTCGAGGGAGGAGTCGAGCAGGCGGTTCCCGTCGTCCCCTCCTTCGCCGCGGAAGTACGTGTAGCGTATCTGGCCGTTCACCAGGGGGGTCGTCTCCTGCCGGGCGGAGACGGCCGCCCGCCCCGACCATCCGTTAGGCGTGGGGATCCCCTCGTTGTTGGCGGGGGTAAACCGCGCGTCCGAGAACGCGCCCGCCGCCGTCAGGCGCCCCATCTCCTTCGGGGCGACGTAAGAGGCGACCCACCGGAGGAGTTCCCCTTCGAACCCGCCGGGGGAGGCGACGCGCGGCACGGTGTTCGTCGCCGCCCGGACCGCCAGGAGGGAGTAGGGCCGGGTATTGGCGAGAAGGCCGGGAAGGTAGCCCAGCGCGTTCAGCTTCTCGATCGCCGCGTAGACTTCCGGTTCGTCGGTAAGGAAAAGATCGGCCGCGGGAACCGGGGAGACAAGGAGAAGGGACAGCAGGACAGCCAGAGTACAGGCAAAGCGGGTCAACAAGGCAGGCCGCCTCTCGTAAGAATTCGGAATGCCTGGTGGGCCGGCTACCGCTCGATCATCTCCTTGTCGAGCGTCACCCGGAAGGAGGAGACCGCGTCAAGAAGAAGAACCACCCTGTTGCGGTCGGGCAGATCCTCCAGAAAGATCGCCTCCAGTCCCTCGAACGGTCCCTCGCCGATGCGGATCCTGTCGCCCGGCTTCCAGGTAGCCGGTGGCCTGACCAGGGCAACGATCCCTTCTTCGTCCATCCGTTCGCGCACCGCCGCGATGATGTCCTCGCCGACTTCCTGGGGCTCCGGCCCGAAGGAGACGACCTTGGCCACGCCCCGCGTATATCGGATCGTGCGCAATTGCCCGAGGGCGAACCGGACGAACAGATAGGTGGGGAAGAGAGGGCGGATATCGGGCTGTTCCTTCTTGCGGGACTTCTTGAAAATCCTGGGGAAGAGACAGGAGAAACCCGCCTCGCTGAGCCGGGAGAAGATCTTTTCCTCGTTCCGGGGCTTCGTCTTGACGAGGTACCATTTCGGGTTCACCGGCGGGGCTCCCCTTCCGCACGGACCCGTTCGTACCACTCGATCGTCTTGCGCAACCCCTCCTTGAAGGGGGTGCGCGCGGCGAACCCGAACTCCGTCTTCGCCCGGGAGATGTCCAGGCAGCGCCTCGGCTGGCCGTCCGGCTTCGACGTATTCCGCACTACTGTGCCCCGGTACTCCGTCATCTCCCGGATCATCTCCACGAGGTCGTTGATCGCAATCTCCTGCCCCGAACCGATGTTCACCGGGGCGGGCTTGTCGTATTTCTCGGCGGCCAGGACGATCGCCTCGGCGGCGTCGTCGACATAGAGAAACTCCCGGGATACCGGAACGCCTTCGTGGTACCCGGTCCCCCAGATCTCCACTTCTTTCGCGCCCGCTTCTCTCGCGTCGACGAATTTTCGGATGAGCGCCGGGATGACGTGGGACTTCTCGGGTTCGAAGTGATCCCCGGGGCCATAGAGGTTCACCGGGAGCAGGTAGATGACGTTGAACCCGTATCCCTGCCGCAACGCCTGCCCCATCACCATGAGAGCCTTCTTCGCGATCCCGTAGGGTGCGTTGGTCGATTCCGGGTATCCCTCCCAGAGGTCGTCTTCCTTGAAAGGGATGCGGGGCGGCCGGAACGGGTAGGAACAGACCGTCCCGATCTGGACGAACTTCTCTGCGCCGGCGCGGCGCGCCTCCTCCATGAGAAGAACCCCCATCGCGATGTTGTCGTAGAAGAGGCACCCCGGGTGGGCCAGGTTCCAGCCGATCCCGCCGGCGTTGGCGGCCAGGTGGATCACGATGTCCTGGCCGGTGACGACCTTCGCGCAGGGGATCTGGAAGCGGAGGTCGTACTGGTCGGAACGGGGGATGAAGATGTCCTTGGGACGCACACCGCCTTCGAGAAGAAGCCGGACGACCGACTGCCCGAGAAAACCCGCTCCGCCGGTGACGAGAATCTTCTTCTCCGCGAAGAACCCCTTGGGCCGGGGTTTTCGGTTTTTCGCTCCTCGTGCTGTCATCCCTCTCTCCCCTCGAAACGTTTAACCCCGGGGACGTTGCTTAACTTTCGAAAAAAATGTGTGGATGCGGTACCGTTTCCTCAACCGGCTTCCGGGGGGAGTCCATTAAAAAGTTTAAGAACGTCCCCTTTCTTCTTGTCATAACCTGGTGCCGGTGGAGAAGCCCTTCGCCGCCAGGATTTTCCGGCCTTCTCCGGGGAAAGCAAGCCCCGCCTCCTCCATGTCGGCGTCCACCATGATGCGCACCAGTTCCCGGAACGTGACCTTCGGCTCCCAGCCGAGAAGCTTTCGGGATTTGGCCACGTCGGCGATCAGGTGCTCCACCTCCGTCGGGCGGAAGTACCTCGGGTCGATCTTCACGTGCTCCTTCCAGTCCAGGCCTGCGTATGCGAACGCCTCTTCGAGGAATTCCTTCACCGAGTGCGACACTCCCGTCCCCACGACGAAATCGTCTCCCCGGTCGTGCTGGAGGATCCGCCACATCGCCTCGACATATTCGCGGGCGAACCCCCAGTCCCGGCGGGCGTCAAGGTTTCCGAGGAACAGCTCCTTTTGCGTCCCGGCCTTGATGGCCGCGATCGCTCGCGTGATCTTCCTCGTGACGAACGTCTCGCCGCGCCGGGGCGACTCGTGGTTGAAGAGGATGCCGTTGCTGGCGAACATCCCGTACGCCTCCCGGTAGTTCACCGCCATCCAGTAGGAGTAGACCTTCGCCGCCCCGTACGGGGAGCGGGGATAGAAGGGGGTTTTCTCGCTCTGCGGGGGGGGCGAGGCCCCGAACATCTCGCTGGAAGAGGCCTGGTAATACCTCGCCTTCCCGTTGGCGCGCCGCAGGGCTTCGAGGATCCGCGTGGTCCCCAGGCCGGTGACGTCGCCGGTGTACTCGGGAATGTCGAAGGAGACGCGAACGTGGCTCTGCGCCCCGAGGTGGTAGATCTCGTCAGGGCCGACGTTGTAGATGAGGTTGGTCATCTGGCCCGAGTCGGCAAGGTCGCCGTAATGGAGGATTAGCTTTGTTCCCGCGATGTGGGGGTCGACGTAGATATGGTCGATGCGGCCGGTGTTGAACGTGGACGCACGCCGGATGACGCCGTGGACCACGTATCCTTTCGCCAGGAGAAGCTCGGCCAGGTACGATCCGTCCTGGCCGGTAACCCCGGTGATCAGCGCCTTGGGCATTTCCCCTCCCGGTAGGGGGACGTTGCTGAACTGCTCCTCCGGGTAAAATGGCGAGGATCAGACATCCTTTTTCTCGGAAGGCCCCGGGAAGAACAGTTCAGCAACGTCCCCGTGCTGTTCCTTTGCATTGTAGCCGGAAAAACCGCCATAATCCAACGATGGACCCCGTTGCGCTCCTCAAGGAATACCTCCGGATCGACACGACGAACCCTCCCGGCGACTGCCGCCCGGCCGCCGAGTTCCTGTGCCGCGTCCTGGTCGCAAACGGCCTGACGCCGATAACCTTCGGCGCGACCCCGGAGAAACCGAACGTCCTGTGCCACGTGGGCGGGACAGAGGAGCCGGGCCTCGTGCTCATCCACCACATGGACGTGGTGCCGGCGCGGGCGGAGGAGTGGAGCGTGCCCCCGTTCTCCGCGGAGGTGAAGAACGGCTTCCTCTACGGGCGCGGGGCCCTGGACATAAAGGGGCTCGGGGTGGCGCACCTGTGCGCCGCGATCGACGCCGCGCGGTCCGGCTCGCTCCGGCGCAAGCTTTTTTTCGTGGCCAACGCCGACGAGGAGGTCGGGGGAAAGGAAGGGGCGGAGTACTTCGTCCGGAACCTGCCCGTATCTTTCGGACGCGCGTTCGGGATGAACGAGGGGGGCGTGGGCGTCCGGGATATCTTCGGGGAGGGGAAATTCTTTCTCGTGAACCTGTGGGAGATGGGGCCGCTGTGGCTTACCCTCTCGACGGAAGGGCGGGCCGGCCATGGAAGCCGCCCGTCGGCCGGCGACGCCCCGGCCAGACTTTCCCGGGCGATGGCGCGGGTCGCCGAGCACCGGGAACAGGCACGGCTTACCAACCCGGTCCGCGAGATGATGCGGACCCTCTTCGCGCTGGGCCGGATCGACCTCGATCCGGACACGATCAACGGGGGGCCGGACGATGCGGCAAGACTCGAGCGGTTCGCCCAGAGGCACCCGGAGACCGGGCCTTTGCTGCACAACACGTACGCCGTGACCACGCTGTCGGCGGGATTCAAGCCGAACGTGATCCCCGCGAGGGCGGAAGGGACCGTCGACTGCCGGATCCTGCCGGGGGAGGACCCCGACCGGGTGGCCGCCCGCGTGCGGGAAATGGTCCGGGATCTCGACGTACGCGTGGAGATCGCCTTCGCCGAAAGACCGAACGGTTCGCCCCGGGGCCCCCTGTTCGACGCGCTTTCGGATGCGATCCTGTCGGTGCACCCGGATGCCGTCGTGCTGCCCTACCTGTCCACGGGGTTCACCGACTCCCGCTTCTTCCGGTCGATCGGCGTAGACACCTACGGGCTGATGCCGGTACTGCTGCCCCGGGAGGAATTCGGCCGCATCCACGGAGTGGACGAGCGGATCCCCCTGGCGGGGATCGCCGAGATGATCCGGATCGTCGCGGCGCTGATCGAGGGGTGGAATGACAACGCTGCCTGAACGGAATCCGGGAGCAGACCCTTCCTTCCGGTTCGTATTCCCCCGGAGGGCAATGCATGCGACCTGAAGCCGGGCAGCATAGAAAACGGCTTGGCGTCATTCTGATTGCCCTCGGCTGTGGACTGCTTGCGGCCAGCGCCTTCGGGTTATGGACGCATATGGGAAACTACCGGAATTATCCCCCACGTCCCTGGGAGCGGTTCGACCCGTCGCTGGTGAAAACCACACGGGACCTGGATGCCTTATACCGGGCGGCAGAAGCGAGGGCCGAACGTCCGTTCGTGGAACTGCCTCCCTCGGAAAAGATGCAGATACTCTACGAGACCGTGTCCGACAGGTTCACGCACGGAGACCGCGCGGTCTATTCGCCTTTCAGCAATTGGGTGATGTGGACGCTGGGCCACGTAAACCGCAGATACCTGGATATCCAGGATCCCGACGTGCTGCTTCGCAATGGCCATTCCGCGCTCTGCGGCGACGTGTCCTACGTGTTGATCCGACTTGCGTCGAAAGCGGGGATCCCTGCCCGTCACGTTCTCCTGAATGGTCACATCGTCATGGAGGCATGGTATACGGGGGGTTGGCACGCCTACGACCCGGACCTCGAGGTGGCGGTGAAGGATCCTGGCGGCATTGTCCTTGGCGCGGAAGCGTTGTTCGGAAATCCGGACCTGCTTCGACAAGCATATGCCGGGCGGGGGAGTCCCGCGTTTCTGGACAACCTCGTGTCGATCTACATCACCCGCGAAGATAACCTGATGAAGACCTATCCGGCGGAATCCGGGATTGCCGTCAAGGGCCAGAGGCCGGGGCGGGTCGAACAGGCGGCGCGTCACGGCAGGACCCTCCTGCCGACCGCCATGGTGCTGATCGGTGCGTACCTGGCGGGCGTTCCTCGTCGAAAGGAAAGGTAATGCGCAAAGCCGACCTTGTCGGGTTCATGAACGCCCAGGCTCCGCATGCCGAATTCTGGAAACGGAAAAACAGGTACTACCACGAATCGCTCGAACGGATTCTGCGCTTCCACGTGCCCGCCGGGTCGTCGGTTCTGGAGGTCGGGTGCGGGACCGGAGATCTCCTTCACGCCCTCGCCCCGAAGCGGGGGGTCGGGATCGACATCAGTCCGAAGACCCTGGAACTCGCCCGCTCCCGATACCCGGACCTCACGTTCATTGAGGGAGATGCGGAAGACTTGCCAATCTCCGAAACGTTCGACTACGTCATCCTGTCCGATCTCGTCGGTTACCTGGAAGATGTGCAGCGTGCCTTCGAGCAGATCCGCAAGGTGTGCCACGAGGGAACCCGCGTGATCTTCACCTACTACAACTACCTCTGGGAGCCGGTCCTGCGGGCCGGCGAGCGGCTCGGGATGAAGCGCCCCCAGTCGGACCAGAACTGGCTCGCGCATCCGGACATCCAGAACCTGCTGTCGCTGGCCGGGTTCCAGACCATCCGGATCGGGAATCATCTGCTCTTTCCCATTCGGATTCCGATCCTGTCGACCCTGTGCAACCGCATCCTGGCGAACCTCCCCGTGCTGCGGGAGCTTTGCCTCGTACAGGTCGTCGTCGCCCGTCCCGCTCCCGTCGCGGTCCCCGAGGAGACGCTCTCCTGCTCGGTGGTCATCCCCGCACGCAACGAGCGGGGAAACATCGAGGGGGCTGTCGCACGGACCCCGCAAATGGGAGCCCGCACGGAACTGATCTTCGTGGAGGGGAACTCCTCGGACGGCACGGCCGGGGAGATCGTGCGAGTGATCGCGGCCCACCCGGACCGGGAGATCCGGCTGGTCCGGCAGGGAGACGGGGTCGGGAAGGGGGACGCGGTGCGCAAGGGATTCGCCGCCGCCACGGGGGACGTGTTGATGATCCTGGACGCGGACCTCACCATGCCCCCGGAGGAGCTTCCGAAATTTCTGCGGGCGCTGGCCTCGGGGCGGGGGGAGTTCATCAACGGGTCCCGCCTCGTCTACCCGATGGAGAAGCAGGCGATGCGCTTCCTCAACACCCTGGGGAACAAGTTCTTCAGCCTGGCCTTCACCTGGCTGCTGGACCAGCGCTTCAAGGACACCCTCTGCGGGACCAAGGTGCTCTACCGGAAGGACTACGAGCGGATCGCCGCGGGCAGGAGCTATTTCGGAGACTTCGATCCCTTCGGGGATTTCGATCTCATCTTCGGGGCGGCCAAGCTCGACCTCAAGATCGTCGAGGTCCCGATCCGGTATCGCGAACGGGTCTACGGGTCTACCCAGATCTCCCGCTTCCGCCACGGGTGGCTACTTCTCCGGATGTGCCTCTTCGCCCTCCGGCGGATCAAGTTCGTCTGAGACGATGACGAAGGAAAACGTCCGCGACCATTTCGAGGCGATCGCCGGCGATTACGACCGGTGGAAAGAGAAGGCGTCCTACTACTACGACCTCCTTGCGGACATCTACCGGGAGCTCGTTCCCCCGGAATCGTCGGTTCTCGAAGTGGGGTGCGGGACCGGAACCCTGCTTTCCCGCCTGCAGCCCGCCCGGGGGGTGGGAATCGACATTTCTTCCCGGATGGTGGAGATTGCCTCGACTCGACATTCCCACCTGACGTTCCGCGTGGCGGATGCGGAAAATTTCGACCTGGCGGAGACCTTCAATTACCTCATCGTGCCCGACGTTGTCGAGCATCTGTCCGACGTGGGGGCGATGTTCCGTTCCGTGAGGAGATGCATGCGGCCCGATTCCCGCTTGATCGTGACCTGCGTCAATCCCCTTTGGGCGCCGGTCCTCCAC
>JBAULH010000172.1:0-28064 GCA_049578085.1 Candidatus Deferrimicrobiaceae bacterium
GTATACTCCTCCCTGAAAATGGCGGTCGGTGCTTCCGACGCATTACCCGCCGCCCGGGAATTTCTTGCGGAATTTCCCTCTTCCCCCCTGGCAGGCGACATTGCCGTCCGCCTGGGAAACGATGCGATGCTCAAGGGCAACCTGGCCGCAGCGGAGGGGTTCTACAAGACGGCCGCCGGGATCGCCCGTCCCGCCCCGTCCTCCATCGCCCGATACATGCTCGGATGGTTTCGCTACCACAACGGGGATTCGGAAGGGGCCGTGGGGGAACTGGCATCTTCCCTGTCCGACCCGTCCTTTCCCTGCCGGAAGCTCGAACCCTTTGAGAAATCCGTTCTGACGCTGGCTGTCCGTTCCTGGATGGATCTTCCCTCGGAAGGCCTTGGCTCCTATTCCCCCGTCGAGGAGGGAGGATGCGGGGGGAAACTCCTGCTGACTTCGCTGGGGGAGGCCGAGGAGAGGCGGGGAGAGACGTCCCGCGCGGCGGTGGTGTTCGACGTCCTGGCCGGCCGGTTCACGGGTGACGAAGCCGCGCTTACGTACGAGATGAAATCGGTGGAAGACCTCATTCAGGCAGGAAAAGAGGAGGAGGCTTTTTCCCGTGCGTTGAAGCTCAAAGAGAAATACGGACCCGGCTCCGCGTGGGCAACATCCCACCCCCCCGCCGCACAGGAAGCGGCGCACGAGAAATTGGCGGGGATGCTGAAAACCCTCTCGGAGCGGAAATTCGACGAAGGTGTCCGTTCCGGGAAACGATCGACGATGGCAGCGGCCGCGTCGGGGATGGAGCAATATTTTGCGGTAAAGGAAGGGCAATCCCCCGGAACCAAGGCGGAGCTTCGTCTCAAATATGCCATTGCCTCGCTCAAGTCGGGCGACAGGGGAACGGGAATCGGCTTGCTCGAAAGCCTGCTGGAGGAACAGACATCCGGCCCGATCGGGGAGAAAGCGGCCATTCTTTTCGCGGATACGATGATCGCGGGGTATGAGAGGAAAGAGCAGACGGCAGAAGATGCCGAAAAGGCATCACTTCTCCTTCTCGACAGGTTTCCTTCCGAGAAGACCGTTTCCCTGGCATACCGCGCCGCCGCCGACATGCTGGGAGCCGGAGAGTACGAGCGTGCGAAGCGAGTTGCCGGGAGAATCGAATCGGACAAATCCACTCCCGAGTCCCTCCTGCACAAGGCAATGCTTGTCCAGGCGGAAGCCCACGTGTTCCTCAACGAACCGGCGAGCGCCCGCGGGAAAGCGGATCAGATCCTCGCCTTCGAAAAGGGGAAAGGGGTGGAGCCCGCGGTGTGGGAGAAGGCAAGGGATCTCTTCCTGCTTTCCTCCCTCAAGGAAGTGGAAGCAAGAACGGCCGCCCGGGACCACGTCGGGGCCGCGAGGTTGCTGGAGGATCTGATCGCACGGTTCCCCGGGGCGCCGGAAGCCCCCGCCTATTCCCTCCGCGCCGTGCGATTGTACCGGGAAGGAGGCGACCTGGAAGGGGTGGAAAGGATTGCCTCCCTCTTTCGCCTGCGCTATCCCCGAAGGGAGGAAGGCGTGGAGATCGCAGGCACCCTGGCGGCATACCGGGAGGAACGGAAGGAATTCCTGAAGGCGGCCGGCGAATACGCCGAAGTCGCCGATCGGTTTCCGAAGAATGCCGAAGCAGGGCGGTTTCTTTTCCACTCCGCACGCCTGGCACGTGACCACGGCGATTTGAAAAACGCCAGGCTCCGCTTTTCCTCCTACCGGGAAAGGTATCCGCAACCGCGCTGGATGAACGCCTACGCTGCCCTCTCGGTCGGGCTCCTCGATTGGGGGGAGGGCAACGTCAAGACGGCACTCCGGGGGATGGAAGGGGGGCTTCGCCAGGTCGAGGCCGGCATGGAAACCGATGCGCCGCGGGACCTGTTCGAATTGGCAGGGAAGGTGCAGATCGCCATTGGAGAGTACTGGGCGGAGCAGTTCCGCCAGTTGAAGCTCACGGCACCCCTGGAAAAGAATCTCGCCATCAAGGACCGGTTTTTCCGCAGATCGCTCCAGGCGTTCGCGAAAGCGGAGCAGAAGGCACCGCTGGAAGTGGCACTGAACGCCTCCCAGCTGTCCGGCGACCTTCTGGTCGAATTCGGGAAAGCGGTTCTTGCCTCCCAGCGACCACAAGGGATGAGCGAGGAAGAACGCGCGAAGTATGAGGCTGCCCTGGCCGGCCGTGCCCGCCCGTTCTTTGAGCGCTCACTGGACTGGTATGTCGGGGCGATCGACCGGCTCGAGGCGGAACAGGGCCCATCCGATCTCGCCCTTCCGATCCGCCAGAGGCTGGAAGAGGCGCAGAGACTGCTCGCGCAAATCCCACGGGAGCGGGGAACGGAATGAGACGCAGACGGGTTGTTTGCCGGATCATGATCGGGATCGTTACGGGGGCCCTTGCCGCCGGAATCTTCCCGCTACCGGGAATGGCTCAGGGACGGGAGGCGGAACCACCGCCCTTGAGCATGGAGGAACTGGAAGTGAGAGGCTTCCGGGATAAACCCGGCCAGCTCTACGTTTCCGTCCCGAACCAGGTCTTCTCGCCCGCCCCGGTCCGCTTCGATCTTTTCCGGGAAGATCTTGCCAGGCCGATCCTCCCCTGGGAAATCACAGGGGAACGTTCCGGACGGGACCGTTCTCGGAAGAAAGAATGAACGGGTTTGTCGACATCGACGACTGGGGGAGAGGGCAGAACCGGCTTGTCCGGTGGATGACCGGACTCTCCCTCTTTTTCCATGCGGGGATGATCCTCCTCGGCTCCCTGATATCTTCCTATTTCCCCCCCCGGGCGCCTATTATCCCGGTGGTGGTGGTCGAGTTGACGGAAGCTCCCTTGTCCATCCTTCCGGAGGAGAAGCCCCCGCCGCCACCACCCGCAATCGCGTCTTCGAAGGAGAGCGTCGCTGCCAGGCCCCTCCCGGTTCCCGCGAAAAAAACGCAGTCGCCCTCCGCGGCGCAGCGATGGATACGGAAACTCGATGCGGGGTTGCCGAGCATCCCGGATGCTCCCATAGCTAAGGGCATGGGAAAGCCCGGGGGCATACCGGTTCGCCGATGGGCCAACGATGCATCCCCCCGTCCGGGAGATTTCGCACCCGCGGTTGCCCCGGAAAACAGCGCACTCCTTGGCCAGATCTCGAGACTGGAGGGGAAGGTTCGCCACTCCGGAATCGCCGGAGTCGGGACCGGCAGGGAAATCGATGCGTCGGTCATGTTCGGTGGGGTGGGATCGTCCCAAGGGGAACCGATCCCGGAATGGATCCGCGACATGATCCGCAGGAAAGTCCTCGGATATCTCCCGGAACTGGAGGAAGCCTATTCCTCCGCCTACCGCCGCAATCCGGAGGTGCGGGGAAGGCTGGTGGTCCGGTTCCAGGTCGACCCTTCCGGAAAAGTTTCGCGCGCCGATTCCGTGGAATCCTCTTTCCGGGACGGCGCATTCATCGCAAGCGTCCTGGAAAAAGTGCGCCGATGGACGTTCGAGCCGACCGGGGGGCGCACCGTGCAGGTCCTGTATCCCTTCGTGTTTATCGCGCCCTCCTGATCCAATGAATAGCAAGGCGAAGTACTTCCTTCCTTCGATCGGGCAATGCCTGTTCCTGGCGATATTCCTCGCCCTCTCCTTTTATTCGGGGTCCATCCTCCTGAACGATGCGGACACTGGCTACCACATCCGGGCAGGGGAATATATCCTGAGCACCTTCACCGTTCCGGACCACGACATCTTCTCCTTCCTTTCCCCGCCGCCGAAATGGACTGCCCACGAATGGCTATCCGAAGTCATCATGGGACTGCTGCACAGGGCATTCGGCCTCACGGGTGTCGTTCTCTTTTTTATCCTGCTCATATCCTTTACCTACCCGCTGCTCTTCCGAATGCTGCGATCCTGCGGTGGAAATATCATCTCCGATGTGGTGATCCTGTTCCTGGTCATCTTCTCCTCCACCCTGCACTGGTTGGCGAGGCCCCACATCTTTTCGTTGATCCTCACCGTGGTATGGTACCGCCTCCTGGAGGATTTCCGGAAAGAACGGAAAAACCGGTTATATCTTCTGCCTCCCCTGATGCTCCTCTGGGTCAACCTGCACGGGGGATTCATGGGGGGGTTCCTGTTCCTCTCGGTTTATTCCCTTGGCAGTTTGATTGCCTTCCGGTATTCCACCCGCGAGGGGAGGGAGCAAGCAAAGCGCAACGCCCTGTTCCTCGGGATAACCTTTTTCGCCTGTCTTCTTGTTTCCCTGATAAATCCGTACGGGCATCAGATTCTTTTCTTCCCGTTCCGCCTGGTCTCGCAGAAGTTTCTCATGGACAACGTGAACGAATTCCTGTCTCCGAATTTTCACCAGGTGATGCCCTTCAAGTATCTCCTGCTGATGACGATCGCCATCCTCGCCGTTTCCGTGAAGAAGCTCGATTTCGTCGAGATTGCGCTCCTCCTGATATTCCTGGACATGTCCTTGTATTCCGCGCGATATATCCCCCTTTTCTGCATCGTCACCGCCCCGGTTCTCGCAAGGCAGGCCGGCGCCGCCCTCGCCCGGAAGGAAGGAACGCGCTTTTCGGCGTTTCGGAACAAGTCGGATCACATTGCCGCAGCCGATACCTCGGTGAAAGGACATGCATGGGTGATTCTCGGCCTGCTCCTCGTGACGTGGGCCGGTGCCACGGGGAAAGTGGAATTTCGGTTCGACAGAACGAAAAAACCGGTCGATGCGGTGGAATTTCTGAAAAAGGAACACGTTACGGGGAACATGTTCAACAACGACGAGTTCGGGGATTACGTGATCTACGCCGCCTATCCCCAATACCGAGTCTTTTTCGACGGCCGATCCGACATGTACGGTGCCGAGAGACTGAAGGATTACATGAGGGTCATTGGCCTGGAGACGGGATGGGAGAAGGTGATCGGGAAATACGATATCGGCTGGATATTCTTTGATGCGGATTCCCTTCTTTCCCGGTCGCTGTACGAAAGGGGAGGGTGGCATCTGATCTACGCCGACAAGGTGGCGAATATATTCGTTAAGCAGACCCCGGAATACCGGGATGTCATCCGTAAGTTCGGGAACGTGTCGCCTGTCCTTCCCGAGACCGGGGAAGAGGATGTCTGACGTTCACAGGAGACTCTTTATGAATTTACGGAAACGAATGGATTCCAAAGGGAAACGACATTCAAGGGCACTTTCCCGGCTGCAGGCAATGAGGACGATATGCCGGAGAATTCCAATTCGTGAAAGGGACCTTCGGATACTGGATGTCGGATGGGGAGATGGATTCACCAGCCGGAAGCTTGCGAAAGACACAACGATCGGCTTCATTACCGGCGTCGACATAGGCCTGTCGGAGCAGCAGTTCCCCCTTACCGTGTGGGCGTTATGCAGAAAACATCGATAATCGTCCCCTGCTGCAATGAAGCCGGCCGCCTGAAGGGCGAGGAATTTATCCGGGCGACGGAACAGGACGGACAGCTGCATTTTCTCTTTGTCGATGACGGAAGCACCGACGGGACGAGGGAGATCCTGGCCGCGGTTTGCCGATCGAACCCCTCGCAGATGGCAAGGGTTTCGCTGGAGAAGAACTCGGGCAAGGCGGAGGCCGTGCGGAAGGGCTTTTTACAGGCATTTACGTCGGATTACCGAAATATCGGATATTGGGACGCAGACCTGTCTACTCCCCTCAACGCCATCACGAAGTTCTGTGAAATTCTGGAAGCCCCGGGCGTCCGCTTGGTGATGGGGTCTCGCGTTAAGCTCCTGGGGCGAAAAATCGAAAGGAGGGCACTGAGGCACTATCCGGGCAGATTCTACGCCACGTTTGCCAGCCTTGTGACGGGGTTGCCGGTATACGACACTCAGTGCGGTGCCAAGATCTTCAAGAACAGCGAAGAGTTGAGGATCGTCTTCGGGAAACCGTTTCGCGTGAACTGGACCTTTGATGTGGAAATATTGGCGCGATTTCTGATGCTTGAAAGGTATGGGGGAAATGCCCCTGTGGTTACCTCCTCTGTCGAGTACCCACTCGAAGAATGGACCGATGTGAAGGGCTCAAAAGTCAGACCCTTCGATTTCCTGATCGCGGCCGTTGAGCTTTGCAGAATATGTTTTTTCCTTCATGCTCCGGGGGCAGAGCACCGGTTTGCCAGAATGAAAAATGAAACGATGTCCGGATAGGCGGACGGGATGAAGGGGCGAGGTTCCGAAATCTCCCTGCTCCTGGAGGCACTTCGCAGCAGGGGACTTGACAGTGGGGGATTTTCGAATCGGCCGGGGGAAGAATTCCGAGCCGATGCCACGGCGTGGGCCGCAATGGCACTGACCGCTACCGGGACGGATGAGGGCCTCCTCGGGGAGGCCCGGGACCGACTTGCCGGCGAGCAACAGGAGGACGGACGGGTGAGCGTATCCTCGGAGCACCCGGAGGCCTTCTGGCCCACCCCATTGGCGGTTCTGGCATGGGAGGGTTCGCCCGCGCATCGCGAGGCGCAATCCCGCGCGATTGCGTTCCTTAAAAAAACGACCGGCCGTCACTTCGTGAAAGATCCGGAGGCACCCGTAAAGCACGACACTTCGGTAAAGGGTTGGCCCTGGATCACCGGTTCCCACTCCATGGTCGAACCGACGGCACTCTCCCTGATTGCCCTTCAAACCGCGGGACAAGGAGAAAACGGGCGGACGCGGGAGGCCATACGAATGCTGATGGACCGGCAGTTGACCGCGGGGGGGTGGAACTACGGAAATACGTCCGTTTACGGGCAGGAATTGTATCCCCAGCCGGAAAACACGGGGCTTGCGCTCGATGCCCTGGCCGGGCGGGTGTTGCGGAACGATGTTGCCCGAAGCCTGGGATATCTGGAAGACCGGCTCACGCATGTGCGGGCACCGCTGTCCCTCGGCTGGGGCCTGCTGGGTCTCGGAGCCTGGGAAGCACGACCGGGAAATGCAAGGCGCTGGTTGCGGGAAAGCTTCGAACTCCAGCGAAAATACGGCCCTTACGATACGACGCTTCTGTCCCTGCTTCTGCTGGCCTTCCTCGCGACCGGCGGACTGGGAAGCGTCGTGGGAAGGCAGGGGACACGTTAAAATGACCCCGCGGGACAATACCCGGAAGAAGGTTGACTGGGGGCGACGCGAGTTCCTTCTGGGTTCCCTGGGATGGGGAATCGCGGCATCAGGCTCCTTGTCCGTGTTGGGCGGTTGTACGAAACGGGATTGGCGTGCCGACACGTTCGTCGCAAAGGTTCCAAATTACGAAGCGGACATCGTATCGGCTCTTGGGAAAGGGTTCCGGGAGCTGGAGGTGGGAACGGAGGAGATCCGGGGGAAACGGATCCTTCTCAAGCCGAACCTGATCGAGCCGCACCTGGGGGCAGGCCACATCAACACGCATCCCGGGGTCGTCCGCGCGGCGGCGGAGGCATTCCTGCGGCTGGGGGCTTCCGAGGTCCTGGTCGGGGAAGGACCCGGCCACTCCCGGGATACGGTCCTCGTGCTGGAGGAGTCCGGTCTGGGGGATGTGCTTGCGGGAGAACGCATTCCGTTCGTAGACCTGAATTACGAGCCGGGATACGCGGCAAAGAATCTGGGCCGCCAGAGCCGGCTTGCTACCCTGACGCTGCCGGCAGCTCTTTTGCGAGCGGATTGGGTGGTTTCCGTGGCCAAGATGAAAACGCATCATTGGACCGGGGTGACCCTCTCCATGAAGAACCTTTTTGGCCTAATGCCGGGGATATACTACGGGTGGCCCAAGAACGTCCTTCATTGGGAAGGGATTGACCGGTGCATTTACGATATCAACGCGACGGTCAAGCCGCATTTTGCCATCGTGGACGGCATCGTGGGAATGGAGGGGGACGGACCGATCATGGGCAACCCGCATCACGCCGGAGTGATCGTGATGGGGCGCAACCTGACGGCGCTGGACGCCACCTGCGCACGCATCATGGGTATCGACCCGTACAAGGTGGTCCACCTGTCGGCATCTTCGGGCAGGCTCGGCCCGATTCGCGAAACGGAAATACGCCAGCGGGGGGAGAGAATCGCCTCGGTCAGAACCGATTTCGCCCTACTCGACAAGATCCACGCGCAAAGGGGGCTCCGGCGGCAATGACCGGCGCACCCGACAAAAGCCTCACGCGTTTTTCCCGTCAACAGGCTCTTCCCCATCTTTCGGTTGATTTCCTCATACGGTAAATACCTGATGGAACGAAGAGTTTTTCACGATTTCCCGAAGGACTGGGAATAAAATAGTCATAAATTATGAGGACTTCAATCGAATCATCTCCTCAAGGTGAGTCGGTCCCATTGTTCCATCGCCGAACGAATTCCGGCTCGAGCGCCTCCGGCGGGTTTTTCTGGAGCTGGTATGTCTTCCCGGTTTGCCTTGTTGCGATTTGCGGCGCAGCGGTGTTCATCGGTGCTGTCCCGACCCGGGTATTCGGCCACGATATCTTTTTCCTTCTCGATAATGGCTGGCGTGTCGTCAATGGACAACGTCCGCACGTGGACTACGCGAGCCCCTGGGGTCCGGTAACCTTCCTGGTCTCCGGATTGGGATTGGTGTTATCCGGCTACACGGTGGATGGTGTCGGTTATGGCAGCGCCATGGTGGGTCTTCTCATCGGCGTATGGTGTTTCCGCCTTGGTCGTGACCGCCTGGATCCCATCCCCAGAGTTCTGATAAGCCTCTATCTGGTCGTCCTGGTTGTGGCGCCATATTCCCTGGGCTGGGGGGTTTTTCATACGAGCCACGCCATGGTCCCCAACCGGTACGGCTACGCCCTGCTCGGTCTGGTCATGCTCGAATCCTTTGGGACGGTTGGAACAACAAGGCGGGAAACGGAAGAATGGATCGGCGGTCTCTCCACCGGAGTCGCGGCAGCCCTGGCTCTGTTTCTCAAAATCAGCTATTTTTTTGTCGCCGCCCTGCTGATCGGGACATCCGTTCTACTCCGGGATCTTTCCCGCCGACACCTCCTGAGGATGTTCATCGGGTTTTCGGTCGTTTCCATCGCATTCCTCACCTACCTCGGGTTCGATATTCCGGCGGTCCTCGGAGACTTGAAGATGGCTGCCGGTGCCAGGTCGGAAGGCTTTTCCGTTTATCACCTGAGCTGGAAACTCCTTATGAGCACACCATACCTCGTCTTCATCGTCTGTTTGGCTGTCCTTGGTTCGCTTGTCGAAACGAACACGCAGACAAGGCGGCGCTACTTCAATCCTCTGCTCCTCGCCGCCCTGGTGTTTACCGCGGACATGCTCCTGCTTTTCACCAATATGCAACCTGCGGAATTGCCGCTCTCAACGATTTTCTGCTTTTTCGCGGCGAATCGCGCCATTGTCCGCAACCGCATGCTGGCGGATCAGGAAGCGCACCCCGCCCGACCCGCCTGCCGCATAGTAATGGTCGCAGGAAGCATTTTCTTTCTGGTACAGTTCGCCTTGGGGTGTTCCGGTCTGGCGTACGGCGTGTTGATGAAAGCCAACCCCCCGAACCTTGGCTCGGTCGAACGATTTACAGAGCCACGTCTGGTTCCCCTGATTCTTTATGATGGACTATCCGAACCGACTAGCAACGGCCGCCAATACACGACATATGTCAATGAGGGGATTCGTCTGCTTCGAAAAAGTACCGGCTCCGACGAAACGGTCTTGACAATGGATATGATGAATCCGTTTCCCTTTGCGTTAGGCCGCAGACCCGCCACCGGGGGAATTGCCGCAGCCGCCTATCGATATACCCTCAGCGATACGCATCGGCCTTCGGACGAGAGGTTTTTTGGGAACGCGGATGTCATCATGGTTCCGAAACGGCCCGCGGCGCCAGGGGTTTATTTCGACGGATTTTACAGGATTTACGAACCAGGGCTTCACGACCGTTTCCGACTCGCGGCGGAATCCGATATGTGGTATCTTTACAAGCGCAAATGAACAGTTGTTTCATCCCCCCAACCCCTGTCCACCGCGGGGTTGTTGCATTTCCTGAGATCTTTCGGTTGATTTCCTCTTACGTTAAATGCTTAATGGAACAAAGGGTTTTTCACGGTTTTCCGAAGGAGAGGCATGGGGGATCTGCTCCTGCGCATACTCGAGAAAAACCAGGGGCGGTTCGTTTCCGGCGAAGATATCGGGCGGCGTTTGGGAACGTCCCGCGCTGCGGTCTGGAAGCAGATCAGGACATTGCGACGCCGAGGCTTCGGGATTGAAGGGGCCCGGGGGGCCGGCTACCGGCTTCTCGGGCGCCCCGACGTGATCGAGGAGACCGACGTCCTCCCGCGTCTTTCCTCCCGGTCGTTCTGGCATTCCTTCGTGGTTTTCCCCGTCACCGACAGCACGAACAGCCGGGCCGCGGAAGCGGCCGAGAAAGGGGCCCCTCACGGGACGGTCGTGTGCGCGGACGCCCAGACCGGCGGCCGGGGCCGCTTCGACCGCCGGTGGGAATCCCCTCCCGGGGTGAACCTCTATCTTTCGCTTCTCCTGCGGCCCCCGATCGATCCCCCCCAGGCGCCGCAACTTACCCTTGTGGCGGCGGTGGCTCTGGCGAAGGCGGTTGAGGAAGTGGCAAGGATTCCTGCCCGGTTGAAGTGGCCCAACGACCTGTACCTCGCAGGGAAAAAGGCGGCGGGGGTCCTGGCCGAAATGTCCACCGATGCGGACCGCCTTCGTCACGTGGTGATCGGAATCGGGCTGAACGTGAACTCGGAAGCTTCCCATTTTCCCGGGGCCCTTTCCCGAACCGCCACCTCGCTTCGGCTGGCTACCGGGAAGAGCTTCCGTCGGACAGAGGTTCTCGCCCGTTTTCTCGATTGTTTTGCGGAATCGTACCGGGATTTTCTTTCCGGGGGGCTTGCCCCCCTTCTCCCGGAATGGAACCGCCGTTCCCTGCTCTCGGGAAAGCGGGTGGTGGTGCGCAATCGGGAAGGGGACATGCGAGGGGTCGCCACAGGCGTGGACGAGGCCGGGATGCTTCTCTTCCGGCGGGAAGGCGCGAGCAGGGAGGAACGGATCCACAGCGGGGAAATCGTCGAATTCGAGAGGTGAGGGCCTTACCATGCTGCTCGTCATCGACGTGGGGAACACGCACACGGTCCTGGGAGTATACGAGGGGGAGAACCTCCTGCACCACTGGCGCGTCTGGACCGACCAGCAGAAGACGAGCGACGAGTACGGGATCCTCATCCGGAACCTCTACGAAGGGAGCCATCTCTCCTCCCGGGAGGTCGACGCAATCGTCATCTCCTCCGTCGTTCCGCCTCTCACGCCGACGATCGTGGACCTGTGCACACGCTACTTCGGCATCACGCCTCTTGTCGTCGGGCCCGGCGTGAAGACCGGAATCTCCATCAAGATGGACAACCCGAAGGAGGTCGGCGCGGACAGGATCGTCAACGCGGTCGCGGCGTTTGCGAAGTACAAGAGCGCATGCATCGTCCTGGACTTCGGCACCGCAACCACGTTCGACTACGTCTCTCCGGGGGGGGACTACATGGGCGGAGTCATCGCTCCGGGAGCGAGTATCTCTGCCGAGGCGCTCTTCCGGCAGGCGTCGAAATTACCGAAGGTCGAGATCGCCAAACCGCCGACCGTGATCGGAAAAAACACGGTGGCGGCCATGCAGTCCGGTCTGTTCTTCGGCTATCTCTCCCTCGTGGAGGGGATCATCGACCGGATCAGGAAGGAAGTACGCACGGACCCCATCGTCGTCGCCACCGGCGGTCTGGCCACAGCCATCGCCGGCGAGTCTGCCAAAATACAGGTAATTGATGAGAATTTGACTCTTGAGGGGCTGCGTATTATATACGAGAGGAACCGTACGCCCGGGACATGATGGGAAGCGAATTTCGCAGGAGGGAGAGCGGGATGTGGACATTCATCAACTGAGAAATGTGGGGATAATCGCCCACGGCGGTGCAGGGAAAACGACTTTGGCGGAAGCTCTTCTTTTCAACGCGAAGGCAACGGAGCGGATGGGGAGGGTGGACGACGGCAGCTCGAACTTCGACTACGACCCGGAGGAGATCCGCCGACAGATCACGATCAGCACCTCCTTTCACCATTACCAGTGGAACAAGGTCGCGGTGACCGTGGCCGACACGCCCGGCTACATCAACTTCGAGGCCGACACGCATGCCTGCCTCCGCCAGCTGGACGGCGCGGTCCTGGTGGTGAATGCGGTTTCCGGCGTCGAAGTGCAGACGGAGAAGATGTGGCATCTGGCCTGCGATACGGGGGTTCCCACGATCGCGTTCGTCTCGAAGATGGATCGCGATCGGGCGGACTTTCCAAAGGCGGTCGATGAGATTTCCGAAATTCTGAAGGTCAACGCCGTTCCGATCCAGCTTCCTCTCGGCTCGGAGGCGGGTTTCCGCGGAGTCGTGGATCTGCTCCGGATGAAGGCGTACATCTACAAGGAGGAGTCCGGTCAGTTCGAGGTGACCGATGTTCCTCCGGAACTCAAGGATGCCGCTGCGAAGGGGCGGGAGAAGGTGGTGGAGGCGGCGGCGGAATCAGACGATTTCCTGCTGGAGAAGTATCTCGAGGAGACCTCCCTCACGGAGGAGGAGATTCGCAAAGGGTTTACCTCCGGCGTCCAGGCGATGAAAATCCTTCCGGTACTTTGCGGATCCGCGTTGCGCAACATTGCCATCCACCCGGTTCTGGACATGATCAACTTCGTTCTGCCCGACCCCTCTTTCCGCAAGGAGGTGAAGGGTACGAATCCGAAGTCGAAGTCCGAGGAAATGAGGCCGATATCCGTCGATGCCCCGTTCTCCGCCCTGGTGTTCAAGACTCTTGCCGACCCATACGCAGGTAAGCTCTCCATCTTCAAAATCTATTCCGGGACGCTTACTACCGACATATCCCCCCGGAATTCCGGAAAGAACACCACCGAGCGGATCGGACAGATTTTTCAACTGGAAGGGAAAAAGCAGAAATCCGTCGGGTCCGCCTCCGCGGGAGAGATCGTCGCCGTCGCCAAGTTCAAGGAGACGTCCACGGGCGATACGCTATGCGACCCGAAGTATCCCATCCTCTACCCACAGCCCCCGGTGGTTGAGCCGGTGATCTCGTTTGCGATCCGGCCAAAGACCAGGTCCGACGAGGACAAGCTGGGCAGCTCCCTCTCCCGGATGATCGAGGAGGATCCGACGCTGCAGTTCGGAAAGGACCCGCAGACCCGGGAGTTCATCCTCTCCGGAATGGGGGAAATCCACCTCGAGGTGTCCGTCGAGAAGCTCCGCCGCCAGTTCGGCGTCGAGGTGGAGCTTCGCACCCCCAAGATTCCGTACAAGGAGACCCTCAAGGGGTCCGCAGAGGCACAGGGCAAATACAAGAAGCAGACCGGGGGGCGCGGCCAGTACGGGGACTGCTGGCTTCGCGTAGAGTCCCTCCCTCCCGGCGCCGGCTTCGAGTTCGTCAACGCGATCGTCGGGGGCGCGATTCCGAGACAGTACATCCCCGCGGTCGAGAAAGGCGTTATCGAAAGGATAACCAAGGGGGTGGTCTCGGGCTATCCTGTGGTCGACACCAAGGTGACCGTGTTCGACGGTTCGTTCCACACCGTCGATTCATCCGAGATGGCGTTCAAGATCGCAGGATCCCTGGGCTTCAGGAAGGCGGCGCTCGAGGCGAAGCCGGTGTTGCTGGAGCCTGTCATGGAAATGGAAATCGTTGTGCCGGAAGAAAGTGTGGGCGACATCATCGGCGACCTGAACAGCCGCCGTGGGCGTGTGCTGGGCGTGGAAGCCCGGGGACGGAGCCAGATCATCAAAGCGTTCGTCCCGCTGGCCGAGATCCTTAGGTATTCGTCCGATCTCCGCTCGATCACTTCGGGCAGGGGACAGTTCACCATGCGGATGTCCTCTTACGAGGAGGTGCCCGCCGCGATCGCGGAGAAGGTAGTCGCCGAGACCAAGAAGGAGATGGGAGAAGAGGTCGAGGAATGATGAGCGACAACGCGCGGAAAGTCCGGGTCAGCCTGACGAAAGACCATGCGGTCGACGAAAACGTACGGGCGTCCCTGCAATCGTACATCGCCAAACTGACGGTCCCGCAGAAGGTGGAAATGACCTCGAAGGGAAACAAGGAAGTCCGGCTGATTCTCTCCCGGGATCCGAGCAGCCTGGTCGCCCGGGCGCTGGTGAACAGCCCCCGGATCTCGGAATCCGATGTGATCGCATACGCCGGATCCGCCCAGACGAACGAGGATGTTCTTCGCAGCATCGCGGAAAACCGGGAATGGTCGAAGAACCTGCGGGTAAAGATCCTTCTGGTGTCGAACCCGAGGACGCCCCCCGCTGTCGCGCTGCGATTCCTCGGGCACCTTCCCAACAGCGATCTGGGTATTCTGGCCCGCAACCGGAACGTCTCGATAATCATCCGCCGGGAAGCGCATAAGCGGTTGATCCAGACCAGAAAGTAGGGAGGCCGGATGGCACTTTTCAACTATGCCACGAGAGAGCTGAGCGCAAAGGTCGTGTATTACGGCCCGGGCCTTTCCGGCAAGACCACGAACATTGAAATGGTGCACCAACTCCTGAAGCCGGAACAGAAGGGCAGACTGATCTCCCTTCCTACCGAGACCGACCGGACGCTCTTCTTCGATTTTCTGCCGCTGGACCTCGGGAAGATCAAGGGATTCCGGGTGCGGTTTCACCTCTACACGGTTCCCGGCCAGGTCTTTTACAACGCCACGAGGCGGCTTGTCCTTCAAGGTGTGGACGGTGTTGTGTTTGTGGCGGATTCCCAGGTCGATATGATGGGCAGCAATATCGAGAGCCTGAAAAACCTGCACGAGAATCTTTCCACCTATGGAAAAAAGCTCGCAGAGCTTCCGTTCGTGATGCAGTACAACAAACGGGACCTCAAGAACATCGCGTCCGTGCAGGAGATGAGTAAGCGATTGAACGATATGGCCGTTCCCGTTTTCGAGGGAATCGCAAAGGACGGGCGGGGCGTGACGGAGACGCTGGTGGGCATCTCGCGCCTTGTGTTCGCCCACCTTCGCAAGACCCTCCTTTTGCCGGGGGATACGACCGAGGAAGAGGAGATCGCCGGGATCACCGAAATTGCTGCGGATGAACAGCCATCCCCCGAGGGAATGGATATGCTCGAGGAGATCTCCGAGATCGAGGAGATCCCCGCGGTGCAGGAGATCTCGGAGATGCAGGAGATCCCGGAGGTGCAGGAGATCCCGGAGACGACGGAGATTCCGGAAGGCGTGGAGATGATCATCCCGCCGAAAGAAATTTCCCCGGCCTCTTACCCCGAAGAAACGTCCGACGGGGAGGGGGAAAGCCGGGAGGAGCTGGCGCAGGAGGAAACGGGTTCCCCCCTTCCCGACATGCCCGACGAGATCGAGATCGAGATTCCCGAGAGGTTCGAGGAATCCGCCGAGGCGCAAGTTTCCGATCCCGGCATTTCCCTGAAAGTGAAGGGAGAGGGGCTTACCTTCCTGAAGTTCGAGGGCGTGTTCGTTTCCCCGGAAGGGCACGCCGTGCTGCCCGCGGTATTCCTCGACGCGGAGGGGAATCCCGTGCACATTCGCATCCGCATCTCCATGGAGGAGGGACGGTAGAAAAATGCCTGCCGACTATTTGCGGAACGTAGGGGAAATCCTCAGGTCGGGGAAACCGATCGAGGACAGGCTCCGGGAGTTCTGCGAGGCGACGGGAGAATTTCTCCCCAGTGCGGTGTCCTCGATCCTCCTCTTCGACAGGGACACCGAAGATTTCTACCTCAGAACGACCACTCTTCGCCTCTCCCCGGCCGCCCAGATCGTCCACCATTCCTCCGCGGGCACGATCGAGGATTTGGCCCTTCGCGAGCGGAGGTCGATCACGCTTTGCGAGGTGCATCGGTCGACAGACAGCCGCTTCCGGGGCGAAATGTTCTTCTTCCCTCTCGTTTCGGCCGATGTTCCGCTCGGCGTTCTTGTGGTTCAGTCGGTGTCGCAGAACGGGGTGGCCGAGGAGCAGGTCGGGGTTCTGGGAGAGGCCGCGCTCCTGCTCTCCGATTCCGTGGGAATATCTCTCCGGGAGGAAACCACGGCACAGCGGATGACGAAGATTGCCGCGATCAACGAGGCCGGCATCAACATCATCTCCACCCTGGATATCTCCCGCCTCCTGCACCTTATCGCGACGTCCGCGTCCCTCATCATGGAGGCGGAGTCGTGCATCATCCGCCTGCTCGACCCCCAGGCCAGCAAATACAGGATCCGTGAGTTCTACGGGATGAAGGGGGAGGCGGACCAGCAGGACCTCTTCCGAATGGACATGAAGGGGGTCACCGAGGTGCTGAGGGGTGCGCCCTCGGTTATTGTCCGGGATACGGCCAGTGAGGAGAAGTGGAAGGATTTCTCCGGAGTGGCGCGCACCATGATCCTGCTTCCCCTGAACCGCGACGGAGAAATCATCGGCACTGTCTCCCTGTTCGACAAGTTTCCGCACAAGACGTTTTACCCGGCTTCCTTCAACAGCGACGACATGGGAACGTTCGAGAAGTTCATCCGGTACGTGGAGAAGGCCATCGGAAATGCGATCATCTTCGAAAGGAACGAAAAGCTCAAAAATCTCGACGAGTCCACGGGCCTTCCGACCCTGCAGTATTTCCAGTCCCGCCTCCTCCACGAGTTGAGCCGGGGACGGCGCTTCCGGCGCCGGCTCGTTCTCATGATCTGTGAAGTGATCCCCCGGGTTCCCGTACGAGAATTTTCCGCCATCGACAGGGAGGAGTGGGTAGTCAAGCGGCTGGCGAAGGTCATTCGGACCGCTCTCCGGGGATACGACGTCGTGGCCCGAATCAGCGAGTGGAAGTTCGGGATGATCCTTCCGGAGGCGGAGGACGGCAAGATGAGCGCGATTCCCCGGATCAAGAAATCGATTATCGACGAGGTGGAGGAGATCCGGAGGACCATGAAGGATCTCAAGGTCGATGTGCGCTTCGGACACGCCAGTTTCCCCGAAGACGGGGAGGACCACGAAAAACTCATCTTCAAATCGAACATTCTCAATTAATTATGGCAGGTTCTGACCGTACCGTCCGCGGGAGCAACGGGGCGACCGGTATGGAATGCATCGTTCTTGGCTCCGGGACCGCCGTGCCCCATCCCCGCAGGGGTTCCGCGGGTCACATGGTTCGCCATGGCGGGTGCACGCTCCTGGTCGACGCCGGCCTGGGGACGCTCCAGAAGCTTGCGGTTCTCGGGGTATCCCTTGCCGCCCCCGATGCGGTGGCGTTCACCCACCTGCACCTGGACCACACGGCCGAGCTCGCTCCCCTGCTCTTCAGCCTCAGGAACGCCGGGATCGGACGCAGGAAGGCCCTGACCCTTCTGGGTGCACCCGGATTCCTCGATTTCTACGAACGGCTGCGCTGGGTCTACGGATCCTGGGTGGAAGGGGGGGAATATCCTCTCCTGGTCAAGGAGATATCCGGCCGGCCCGTATCCTTGGGCTCCCTGGTTCTGACCGCCGTGCCGGTCTCGCACACCCCTCAGAGCGTCGCATACCGCGTCGAAGACCCGGAGGCGGGCAAGGCGGTCGCCTTTTCCGGGGATACGGATGTGTGCGAGGGGCTTGTCGAGTCGGCGCGAAACGCCGACGTGGCCGTCTTCGAGTGCTCGTTTCCCAACGAGCGAAAAGTGGAGGGGCACCTGACCCCCGGCGAGGCCGGGGAAGTTGCCGCCGAGGCACGGGTAAAGAGGCTGGTTCTAACCCATTTCTACCCGGAGTGCGAGGGGTCGGACATTCTCGGCCAGTGCCGGGAAACATTCTCCGGCGAGGTCATTCTCGCCGAGGATCTGCTCCGCATATCCGTCTAGGGAAGAGATCAGGGGTCGAGGTCCGGGGGAAGTCCCGCCACGAGCCCCCCCTCGTTCATCGACCCGGTTCGGTATCCCGTAAGGTCGACGGCCACGTAGAGGAACCCGTTTTCCCGGAACCCCCCGTGGACGGCTTGCGAAATCTCCGGCTCGAACAAGCGCGGGATTTCCTCCTGCCCGACCTCGATCCGCGCCACGTTCCCGTGGACGCGGACGCGGAACTGGCGGAAGCCGAATCCCCGGAGGATCTCCTCGCAGGCCTCCACCCGCCGCAATTTATCGGCGTTGATCGCCGTCCCGTACGGAAACCGCGAGGAAAGGCATGCGAACGCACCCTTGTCCGCCGTGGGCAGGCGGAAATGACGGCTCAACGCACGTATGTCCTCCTTCGTTATCCCGTTTTCCAGCAAGGGGCTGCGTACTCCCAGTTCCTTTGCGGCCCGCCTCCCGGGACGGAAGTCGCGGGTGTCGTCGCTGTTCGTGCCGTCCAGCACCGCGACGTACCCCTCCCCCCGGGCGATCTCCGACAGGATGCCGAACAGCTCCTTCTTGCAGAAGTAGCACCGGTCGGGCGGGTTTTCGGAGAATCCGGGAATCTCGAGTTCGTTCGACTCCACGAAACGGTGGGGTACGTTCCATACGCGGGCGATCCTCTCCGCCTCGTCGCGCTCCGATTTCGGGTAGGTGGGGGAGGTTGCGGTGACCGCGAGGGTCTTTTCCCCGAGCGCCCGGAAAGCGGCGTACAGGAGCAACGTGCTGTCGACCCCCCCGCTGAAGGCGACTACGGAGGATCCCAGGGAGCCCAACGAGGAGAGCAGAGACTCCCATTTCGTTGCGAGAGCCGGGGGAAGCTCATGGGAAGGCAGGGGGTCAGCTGAGGAGCGCACGTTCCACCTCCGAGAAATCGTCCCGGGAAGGGAGGGAGATATCCCTCTCGCCCCCCGAAGTCACTTCCCGAACGGGAAAGGGGGAAGGAGTCCCCGGCTTGCTGTACCGGGTAAAAAGCCGGGAGAGAAGGGTTTCGGGTACCGCTCCGTTTTTCGCCTCGACCCCGATCGAGGGCCCCGGGAACCCGATCGCGACGTAGACGGGCATTCTCCCCTTGCCGAGCGCTTCCAGTTTCCGGTTCTCTTCCTCGTTCCTCGCCACGATCACCTTTCTTCCGTCGGGGAACCGGAAATGTCTTCCGATTTTCAGCAGGTGGATATCCGTCATATCCGGATTCGCGCAGTGGTCGAAGAGATCCCTGACCTTGCGGGAGAACACCTTGTCGGTCAGGAGGCATCCCCCTGCCGGACAGGGGTAATCGCCGATCTCCCACTTTTCCGCCAGCCGGATCTGCTCCTTGCGGGATCGTCCCGTGATGTGGAGAAGATGTTCCCGGTCGACCCACCCCTCCCGTTCGGCGATGGTCGGCTCGAAATGCTTCGCCGAGAGGGGCCGGAGCACCAGCCCCTGGCACCCGCTTCGCTTCTCGATGACCCGGAAGGCGTCGGAGCGCTGGGACATGGGGCGCTGGCCGACCACCTCGCCGGTCACGAGGAAGGAGGCGCAGACCTGTTCCATGTACTCCCGTGCTTTTTTCAACGTGAATATCCGGCAGTCGATGCAGGGGTTCAACCCCGCGCCCCTGCCGTGTCTCGGGTTCCGTACGATCTCGAGGTATTCGATTCCCTTCGAGAGCGTTTTGATCGGAATTCCCATCCGCCCGGCGACGATCTGCGCCTGGGAGTGGCAGCCGCTCCCGGGCCCTCTCGTGCAGGTGCAGAACGGGGAAGTGAAGTGGAGGGCGAAGAGTTCCACCCCCTGGTCGAGCATCATCCTGGCGGCCAGCGTGCTGTCCAGTCCTCCGGACAGGAGCATTACGGCGCGCTTCGGATGGTGTTTCACGGCCTCTTTCATAGTGCGCAACTCCGATCCTGCTCGTATTCGGACGCTTCGAGGGGCAGACGGATCCGGGGGGATTCCCCGCATGCGGGGCACTGCGGATCACGGGAAACGGCATGCACGGAAACGGTTCCGGCCAGGGTGTCCAGGGAGAGCAGCCTCCCCGACAGCGGTTCTCCCACACCGGCAATGATCTTGATCGCCTCCACGGCCTGCCATGCCCCGACGACCCCTGCAACGCCCCCCAGGATCCCCGCCTCGGCGCAGGTGGGCGCGTCCCGCCGGGGGGGAATATCCGGGATCAGGCAGCGCAGACAGGGCCCCTTTCCGGGCAACACCGTCGTCATCTGACCCCCGAACCGCAGGACTCCCGCGTGCACGAGCGGAATACCCGTCAGGACGGAGGCGTCGCTGCACAGGTATTTTGTCGGGAAGTTGTCGCTCCCGTCGATGACGACGTCGTATCGGCGGAACAGTTGCACGGCATTTTCCACCGTGACGGCGAATCCGTGCTCTTCCAGCAGGACCTCGGACCGGAGCGCGCGGATGCTGTCCCGCGCCGACTCCACCTTCCGGCGCCCCAACGATTTCTCCTTATGGATCACCTGACGGTTAAGGTTCGATATCTCGACCCGGTCCCGGTCGACCACTCCGATCCGGCCGACACCCGCCGCGGCAAGATACAGAAGCGCAGGGGACCCCAGGCCGCCCGCTCCCACCACGAGGACGGAGGAGCCGAAAATCCTCTCCTGCCCCTCGGCACCGATCTCCTCGATCAGGACGTTCCGGCTGTACCGCAGCATGTTTCCGTCTGTCAATTTCACCCGCATATTATACCGCATACACCTGCGGTATCCTTGGTACCATAGGGGTGCCGCACCCAATGCCGGAAGGAGAGGCCCGTGCCGATCGACGTCGAAGCCATCCGTACCGCCGAGTTTCCCGTGGCCGCCCGTCTCCTTTATCTGAACCATGCAGGGGTCTCTCCGATTCCCGCGTCCTCCGTGTCGGCAGGCGTGCGTCTGCTGGAGCAGTACCGGGATGAAGGCGCGTTTCGCCTCCGCAAGTGGGTGGAAGAGTCGGAGGCGGTGCGCGGCAGGTTCGCCCGGCTGATCGGATCCTCGAGCGACGAGGTCGCCTTCATCAAGAACACGTCGGAGGGGATCTCCTTCATCGCCGCGGGCTTTCCGTGGAAAGAGGGGGACAACCTCGTGACGGCAAACGTCGAGTTCCCCGCCAACATCTATCCCTGGTTGCGCCTCGAAGCGCACAACATCGAGGTCCGCATGGTGCAGGCAAAGGAGGGTCGCGTCCTAAAGGAGGACCTGATCTCCGCTTGCGACGGGAAAACCCGTCTTGTCGCGCTGTCCGCGGTGGAATTCGCCAACGGGTTCCGGAACGATCTCCCGGGGATCGGGGAGTACTGCCAGAAGCAGGGAATTTTCTTCTTCGTGGACGCGATCCAAAGCTTGGGCGTGATCCCGATGGACGTCAAGGCCTACGGGATCGACGCCCTGGCCGCGGACGGACACAAGTGGATGCTTTCCCCCGAAGGGATCGGCGGGTTTTTCATCTCCCGGGAAGTGATGGAGATGGTCGAGCCGGTGGTGCTCGGCTGGCATTCGGTCCGGAACCGGTTCGACTTCGAGCAGTATGATTTCCGTCTGTCGCCGGATGCCCGCCGTTTCGAACCGGGGAGCTTCAACACCGTGGGACTCGCCTCGTTCGGCGCGTCGCTTGACCTCCTCCTGTCGATCGGCGTGGAACGAATCTGGGAGCGGGTAAGGCATCTCACCGATGAGGCGATCGAATCGGCGCTGCGGGCGGGGTATGAGGTCGTATCGCCGCGCAACCCCGAGGAGCGATCCGGGATCGTGACCTTCCGGATCCCCGGGGCGGATCCCAAGAGGCTCTGGAAGTCGCTCCTTTCGCGGAATTCGGTATGCTCGCCGCGGGACGGAGGAATACGCATATCTCCTCATTTCTACAATACTTCCGAGGAGATAGCCCGCTTCTTCGAGAACGTGAAGGAGGAAGTCAGGGCGCAGAAAACCGCCGGGTAACGGTCCGGGAAAAAAAGAATAAAGAAATGGATCCGTATATCCGATAAAAAGGGAACCCACAGGAAAGCGGGGAAAGGCACAATGGACCACTCATCGGCCGGGGCAAAGATTCTGATTGTCGATGACCAGGCCGAGGTGGTGGACGTCATGGGTGCGATCCTGACGCACCAGGGATTCGTCGTCGAATCGGCCTCGGACGGCCTCGAGGGGCTGGCAAGGGCGATGGAGGTATCCCCGGACATCATCCTTCTGGACATATCGATGCCGAATATGGATGGCATCGAGACGTGCCGCCGTCTCAAGAACGGCTCGGGAACGCAGGGGATACCCGTCGTGATGTTCACCTCCCAGTCGGATCGGGAATCCCGGATCACGGCGCTTCAGGCGGGAGCGAGCGACTTTCTGGGCAAGCCGGTAGACAGCACGGAACTGGTGGTCCGGGTCAACAACCTGTTGAAGGTCAAGAAGTACCAGGACTTTCTCGAGGACCACGGCCGGATCCTGGAGAGGCAGGTGGAAGAACGGACGAAAAAGCTTCGGGAGGCCCTTCTCGACACCGTGCAGCGGCTGACGCTCGCCGCGGAATACCGGGACGAGGACACCTACGTCCACGTCAAGCGGATCAGTTACTACACCGAGGTCATCGCGAAGGAAATGGACATCCCCCCGCAGGATGCCGACGTCATGTTCTACGCCTCCCCTATGCACGATATAGGGAAGGTCGGCATCCCCGATTCGATTCTCCTCAAGCCGGGCAAACTGACGGAGCAGGAGTTCGAGATCATGAAAACCCACTCCTCGATCGGCGCGCGGATTCTCCGCGGTTCGGACAGTCCCTACCTGCGCTCCGCCGAGAAGTTCGCCCTGTATCACCACGAGAGGTGGGACGGCAAGGGGTATCCCCAGGGACTCAGAGGCAAGGAGATCGCCATCGAGGGGAGGATCCTGAACCTCATCGACCAGTACGACGCGCTGCGGAGCAGGCGTCCGTACAAGCCCTCCTTCGATCACCAAACGGCCGTGAGGATTATTACGGAAGGAGACGGCCGTACGACCCCCGACCACTTCGACCCCGACATTCTCGATATCTTCCGGGCGAATACCGAAAGGTTCCGGGAAATCTACGAAACGCACCAAGAGCTGTAGCCCCAGGGAGGAATCGCTTTCCGTCGGCACTTGGAAGGGCGCCGGACCCTTCAGTGGTGGTCCTGACTCTTCTCCCGGGCGATAAGGGCGGCACCGAGCGCCCCCGCCAGCTGGGGTTCCCACGGGACGAGGAAGGGGAAGCCGAATTTCCCCTCGAGCGCGTTTCGCGCGCCGGGGTTTTTCGCCACCCCGCCCGTCATGACGGCGGGTGCGACCATCCCCACCTTTTCGGCGAGGGCGGCGATCCGGTCTGCGATGGCGAGATGGATTCCCCGGGCAATGTCCTCGGGAGATGTCCCCGAGGCGATGAGCGAAATCACCTCGGACTCGGCAAACACCGTGCACATGGAACTTACCGGCACCCTTCTTCGCGACTGGAGGGAGCGGGCCCCCATCTCCCCGAGGTCCAGCTCCAGCGTACGCGCCATGACTTCCAGAAAACGACCGGTGCCTGCCGCGCACTTGTCGTTCATCGCGAAGTCGGCCACCTTCCCGTCGGGAGTCAGGCGAATGACCTTGCTGTCCTGTCCCCCGATGTCCAGCACTGTCCTGGCCTCGGGGAACAGGTGGCGCGCTCCCCTTGCATGGCAGGTGATTTCCGTTACCTTCAGGTCGGCGGACACTGCCCTCTCCCGGCCGTATCCCGTGGAGACCGTGAAGACGACGGCGGAGGGAGGGGCTCCTGCTTCGGCGAGAGCCCGGGAGAAGGCCTCCTCGCACGCCTTCATCGCGGAGGCCCCCGTCGCGACGACCGACGCCCCGGCGATCTCCCCCTGCCAGTCGAGCAGGACGACGTCGGTGGAAAGCGACCCGATGTCGATTCCCGCGAAGATCATCTTTCCCTGCGTCATATCGTTTCCAGGAGATAGTTCCTTGTCCCGAGTCCCATCTCTTCGCCGTAGGCGAGCTGGATCGTCCAGTCGATCCCCGGATGCGTTTCCCGGAAGGGGTCCTTCCCGGCGGACCGGATGACGAGATCGGCACAGGCCTGGTCAAGCGCTACGGGATCGGCGGAGGCGAGAATTCCGACGTCCGGGGCGATGGGGCGGTCGTTGTTTCCGTAACAGTCGCAATAGGGGGATATCTGCATGACGAAGGATACGAAGAGGCACGCCTCCTTCTTGCCCCGCAATGCACCCGCCGCGTGCTCCACCATCTTCCTCTGGACCGCCGGGGCAGCCTCGTTCCAGTCGATCAGCACGGTGTGCTCCGGGCACACCACGATGCAGTCCGCGCACCCGATGCACGTTCCCGGGGAAATGAGCGCCTTTTGCGAGACGACCTCGATGGCGCCGGCCGGGCAGTGGGCGACACACGTCCCGCACCCGGTGCAGTTCGCCGGGTCGACGCTCGGGGATACCGTGGAATGCTGGGCAAGTTTCCCCGACCGCGCGGCGCACCCCATCCCGAGGTTCTTGATCGTCCCCCCGAACCCGGTGAGTTCGTGCCCCTTGAAGTGGGTCACCGCCACGATTGCGTCTGCGTTGACGATATCCGCGCCGATCGCCACTTCAGTGTAGATCCTCCCCTCCACGGGGACGCGTACCGAACTCTCGCCCCGGATGCCATCCGCGATGAGGAGGGGAGCGCCTACCACCGCGAAGGCGAAGCCGTTGGCGATGGCCGTCCGGAGATGATCCACGGAGTTGCTGCGCCCGCCGACGTACAGCGTATTGGTGTCCGTCAGGAACGGCCTCCCGCCTGCCGCGGCGATCTCCTCGACGATCTTCCGCACGAATACCGGCCGGACGAACGAGACGTTTCCCCTCTCCCCGAAGTGGAGCTTCACGGCCGTAAGATCCCCCGGACCGATCCTTCCGGAGATACCCGCCGCCCGGAGGAGTTCGCCCGTCTTGTCGATCAGGCTCCTTCCCGGGGGGGCGCAAAGGTCGGTATGCCATACTGTCGACTGCATCTGGGGATACCTCCCGATTGACATGACCCAAGGGATTCCCATATAATACATTACCTAAATATCAAATTTTCACTTCCTGCTCGCTCCTCGGAGGAACTGTCCCAATGAACTTCAAAGTGGGGGATTTGGCTGTGTACCCGGCACAGGGCATCGGCATGGTACAGGCGATCGAAGCGAAATCGATCTCCGGGGGGAAGAAGGAATCGTTCTACGTTCTTCGTATTCTCGATACCGGCGTGACGATCATGATCCCCATGGGGAACGTGGAGCAGGTCGGTCTACGGCGGATCATGGACTCCAAGTCCGTCCGGTCCATCTACAAGATTCTTCAGAGTCGCGACGTAGGGGTGGACCCCCAGCCGTGGAACAGGCGGTACCGCCAGTACATGGACAAGCTCAAGTCCGGGTCTCCCTTCGAAATCGCAGAAGTTTTGCGCAACCTTCTTCGTCTCAAAGGGGAGAAGGTTCTCTCTTTCGGCGAGAGGAAGATGCTCGACACGGCGCGCTCCCTCCTGGTCAAGGAGATCTCGATCGCCAGGTCCGTCACGGAGGAAGTGGTGGAGGCGGATCTGCGCCGCTTCCTGAAACTCTGACCGGCTTCCCCTCTTCCGCGCGTTCGTTTCTTTCGGCCCCCGGGCCGGAATCCCGCCATTCGAGAATTCCGGAGGGTTGATGATAAGGGTAGTGGCGATCATTCTCGCCGCGGGGGACGGCAAGCGGATGGGAGGGGATCTCCCCAAGCAGTTTCTCCCTCTCGCGGGACGCCCCCTCCTCGACAGATCCCTGTCGGCCTTTACCGGCTCCCCTCGGATCGACGGAGTCGTACTTGCCCTTCCCCCCTCTCTTTCGAACGAGGTGAAGGAATCATACCAACATGTGGCGAAAGTAATCGCCGTTATCGACGGAGGTGCGAAAAGACAGGATTCGGTGAGGAATGCTCTGGCGGCTGTCCCCGAAGAAACGGAAATTATTCTTGTGCACGACGCCGTTAGGCCCTTCGTGTCCCGGGATCTTCTGGACAGGTGCGCGGAACTCGCTCGGGAACACGGGGCGGTCGTGCCTGTCGTGCCTGTCCGGGATACCGTCAAGCAATGGGACAGGGCGGAGAAGACCCTCTGCACCCGGGACCGGTCCGAACTGATGCTTGCCCAGACTCCCCAGGGATTCCGCGCCGGGATACTTCGGGACGCCTACGAGAAGGCGCGGGGGGAAGGGAGAGAGGGGACCGACGACGCTTCCCTCGTCGAGGGGGCGGGGTATCCCGTTATTCCGGTGCCGGGCGAGGAAGCGAATGTCAAGATCACCATCCCGGAGGATCTCCGCGTAGCCGAGGGACTGCTCCGCGAGCAGGTTGACTTCCGCATCGGGATCGGGGGTGACGCGCACCCGCTGGTCGAGGGCAGGGACCTCTGGCTGGGTGGGCTCCGGATCGAGCACGAACGAGGGCTTCTCGGCCACTCCGACGGCGACGTTCTCCTCCACGCGATCGCGGACGCGATATACGGAGCGCTCGGGGAGCCGGACATCGGCCAGCACTTCCCCCCGGGGCGGGGGGAAACGGAAGGAATCGCCAGCCGGAGCATCATTGCCCACGCCCGCGGGAGGATGTTGGAGAAAGGGTTCGGGCTGGTGGGGCTCGACGCCGTTGTCGTCTGCGAGGAGCCGAAGATGGCTCCCCTCGTCCCGGCCATCCGCGCGACAATCGCGGGGATGATGTCCCTCACCGAGGACAGGGTGAACCTGAAGGGCAAGACGACCGAGGGGATGGGATTCGAGGGACGCAGGGAGGGGATATCCGCCTGGGCCGTGGTTCTTCTCAGGGGATCGATACCGATGACGGAAAGGGGGACGACCTGATGGCCCTGACCGTATTCAACACGCTGGGAAACAGGAAGGAGGCGTTTGTTCCGGTTTCCCCGGGTCGTGTGAAGATATACGCGTGCGGGGTGACGGTCTACGATCTGTGCCATATCGGGCATGCCCGCGCGAACCTCACCTTCGACATCATCGTTCGCTATCTCCGGTACCGCGGATACGAGGTGACGTTCGTGCGCAATTTCACGGACATCGACGACAAGATCATCCAGCGCGCCAACCGGGAGAAGACCGACTACCTCACGATTTCGAACCGGTACATCAAGGCCTTCTACGAGGATTTCGACAGGTTGGGTCTTGTGCGCCCCGACGCGGAGCCTCGGGCAACGGATCATATCCCCGAGATCATCGATCTCGTCGAACGGCTGATTGCCTCGGGGAAGGCCTACGCCGTAAACGGCGACGTGTACTTTTCGGTCCGGGGTTTCGCGGAGTACGGGAAACTTTCGGGGAAAAACCCCGAGGATCTGCTTTCCGGGGCCCGGGTCGAGGTGGACGATCGGAAACGGGACCCCCTCGATTTCGCCCTGTGGAAGGCGTCGAAGCCCGGGGAGCCGGCCTGGAAGAGCCCGTGGGGCCCTGGGAGGCCGGGCTGGCATATCGAGTGCTCGGCGATGGCGATGAAACACCTGGGGGAGACCTTCGACATCCACGGCGGGGGAAAGGACCTCGTTTTTCCCCACCACGAGAACGAAATCGCCCAGTCGGAAGGCGCCACCGGCAAACCGTTCGCGCGATACTGGATCCACAACGGATTCGTCAACGTCGACAGCGAAAAGATGAGCAAGTCGCTCGGGAACTTCTTCACTCTGCGCGACGTGCTGGGGAAGGTGAAGCCGGACGTGCTCCGCTTCTTCCTGGTGTCGAGCCATTACCGGAGCCCAATCGACTATACCGAAAGAAGCCTGGCCGAGGCGAAGGCGGGCCTTACCCGTCTCTACGGGGTGAAGGAGAAGGCGGAGGCGTGCTCATCCGCCGGAGTCGAGGCATCGTCCGTGCCGGACGGGGACGAGTTCGCCGCTCTCCGGGATGCCGAGAAACGGTTCACCGAGGCGATGGACGACGACTTCAACACGGCGGCAGCGCTGGGGCACCTCTTCGACGCCGTGCGGGCGTTGAACCGGCTGGCGCCTGCCGATATCGCCGGGGAACCGGAACGGGCGGGACGGTTCCTGGCGGGGTACGCGGTCATCGAACCGCTTTTCGCCGTTCTCGGGCTGCTGCGGGAGTCTGCCGGTGTATATTTTCGGGACGAGCCGGCGCACTATGTTCTGAAAGCCGATTCGGGATCGTTCAAAGTATCGGGTTCGGATGTGAAATTAACGCATCACCCGGCACCAGGG